>NZ_VJZC01000721.1 GCF_009377185.1 Streptomyces spongiae
ACAGAAATTAGGGTGGGGTCTGGTCGGGGTCGTGTACCGGAGGTTAGCGCGCGGTTACCGAAAGCTCACGGGGTGGAGGCGTCCCGAAGGGGCGCGGGGCTGTGTCGATGTGCGGCTCCGCCGCGTGGGCGCGACAAGCCACAACGAACCCGCACCCGCCCGCCGACGACAACCCGGCAGACGAGACCGACCCGCCAACCCCCGGAGGGCCATGCGAGGATCGAACACATGGGAAGCACCGGTGGACGCCGCGTAGGCAGGCCGCGGGCCGCACAGCGGCCGGAGACCGGCTTGTCACCGCGCGACGAACTGCTCGCGGCCGCCGCGGAGTTGTTCACGACGCGCGGGTACGCCGCCACGACCACCAGGGCCGTCGCCGAGCGAGCCGGTATGCGGCAGGCGTCCATGTACCACTACGTCTCCGGCAAGGAGGAGCTCCTCGCCGAGCTCCTGGAGTCCACGGTCACGCCGTCACTGGCCCTGGCCCGCGACCTCCTCGCCCAGGACGCGGCCCCGGCCGAGGGTCGGCTGTGGGAGCTGTGCCGTACCGACGTGGAGCTGCTCTGCGGCGGTCCTCACAACCTCGGCGGGCTCTACCTGCTGCCCGAGGTGCGCGCCGATCGCTTCGCCGGATTCCACGCCGTACGGGCCGAACTCAAGGACGCCTACCGGCAGTTGATCGCCGCGACCCGTACGGGCGGCGGGCTCGCCAAGAGTGAGCTGGACCTGCGGACGGACCTGGTGTTCGGGCTGATCGAGGGTGTCATCCTCGTCCACCGCTCGGACTCGGAGCGCCCGGTCGCGGTGTTCGCCGAGGCCACCGCGGACGCGGCCCTCCGAATCGTCGGAGCCTGAAACCGGATCGTCTTCAACAGGGCCGATTCCGTTCACTCGTTCGCGATTACCCGACGTGTTCGACAAGCGACTGAGCGTATAAATGGAGTCGAGCGTACTCCCGTCCTCATGCCCGTTTCAGGTGCTTGCTGAATATGACACAGCGATGACCCGGTCGGACTAAGCTCGCCCGCAGCGCACCGAGTTGAGATGTAATCGTGCGCTTGTTCCCAAAAATACCGAAGATCCAGTTTGAACTCCCGGGAACCACAGCAACTCCCCGAACCCCAGCCGATTCGTCTCAGAGGGCATACATGGTGAGTGTTCAACCGCCTCCCAGTGGCCGTGAACTTCCCTACGCGCGCGTGCTGTTGCCGCCCGCCATACTGTTGGCCGCGGTAACCGGCGCCGCAGCAGCCCTGGTCACGGGACCGGCCCGGATCGCCGTCGGCTGGTGCGGAGCCATCACGACCGTCCTGGTCGTCGCGGTCGCGTCCCAGGTCGTGCGTCGCGGTCGGCAGATCCGGTCCCTCCGGGCCGAGTCCACGCAGCGGACCGCCTACCTGGAACACCGCGTCTCATCCCACGACCAGCAGTTCCTGCGCCTCGGCCGGGAGATCCTGCCCGCGATGCTGGACCGGCTGTACGGCGGCGATTCCCCCTCAGAGGTGATTCGCCTGGGCATCGCGGAGAACCCCGTCTACAGCAACCTGCCCGAGTCGCAGCGTTCGCTGATCCACATGGTCCTCGACATCGTCGACCGCGAGGACGCCCGCCGCGACTCCTCGCAGCGCTCCTTCGTCAACATCGCACGACGCGTTCAGGCGATCGTGCACCAGCAGAACGTGGAACTCCGCGAGATGGAGGAGGACCACGGGCGCAATCCCGACGTCTTCGACGACCTGCTGCGCATCGACCACGGCACCGCGCTGATCGGCCGCCTCGCCGACTCCATCGCCATTCTCGGCGGCGGCGGACCCGGCCGCCAGTGGCCCGAGCCCGTGCCGCTCTACAGCGTGCTGCGCGGTGCCATGTCCCGCATCCTCGAATACCGCCGCATCGAGCTGCACTCCATCGCCAAGGTCAACGTCGCCGGCGTGTCCGTCGAGCCGCTCATCCACGCCGCGGCCGAACTCCTCGACAACGCCACCCGCTACTCGCCGCCGCAGACCAAGGTGCACGTGACCGCCATCGAGGTACAGACCGGCGTCGCCATCGAGATCGAGGACGCCGGCGTCAGCCTCAGCGAGGAGTCCCGCACCAAGGCCGAGACCATGCTGGCCAGGGCCCAGGAGGGCACCGACTTCCAGGAACTCGGCAGCACCCCGCGCCTCGGCCTCGCCGTCGTGGGCCGCCTCTCGACGATGTTCAACATGCAGGTCTCGCTGCGGCAGTCCGCGTACGGCGGCGTCCGCGCCGTCCTCGTCGTCCCACGCGACATGCTCACCGACGAGCCCGCCACCAGCTTCGCCCACGGCATCGGCGCCGCCGCCCTGCCCGCCCTGAACAACGACGGCGTCAAGGGTCCCGAGCGCGCGCAGAAGAAGCGCCGCCCGACCACGGGACCGCGCATCCCGTCCTCCTCCGACCCGCTGACGAGCATGGACGACGACGTTCCCGTTGTCACCGAGTGGACCGCCAACGGTCTGCCGCAGCGCCGCAGCCGGGTGACGACCCCGCTCAGCCAGCGGATGGCCGAGGCCGACGCCGCCGAGGCCGCCGCCGAGGCGGCGAGGGCCGCCACGCCCGTGTGGGAGCCCGAGCCGGAGAAGATCGAGCCGCCCGGGGCGTGGATCGAGGAGTTCTGGGCCGGCCTCAAGGGCGACCCGGACCCGAACGCCTTCACCAGGAACCCGGACGACCCGACGACGTTCACCACTGACAACGAGCCGGCCCACGTGGAGGCCGACGAGGAGGGGGACCTCAAGTGACCATGCCACGAGCCAACTTCGACTGGATGCTCAAGGATCTCGCCGACGGAGTACCGGGCGTCCAGCAGGTCGTGGTGCTCTCCGCCGACGGACTGCGCATCGCCCGCTACGGCGGTGACCCGGACGCCGCCGACCGCATCGCCGCCGCCTGCGCGGGCCTGCAGAGCCTCGCCGGTGCCGTCGCCACCGAGATCGCCACCGGTGACGGCCGGATGCGCGTGGTCATCATCGAGATCCAGGGCGGCTACTTCTACATGATGGAGGCGGGCCCCAACGCCTACCTCGCGGTCCTCGCCAACGCGGTCGCGGAACCCGGCATGATGAGCAACCGTATGCGTGACCTCGTCGCCCGCATCGGCTCCCATCTGACGAGTCCGCCCCGGCGCAATGGGCAGACCGTATGACGCCTCCACAGCGGCAGCGGCGCCAACCCAAGGAACAACAGCCCCCGCCCCCACCGACGACGGGTGACGGCACACAGGAAGGCCCCCGGCCGAAGAACCCCGAGCGGCTGTACATCATCACGGGCGCGGCCGTCGAGGACGGTGAGCGTGCCCCGATCGACCTCGTGACGTTAATCGTGGCGAGCGCCGAACCGCCGCCTTCCGCCACGCCGGAGCAGTCGGCGCTGCTCCGGATCTGCCAGGCACCCCTGTCCGTGGCCGAGATCTCGGCCTACCTCAGCCTGCCGTTCAGCGTGGTGACCGTCCTGCTCACCGAGTTGCTTGCGGCCGAACTGGTACAGGCGCGCGCCCCGATCGTCCGGCAGGCGCGGGCCGATCGTTCCCTCCTCGAAGCGGTGATGCATGGACTTCAAAAGCTCTGACCCCGTCTCGGGCCCTCGGACCGAGGACCACCTGCCGCACACGGCAGAGGCCGGGGTGAAGATCGTGATCGTGGGCGGCTTCGGAGTCGGCAAGACCACCATGGTCGGTTCCGTCAGCGAGATCAGACCGCTGACGACCGAGGAGACCATGACGCAGGCCGGCATCGGGGTCGACGACAACTACGGCTCCGACTCCAAGACGGCCACCACCGTGGCCATGGACTTCGGCCGCATCAGCATCACGGACCAGCTCGTGCTCTACCTCTTCGGCACCCCCGGCCAGGAGCGCTTCTGGTTCCTGTGGAACGGCCTGTTCGAGGGCGCCCTCGGCGCGGTCGTCCTGCTCGACACCCGCCGCCTGGAGGTCAGTTTCGACGTCATCGGGCGCCTGGAGGAGCGGGGCGTGCCGTTCGTGATCGCCGTCAACACCTTCCCGGACGCCCCCCGCTACCCCACCGAGGAACTCCGCTCGGCGCTCGACCTGCCCAAGGAGATCCCCATTGTGGAGTGCGACGTGCGCCGCCGCGCCTCCAGCCGCGACGTCCTGATGACACTGCTGCGCTTCCTGCACGCACTGGCGAGGGCGAAGGCCCCCGCGTGAGCCGGGGGCCGGTCGAGCCGGGCGGCTGCTCCGACCTGTCCCCGAGTCGTACGGCCGCTTCGCCCCGGCCCCGAGTCGTACGGACACCTCACGTCCCATGAGTCGCATACGCGTTTCCTGAGGTGCACGGCCGTACGAGTCTCCCGAGCCGCGTACGTCTGTGCCTTATGCGCCGTCCCTGTCCCCGGTACCCCCGCGACGGCGCCCGTCCCGTCCCGCCATCACCCCTTACACACCTGATCCACTTCAGCTTCGGAGCGACCATCGTGACGCCTGAATCCCTCTCCCCGACCGGTATGGACGACCCCACGGC
>NZ_VJZC01000722.1 GCF_009377185.1 Streptomyces spongiae
GGCCGACGGAGTGGGGCCGTCGGCCGGCCCCTGGATCATTCGGGCGCGACGGTCCAGTGTCCGACCTCGCGGTAGCCGGAGTCGTACACGGCCGAACCGTCCCCGGGGTTGAGGTCGTAGTGGTGGAGGTTGCCGCCCCAGTACCGCAGGATCCGGCTCAGCTCCTGCACGGTGGTGCCCTCGTTCCAGTCCGCTCCGTCCAGCTCGACCTCGAGAACGAATTTCACGTACGCGCCTCCCATTCCGGATCGTCCCGGCGCCTTGCGGCACCTCCTTCAATCGTTTCATTGAAGTGCCCTTTGAGGGTTGAGTCGTGTCACCACAGATCGTGGCAGTGCTGTCGGGTCGTCAACTCCAAGTCTTGTCAGAAGTGTTGACCCGGCTCTGAAAACGTTTTAACTTCCCCTCACCCGACACCCCGAGGTGAGGAGGCTCCGTGGCGGCGTTGCTGCGGGAGCGCACAGGTAGGACGCCGGTGACTCCTTCACGGCACCGCCCGACCCGCGCTCGAACCAAGCGAAAAGGTTTACATGAACGTAGGAGCCGGACGCTGTTCCTGCTCATGCTGCCCGGGCTCGCGTACTTCCTCGTGTTCCACTACGGCGCGCTCGCCGGCAACGTCATCGCCTTCAAGGACTACGTGCCCTTCGACGGCATCTGGGGCAGCCCGTGGGTCGGCCTCGGCAACTTCCAGCGGATGTTCGAGGACGAGGAGTTCTGGGAAGCGACCCTCAACACCGTCTGGATCGCGCTCCTCCAGATCGTCTTCTACTTCCCGGTCCCGCTCGCACTCGCCCTGCTGCTGCACACGCTCACCTGGAGCACCGTCCGCCGGTTCGTGCAGTCGGTGGCGTACCTGCCGCACTTCATCTCGTGGGTGATCGTCGTCGCCCTGTTCCAGCAGGTCCTCGGCGACACGGGCCTCGTGAACGGCTACCTCGGCGACGCGGGCCTGAGCACCGTCGACATCATCGGCAACCCCGACGCCTTCCAGCCCCTCGTCGTCGCCCAGGTGATCTGGAAGGACGCCGGCTGGGGCACCATCATCTTCCTCGCCGCGCTCTCGCAGGTCGACGAGCAGCAGTACGAGGCCGCCGCCATCGACGGCGCCGGACCCTGGCGGCGCTTCTGGCACGTCACCCTGCCCGCGATCCGCCCGGTCATCGTCCTGCTGCTCATCATGCGGCTCGGCGACATCCTCTCCGTCGGCTTCGAGCAGATGCTGCTCCAGCGCGACGCCGTCGGCCCCGAGGCCGCCGAGATCATCGACACCTTCGTCTACTACCAGGGCATCGTCGGCGGCGACTACGGATTCGCCGCGGCCGCGGGCCTGTTCAAGGGCGTCGTCGGCGCCCTGCTCGTCTACGCGGCCAACAAGGTCGCCCACCGCCTCGGCGAACAGGGGGTCTACAAGTGAGCGCCCAGACCCGTCCCGGATGGATGGAGAAGCCGAAGCCCGCCACCCAGGCCGCGAAGGTGCTGGCCCTCGCCGTCGTCGTCCTGCTGGTCTGTGTGCCGTTCCTCGTGATCCTGTCCACCTCGCTCGCCTCCCAGCGCGAGGTCATCGCGAACGGCGGCTGGGTGCTGTGGCCGACGGACCCGACCCTCAAGGCGTACGAGGACATCCTCGACGGCGGCATCGTCACCCACGCCCTCGGCGTCAGCGCGGGAGTCACCGTCCTCGGCACCCTGCTCAGCCTCGCCTGCACGGTCACCCTCGCCTACGCCCTGTCCCGCCCCGGCGTCTTCGGCGGCAAGCCCGTCCTGCTGCTGGTCCTGTTCACCTTCCTCTTCCCGCCGGGCATGATCCCGAGCTTCCTGGTGGTCAAGGAACTCGGCCTGCTCGACTCGTACGGGTCACTGGTACTGCCCGTCCTCGTCAACGTCTTCAACCTGGTCGTCCTGCGCGGTTTCTTCCAGGGCATCCCCGAAGAGCTGTACGAGGCGGCACGGCTCGACGGGGCCGGGGACTGGCGCGTGCTGTGGTCGGTGGTGCTGCCCCTGTCGAAGGCGGCGCTCGCCGTCGTCGGCCTCTTCTACGCGGTGGCGTACTGGAACTCCTGGTTCTACGCCTCCCTCTACCTGGAGAGCGACCACTGGCCGCTCCAGCAGGTGCTGCGCACCTATGTGGTGGCCGGTTCCGGGATCACCGACACGACCACCGGCGAGGCCACCGTCAACGCGCCGCAGACCGTGCAGATGGCCGTGCTGGTGCTCGCCACGGTGCCGATCCTGCTCGTCTACCCCTTCCTCCAGAAGTACTTCACCAAGGGCGTGCTCACCGGCGCCATCAAGAGCTGACTACGCGTCACGATCTGACTACTCGTCAAGAGCTGACTACTTCGTCAAGAGTCGCTACGAAAGGTCGCCCCATGTCCTCCATGTCCCGGCGCACCCTGCTGCGCTCGATCGCGGTCGGCACAGCCGCGCTCGCCGTCCCCGGCACCCTGACCGCCTGCTCCAGCGGCTCGGACGACGGCGACGTCTCCAACGCGGGAAAGAAGCTGGCCCCCTGGCCCGCGTACGTCCCGTTCTCCGGCCCGAAGCCCGACCTCGCGCCGACCGACGCGGGCGTCCAGCCCGGGTACACCGCGTACCCCTCCGACCTGGTGACCGCCGTCCCCGACAAGCCGGGCGACGGCTCGACGATCAAGGTCATGTCGGTGTCGTTCGGCGTGCCGCCCAAGCAGGCATCGGCCAACAAGTTCTGGGCGGCCGTCGAGAAGGCGCTCGGCGTGAAGATCGAGTACACGATCATCTCGCAGACCGACTACCAGAAGAAGATGGGCACCGTCATGGCCGGTGACGCCGGCGACCTGCCCGACATCATCAACATCTTCTCCGGGTTCGTCCTGCCCCGCGAGGCCCAGTTCGTCCAGCGCCGCGCCGAGGACCTCACCCCGTTCCTGTCCGGCGACGGCGTCAAGAAGTACCCGAACCTGGCCAACATCCCCACCCATGCCTGGCGCGACATGGGCCGCATCGGCGGCCGGATCTACGGCATCCCGCTGGAGCGCCCGCTGCCCGGCTCCACCCTCTGGCTCAACCAGGACTTCTTCACCGACGCGGGCATGAAGGAGAGCTGGACCTCCGAGGACTTCGCCACCGTCGCCAAGAAGGGCACGGGCGGCAAGAAGTACGCGCTCGGCGCCGCCACCGGATCCGTCTTCGGCAACGGCTACCACTCGGCCGCGCACAACGCCCCGCAGGGCTGGGCCGTGGACAAGGACGGCACCTTCCACGCCAACTACACCGACGAACGCTACAAGGCCGCCGTCGCCTACCAGGCCCAGCTGCGCAAGAACGGCTCCTACCACCCCGACGCCACCTCGCTCTCCCAGCCGGACCTGGTCACCCTCTGGCTGAACGGGACCGTCGGCTCGATGCAGGACGGCTTCGGCGCCTATCTGCCCAAGTTCCTCGACTCCAAGGGGCTCCTCACCCCGGAGGCGGCGCTCCCGTACAGCGTCGGCGGAGAGCCGGGAGGCATCGTGGCGGCCCGCCGCTCCTTCGGCTACACGATCCTGAAGAAGGCGAAGAAGGAACGCGTCGAGCTGCTGTTGCGCGTCCTCAACCACCTTGCCGCTCCCTTCGGTTCGAAGGAGTGGGAGCTCGTCCACTACGGCGTCGAGGGCACCCACTTCACCCGTGCCAAGGACGGCTCACCCCAACCCAACGAGCTGGGCAAGGTCGAGAACAACACCAACCTCCCGCTGAAGTACCTCGCCGAGGGCCCACAGGTGCTCTTCGTGCCGGGCATGCCCGACGCCGTACGGTCCCTGCACGCCTGGCAGCAGAAAGCCGTACCGCAGGCGGTCCGCAACGCCTCCTACGGCCTGCAGTCCCGTACCTTCACCGCACAGGGCACCACGCTGAAGGCCCTGATGGACGACACCGCGACCGGCATCATCGCGGGCCGTGTCCCGCTCTCGGAGTACGACGCGGCCGTGAAGAAGTGGCGCGAGCGCGGCGGCGACAGAATGGCCGAGGAATTCGCCGAGGACCACGCGGCCAACAGCTGACGTGGGGCGACGGACGGTCGGAGGGAGACGCGGGGATGGGGAGCGACATGACGGCGTCGAAGGGGCGGGTCACGATCCGCGAGGTCGCCGAGCGGGCGGGCGTCTCCGTGGCCACCGTCTCACGCGTGCTCAGCGGCAACTACCCGGTCCCGCCCGCGACGAGGGCCCGGGTGCTGCGCGCGGCCCGTGACCTCGACTACGTCGCCAACGCGCACGCACGTGCCCTGGTCGGCGGCGGCCGCAAGATGGTCGCCGTCGTCCTGCGCCAGGTCACCAGCCCCTTCTACGCGCAGGTCGCCGAGGGAGTCGAGGCGGAGGCGGCGGCCCGCGGCTGGCTCTGCCTGGTCGGGACCACCGGCGACACCACCGGCTACGTCCCGTCGGACAGCTTCGGCTCGTACTCCGACGACGACTTCGTCAAGCCGCGCAAGAAGCGCAAGTGGCTGAAGAGATCGTTCTACTCCCTGCTCGCCGTCGCCGT
>NZ_VJZC01000723.1 GCF_009377185.1 Streptomyces spongiae
CCCCTGTTCCCCGCCCCCCGCGGGACAACCCCCTACGGCGGCTCCACACGCGGGCCCGGAGGGCCTGGGACCGGCCGCTCACCGCGTACTACCTGATCCTGGGCGGCAGTCTGCTGATCACCGTGCTGGGCCTGGTGATGGTGTACTCGGCCTCGCAGATCACCGCGCTGCAGCTGTCGTTGCCGGGCTCGTACTTCTTCCGCAAGCAGTTCCTGGCCGCCGCGATCGGGGCCGGGCTGCTGTTCCTGGCCTCGCGGATGCCGGTGAAGCTGCACCGGGCGCTGGCGTACCCGATCCTGGCCGGCTCCGTCTTCCTGATGATCCTGGTGCAGGTGCCGGGGATAGGGATGGCCGTCAACGGCAACCAGAACTGGATCTCGCTCGGCGGCTCCTTCCAGATCCAGCCCAGCGAGTTCGGCAAGCTGGCCCTGGTGCTGTGGGGTGCCGACCTGCTCGCGCGCAAGCAGGACAAGCGGCTGCTGACGCAGTGGAAACACATGCTGGTGCCGCTCGTACCGGTGACGTTCATGCTGCTCGGGCTGATCATGCTGGGCGGCGACATGGGGACCGCGATCATCCTCACCGCCATCCTGTTCGGCCTGCTGTGGATCGCGGGGGCGCCCACCCGGCTCTTCGTGGGCGTGCTGTCCGGGGCCGCGCTGATCGGTGTGATCCTCATCAAGACCAGCCCCAACCGCATGGCCCGGCTCACCTGCCTCGGCTCCACCGATGTCGACCAGTGCTGGCAGGCCGTGCACGGCATCTACGCGCTGGCGGGCGGCGGACTCTTCGGTTCCGGCCTCGGCGCCAGTGTGGAGAAATGGGGCCAACTACCGGAAGCGCACACCGACTTCATCTTCGCCGTCACCGGTGAGGAACTGGGCCTCGCGGGGACGCTGTCGGTACTCGCCCTCTTCGCGGCTCTAGGCTATGCGGGTATCCGCGTGGCCGGACGCACGGAGGACCCCTTCGTGAGGTATGCCGCGGGAGGCGTGACCACCTGGATCACCGCTCAGGCGGTGATCAACGTCGGTGCGGTGCTCGGTCTGCTGCCGATCGCCGGAGTCCCGCTCCCGCTGTTCTCCTACGGAGGATCCGCCCTGCTGCCGACCATGTTCGCCATCGGGTTGCTGATCGCCTTCGCGCGCGACGAGCCCGCTGCGCGGGCGGCGCTTGCGATGCGGCAACCTCGCTTTGGTAGAAAGCGGGCTGGAGGCCCTCCGGGGCCTCGGAGATGGAACACGATGCGACGGCGCGCCCCGGTGGCGCGTTCGTCCGGAGAGCGGTGAATTTCGGTGCATGTCGTCCTCGCCGGTGGCGGAACCGCCGGTCACATCGAGCCCGCGCTCGCCCTCGCGGACGCGCTGCGCAGGCAGGACCCGAGCGTCGGGATCACGGCCCTGGGCACGGAGCGCGGCCTCGAGACGCGACTGGTGCCCGAGCGCGGCTACGAACTCGCGCTGATCCCCGCCGTGCCCCTGCCACGCAAGCCCACCCCCGAGCTGATCACCGTCCCCGGACGGCTGCGCGGCACGATCAAGGCGACCGAGCAGATCCTGGAGCGCACCAAGGCGGACGCCGTGGTCGGCTTCGGCGGTTACGTCGCGCTGCCCGGCTACCTCGCCGCCAAGCGTCTCGGGGTGCCGATCGTGATCCACGAGGCCAACGCCCGGCCCGGTCTGGCCAACAAGATCGGTTCGCGGTACGCGGCCCAGGTCGCCGTCTCCACCCCGGACAGCAAGCTGCGGAACTCCCGCTACATCGGCATCCCGCTGCGCCGCTCCATCGCCACCCTGGACCGTGCCCGGGTCCGCCCCGAGGCGCGGGCCGCCTTCGGCCTCGACCCCGCCCTGCCGACGCTGCTCGTCTCCGGCGGCTCGCAGGGCGCCCGTCGCCTCAATGAGGTGGTCCAGCAGGTCGCGCCGTACCTCCAGCAGGCGGGCATCCAGATCCTGCACGCGGTCGGTCCGAAGAACGAACTGCCGCAGGTGCATCAGATGCCGGGGATGCCCCCGTACATCCCGGTACCGTACGTGGACCGGATGGACCTCGCGTACGCCGCGGCCGACATGATGCTCTGCCGCGCGGGCGCGATGACCGTCGCCGAACTCTCCGCCGTCGGGCTCCCGGCCGCGTACGTCCCACTGCCCATCGGCAACGGCGAACAGCGGCTGAACGCCCAGCCGGTGGTCAAGGCCGGCGGTGGACTGCTGGTCGACGACGCGGAACTGACGCCCCAGTGGGTGCAGCAGAGCGTCCTGCCCGTGCTCGCCGACCCGCACCGGCTGTACGAGATGTCCCGCGCCGCCAGTGAGTTCGGCCGCAGGGACGCCGACGAACTGCTCGTCGGCATGGTGTACGAGGCGATCGCCTCGCGTCACCGCTAGGCACATGCGAGAGAAGGCAGGGGAGAGTGGCCGGACCGACGACCGCCGAGCGTGGCGCAGACGACGACCTCCGGTCCGGCCCGTCTCCCGCCAGGAGACTCCCCGGCCCTCGTACGCTCATCATCCTTTCCCTCGCCCTGGTGTTGCTCGGAGGGGCCACCGTGTGGCTGCTCTACGGCTCCTCGTGGCTGCGCGTGGAGCGGGTGTCCGTCTCGGGTACGCGGGTCCTGACGCAGGCTCAGGTGGACGAGACGGCCGACGTGACCCCGGGAGCGCCCCTGATTTCCGTCGACCTCGACGGGATTGAGGCGCGACTGCGTCAGAAATTGCCCAGAATCGACTCGGTTGAGGTTGTCCGGGACTGGCCCCATGGAATCGACCTGAAAGTGGTCGAGCGCACTCCGGTTCTGCTTGTCGAAAAACCCGGAAAGGGGGGCAAGTATGTCGAAGTGGACGCCAAAGGCGTACGATTCGCCACGGTTTCGGAACCCCTGAAGGGCGTGCCCCTCCTTGAAATGGAGCTCGCGCGATCCGTCGCGCCGCGTCGTTTCGGTGCCGACCGGCTGGTGCGGGCCGCGGTGCGCGTCGCCGGTGACATTCCGGACGCTGTCGCGCGGAGCACCCGACTTGTCAAGGTCCGTTCCTACGACTCCATCTCGCTGGAGTTGACCGACGGCCGGACCGTCATGTGGGGCAGCGGCGAGAAGGGGCGCGCGAAGGCCCGTACGCTCACCGCCCTCATGAAAGCCGCCCCCGACGCGCGGCACTTCGACGTGAGTGCTCCCACGGCCCCTGCGTCATCAGCGAGTTGACGCACATCTGCGCAGGCCAGCACCCTGGTTGGGCACCGCTACGGCTGATCACATAGGGTGAAAAGAAAAACGGGAGGTTCGGCGTGTTCGTTGAACGTGCGCCACTTGTCGACTTAGTGTCCTGTTCAGAAGACTTCAAGGAACAGGCACACTGGTAACCCTAAACTTCAGGGTTAGGGTTCGGGTCGGCGATACGGACCGTCCCCATCGGCATCCGTCGTCTCCTCGTGGGCAACCGCGAAGTGACGACCCGTTAATCGAGGCGAGAGGCCTTCGACGTGGCAGCACCGCAGAACTACCTCGCAGTCATCAAGGTCATCGGTGTCGGCGGCGGTGGTGTCAATGCCATCAACCGAATGATCGAGGTCGGTCTCAAGGGTGTCGAGTTCATCGCGATCAACACGGACGCCCAGGCGCTGTTGATGAGCGACGCAGACGTCAAGCTCGACGTCGGCCGTGAACTCACCCGCGGACTCGGCGCCGGAGCCAACCCGGCTGTCGGCCGCAAGGCCGCCGAGGACCACCGTGAGGAGATCGAGGAGGTCCTCAAGGGGGCCGACATGGTCTTCGTGACGGCGGGCGAGGGCGGCGGCACCGGCACCGGCGGCGCGCCCGTCGTGGCCAACATCGCCCGCTCGCTCGGAGCCCTCACCATCGGTGTGGTCACCCGCCCGTTCACCTTCGAGGGGCGTCGCCGCGCCAACCAGGCCGAGGACGGCATCGCCGAGCTCCGCGAAGAGGTCGACACCCTCATCGTCATCCCGAACGACCGGCTGCTGTCCATCTCGGACCGCCAGGTCTCGGTCCTCGACGCCTTCAAGTCGGCCGACCAGGTCCTGCTCTCCGGTGTCCAGGGCATCACCGACCTCATCACCACGCCCGGCCTGATCAACCTCGACTTCGCCGACGTCAAGTCCGTGATGTCCGAGGCCGGTTCGGCCCTCATGGGCATCGGCTCGGCCCGCGGTGACGACCGCGCGGTGGCCGCGGCCGAGATGGCCATCTCCTCGCCGCTCCTGGAGGCGTCCATCGACGGCGCCCGGGGCGTGCTGCTCTCCATCTCCGGTGGCTCCGACCTCGGTCTGTTCGAGATCAACGAGGCCGCCCAGCTGGTCAGCGAGGCCGCGCACCCCGAGGCCAACATCATCTTCGGCGCGGTCATCGACGACGCCCTCGGCGACGAGGTGCGGGTCACGGTGATCGCGGCCGGCTTCGACGGCGGCCAGCCCCCGGCCAAGCGGGACAACGTCCTGGGCTCGTCCTCCAAGCGCGAGGAGCCCACGCC
>NZ_VJZC01000724.1 GCF_009377185.1 Streptomyces spongiae
GGGCGAGGGCCAGGGGGCGCGTGTCCACCTGCCCCGCAGCCCCAGGCCCCGGAGCAACCGCCTCCGCGGCCACCGCCGGCACATCCGGCCGCTGGTGCGGAAGCGCCACCGGCCGCACCGCACGCGTCCCCGACACCACCGCGTAGTCCGGCCCGAGACGAGCCGGAAGCAGCTCGCCTGGGTCCTCGCCGAGGGCCAGCTGCACCGCGGCCCAGGGCGCGTTGAGGCCACAGAGGGACAGCTGGTGGAGCCCACCCGCCGGCCGCGTGTTGACGTCCATGAGAACCGGCTGCTCGCCGTACATACGGAACTGGATGTTGGACAGGTAGTGGAGGCCGAAGCCCTCCGCGAGCCGACGCGCCGGCTCGATCCAGGCCGGGTTGAGCGTGAACCCACGGCGCCGCCCGTTCTTCGTACGGCCCACCGCCATACGAAGACGCCCGTCAGGGGCGACAAGACAGTCCACCGACACCTCCGGCTGCTCCAGACGAGGCATCACCAGCAAGTCCACCTCCTCCCCGGCCTCGCGCAGCGCCTCCACCACCAGCTCCAGCGGCACGTACGGACTCGGAAACCCGCGCAGATGCGTGATCGAGAAGGGGTCGCGCGTCACGACACGGAAGCCCACCCCACCCGCACCCGCCGCCGGCTTGAAGCACGCCCTGTGCCCACCGGCCTCCAACTCCTCGACGGCGGTCACGAGTTCGTCCGCACACCGCACCCGGTAGTACGGCGGCACCGGCACGTCGAGCGCCTCGAGAGCCTGGTACGCCGTCACCTTGTCCTCGAAGACGTGCACGGCCTCCGCGGGCGGCGCGAGCAGCGCCGTACCCACCGCCCGGAACTCCTCGCGGTGCGCGGCGATCGCCGCCTGGTGCAGCCGGGGAACGAAGACGTCGATACCGCGCCGCTGACACTGGTCGAGCGCGAACTCGACGTACGCGGCGGGGGAGAGCCCCTCGGGCTCCAGCTCGGCGGTGTCGGCCGCGGCGAGCACGGGCGAGTCGGGGTCGCCGTGGGTGGCATGGATCTCGACCGGGCGCGCGTGCGGATTACTCCGCAGCTGATCCATGAAGAACACGTTCTCCGCGTACGTGCGGTTGAGCCAGACGCGTACGCGAGAGACCATACAGGCCGCCTTTCAGGGTTCGCGGGCAGGGCTGAGCAGGCCGTGCCCGGCCAGGGGGGAGGGAGGTACACCGAACCGCCCGACGCGCGTGCAGGAGCGTGGCGGAGGTGTTGAGGGCGATCATAGGGCCACCGGGGCCCTGGTTTCTGTCACGCCCGTGTTAATCCTGCGTGCGGGTCGTGCCGGACTGCTGTTCAAGCGTTCGGCGGGCCGCTCTTGTCCGCTGGTGCGTGCGTGTGTTCTCGTGTTCCCATCCGGTTCTGGAGGGAGCGAGGGTGGAGTCGAACGCCGGCGGTCCGGGACATCTGCTGGCCATCAGCGACCTGCACATCGGCTATCCCGAGAACCGCGCCCTGGTCGAACAGATGCGCCCCGAGACCGACGACGACTGGCTCCTCGTGGCCGGAGACGTCGCCGAGAAGGTGGCCGACATCCACTGGGCGCTGGAAACCCTCGCCGGCCGCTTCGCCAAGGTCGTCTGGGCCCCCGGCAACCACGAGCTGTGGACCCACCCGAAAGAGACCCTCACGTTACGCGGCGTCGAGCGGTACGACCATCTGGTCGCCCTCTGCCGCGAGCTGGGCGTCGTCACGCCCGAGGACCCGTACCCCGTGTGGGACGGCCCGGGCGGCCCCGTCGTCGTCGCCCCGCTCTTCCTGCTGTACGACTACTCGTTCCTGCCCCCGGGCTGCGCGACCAAGGAAGAGGGGCTGGAGTACGCGTACGGCACAGGCGTCGTGTGCACCGACGAGCACGTGCTGTACCCCGACCCCTACCCGAGCCGCGACGCCTGGTGCCGCGCCCGCGTGGCCGAGACCGAGCGCAGGCTCGCCGAGCTCCCCGCCGACCTGCCCACCGTGCTGGTCAACCACTACCCCCTGGACCGGCACCCGACGGACATCCTGCGCTACCCCGAGTTCGCGATGTGGTGCGGCACACGGCTCACCGCCGACTGGCACCGCAGGTTCCGCGTCGAGGTGATGGTCTACGGCCATCTGCACATCCCGCGGACCACATCGCTGGACGGGGTCCGCTTCGAAGAGGTGTCGGTGGGTTACCCCCGCGAGTGGCGCCCGCGCCCGGCACCGCCGGGAAGGCTGCGCCGCATTCTGCCGATGGAGGTCGGAGCCGGTGATCGAGGAGTTGCTCCCGGAGTCGGTCGTGGTCGTGGAGGCGTACGGTGACGACGCCTCCCGCGCGGCCGCGGGAGCCGAGGGCGCGTCGCTCTTCCCCGAGGAAGAGGCGGTCATAGCCAAGGCGGTGCCCAAACGCCGTAAGGAGTTCACCGCCGTACGCGCGTGCGCCCGCAGTGCCATGGAGAAGCTGGGCGTGCCCGCCCAGGCCGTGCTGCCCGGCGAACGCGGCGCCCCGGCCTGGCCGGACGGTCTCGTCGGCAGCATGACGCACTGTGAGGGCTACTGCGCCGCCGCGCTGGTCCGCGCCACCGACCTGGTGTCCCTCGGCATCGACGCGGAACCCCACCTGCCGCTCCCGGACGGCGTCCTGGACGCCATCGCGCTCCCCACCGAGGAGACCCGGCTGCGCCGTCTGAACACCGACCGCCCCTCAGTGCACTGGGACAGGCTGCTGTTCAGCGCCAAGGAGTCCGTCTACAAGGCGTGGTTCCCGCTCACGGCGCAGTGGCTGGACTTCTCGGAGGCGGACATCGACGTGATCGCGGACAGGGACGCCGGGTCGGGCACCTTCCACGCTCGGCTCCTCGTCCCGGGGCCGGTGGTGGGCGGCCACCGGATCGGGTCCTTCGAGGGGAGGTGGACCGTGCGGCGCGGGCTGGTGGCCACAGCCGTGTCCGTGCCCTTCCCGACCAGACGCGAGGAGGTCACCGGATGACCTCCCTGTCCTACGTCGAACTGCACCGGCAGATCTCGGGCGACATCGACGCGGCTCTGGACGCCGCCCTCGACGCGCTGGGGACGGAGTCGGAGTCCGTCCGGAACGCGATAGCCGGACTGGTGCGCCACCAGCAGATGAAGTACCCCCTGTCGGTGCTTCCCCTGCTCGTGCACGCCGCCGAGACGGGTGCCCCCGAACCCGCCGTCCCGCTGTCGGCCGTCCACCTGCTGTGGTGGACCTCGGCCTGCTACCTCGACGACCTGGCCGACAACCAGGTGACCGGCACGCCCGAGGGCCTCGGCGCGCACGAGGCCCTGCTGGCGGCCGTCGTTGCCGGGCAGGCACTACCCATCCGAATCGTCCAGGCACAGCCGGTCCCGGACGCCGTGCGCAACGCCCTCACGGCCGAGATCGTCAACTGCTGGTTCCCCGCCGTCGAGGGGCAGCTCAGGGATCTGCGGGGAGACACGGAGGGCGCCGCGCGGGAGGCGGTCGCCTCGGCCTACCGGGGCAAGTCCGGGGCTCCCTTCGCGATGATCACGGCGATGGCCGCCATATGGGCGGGCGTGGACAGCGGGCGCATACGGCTGTGGCGTGAGTTCGGCGATGTCTTCGGCATCCTGTGGCAGTTGTTCAACGACCAGGAGGACATCCTGTCCGACCGCAACGAGGACCTGCGGAACGGCACGGTGACTTATCTGCTGGCCTGTGCCCTGGAGGAGGCGCCGCCCGGAGCGAGGGGGCGGGTGCTGGACCTGTCCGGCGCGGCGCGGAGTTCCGAGCGGGCGCGGCAGGACCTCACGGAACTGCTCCTCGCGCCCGCCGTGCTCCGCCGGTACCGCGAGGACCTCGACACGTTCCGCGACGAGGCGTACCGCGTCCTCGGTGAACTGGGCGGCCACGAGGAGCCCTTGGCGGCCCTGCGGCAGCTCGTGGACCAGTCGGCCGCGCTCTACCTCCGGGCGACGCGGACACGATCCTCCTGAGACGGTCCGCTCCCGGCTCGCCCGGGAACGGACCCTCACCGTGGCGTCATGCCTCCGGGCACCAGCCCCGCAGCATCCTGAAGAACTCCTCCTCGTTGCCCGCGAGTCCGGCCGCCGCCAGAGCCTGCTCGGCCTCGGCGAGCGCGGCGGTGGGCACCACGGGTGGTCGGCGCCCGTCCGGCGGGCCGTCGAACGCGGCTCGTACGGTCTGCAAGAGCCTCAGATAGGCCTGCACGGCGGTGCGTTCGCGGTCGGTCAGTACGGCGGTCGGCATCGGACGGCTCTCCCCTGTTCGGCCGGTCTGATCGGTGTGTGCGCCCCGGCTCGGTGATGGCGCACCTCCAGCTTGCCGTCCACCACTGACAATCCCGTTCCCGTCCGCGGAGGTTCGCCCGCTCAGCGGAGGCGCACCCCTTCGCCCGGGGCTTGAATCCCTGGAGGCTGCGCCTCCAGCCGAGCCCAGGCACCCCCAGCCCGTCCGACGTTGGAGGACAAGGCCGTCAGGC
>NZ_VJZC01000725.1 GCF_009377185.1 Streptomyces spongiae
TGCACCGCCTGAAGACCTGACCGTCGAGCCCACCCGCCCGTCCACGACCACGAAGGACCTCGGAAACCCCGCCACCGGACGGCCACCCGGCACTCGACCCTGCCCGCCAGCAGACATCCACCGCGAGAAGCCCCGAAATCTATTCATCGACTTCTACACGGTGGATCCAGGCTGAACAGTGCGCATCCCAGCGCGGGCGTCCTCATCCCATCCCAGCACGGGAAAAACAAAGGGCCCGACTCCGAAGAGCCGGCCCCCTTCTGACCTGCACATTTGCCAGATCAGCGACGTGGCGATATGTCACCCGCTACACATTGAAGCGGAACTCCACCACGTCCCCGTCCTGCATGACGTAGTCCTTGCCCTCCATGCGGGCCTTGCCCTTGGCGCGGGCCTCGGCGACCGAGCCGGTCTCCACGAGGTCGTCGAAGGAGATGACCTCGGCCTTGATGAAGCCCTTCTGGAAGTCGGTGTGGATGACACCGGCGGCCTCAGGGGCGGTGGCGCCCTTCTTGATCGTCCAGGCGCGGGATTCCTTGGGGCCGGCCGTGAGGTAGGTCTGCAGGCCGAGGGTGTTGAAGCCCACGCGCGCGAGGGTGGCGAGGCCGGGCTCCTCGGCGCCGACGGACTCCAGGAGCTCTAGGGCGTCGGCCTCGTCGAGCTCGGCGAGGTCCGCCTCCAGCTTGGCGTTCAAGAAGATCGCCTCGGCGGGGGCGACCAGGGCGCGCTGCTCGTTCTTGAAGTCCTCGTCGACCAGTTCGTCCTCGTCGACGTTGAAGACGTACAGGAACGGCTTGGTGGTGAGCAGGTGCAGGTCGTGGAGGAGCTCGTTGCGCTCGCTGCCCTGGACGATCCCGTGCGTGAACAGGGTGTCGCCCTGCTCCAGGATCTCCTTGGCCTCCTCGACGGCCTTGACCTTCGGGGCGATGTCCTTCTTGATGCGCGACTCCTTCTGGAGGCGCGGCAGGACCTTCTCGATGGTCTGTAGGTCGGCGAGGATCAGCTCGGTGTTGATCGTCTCGATGTCGTCCTTGGGCGAGACCTTGCCGTCGACGTGAACGACGTTCTCGTCCTGGAAGGCGCGGATGACCTGGCAGATCGCGTCCGACTCGCGGATGTTCGCGAGGAACTTGTTGCCGAGGCCCTCGCCCTCGCTGGCGCCGCGCACGATGCCGGCGATGTCGACGAAGTCGACGGTCGCCGGGAGGACCCGCTGGGAGCTGAAGATCTCGGCCAGCTTGGCGAGGCGGGTGTCGGGGACGCCCACGACGCCGACGTTCGGCTCGATCGTGGCGAACGGGTAGTTGGCCGCCAGCACGTCGTTCTTGGTCAGGGCGTTGAACAGGGTCGACTTGCCGACGTTGGGCAGACCGACGATTCCGATCGTGAGCGACACGTTGCGACTTCCCGTACGTGGAGGACTGAGCAGCTGACTTGTCAGGCCCGGGTCCTTGTCGTGAAGACGACCTTCGTTCAGTGTGGTGCGCTTCCGAGTGCGCGGGCCGGTCCCCCAGTCTACGGCGTGCGCGTGCCCGTCCCGGCGGGCGGTTCGAACGCTTGGCCAAGCTCTGCTCAACGGCGTGTCAGAGAAGCCGTTCGGCACATTAACCGACCAAAGTTGGTTCGGTGGAGCAACACAGGACACGCCCCCCGAAGCCCCGATCGCGCCGTAAGGCGCCCCTTCCGCCCCAGGCGGACAGAGCGGCGTCCGCTCCGGGCCGGTTCGACGGCCGGTCCGGAGGCCGGTTCGACGGCCAGTCGGCGGGACCGGCCCGGAGCGGGCAAGGGCCAGGCACCGACGCCCTGAGCTCCGGCACGGGGTCCGGCTCCGGCACGGGCTCCGGCACGGGCTCCGGCTCCGGCTCCGGCTCCGGCTCCGGCTCCGGCTCCGGCTCCAGCTCCGGCTCCAGCGGACGCGAACCCGGCGCGCGGGGAGGCGGTCGCGGAGAGGTCGCGCGGGCGTCCGGCGCCGGTGCGCCGGGGCGCGTTCCGGGCGTGCGGAAGCCGGTGGGCGGGCCCGTGGCCCCCGCGGTGCGAGCCGTACGGCGGATGCCGAACCTCCGGCTCACCGGACTCGGCGGCGGGCTGCTCTGCGGCGCCGCGATGGTCACCCTCGGCTGCCTCGACCGACTGCTGTTCGGGACCTCGATGACCGTGTACGGCGTGGTGTTCCTGCTGGTCAGTGCGTTGACCGCGGTGTGGGTACGCCAGGGCGACCTCAGCGCGCCCGTCGTCGTACCGATCGCCTTCGCCGCCGGGCTGCTCCCGGTCACCGAGGGCGACGGCGGCCTCGCCGGGCACCTGGTGGGCCTGGTCACCGGCCTCGCCACGCAGGCGGGCTGGCTGTACGGCGGCACGCTCGTCGCCGGTGTCATCGCGACCCACCGCAAGCTCCGCCTGATGAACCGCCGCAGGGCCCTCGGCGACGGACGGGAACACTCCGGCCCCGGCCTCTGAGTCGAGGCTGCCCGTACCCCCGCCTCGCGCGGAGCGGCTACGCCTTCGACGCTCGCATCGCCGCTCCCACGATCCCCGCGTTGTTCTGCAGCTGCGCCGGGACGATCTCCGCCCTGATGCCCTCGATCAGCGGCAGGAACTTGTGGGACTTGCGGCTCACTCCGCCGCCGATGACGAAGAGCTCGGGCGAGAAGAGCATCTCCACGTGGGCGAGGTACTTCGTGACGCGCTTCGCCCAGTGCTCCCAGGTCAGCTCGTGGTCGTCCTTGGCCTTGGTGGACGCGCGCTTCTCCGCGTCGTGGCCGTCCAGCTCCAGGTGGCCGAGCTCCGTGTTCGGCACGAGGATCCCGTCCGCGAACACGGCGCTGCCGATGCCCGTGCCGAAGGTGAGGAGGATGACCGTGCCCCGGCGGTCGCGGCCCGCGCCGAACTGCACCTCGGCCACGCCCGCCGCGTCCGCGTCGTTGACCACCGTCACCGGCAGTCCGCCGAGCCGCTCGCCGAGCAGGGCGCGGGCGTCGACGTCGATCCAGGCCTTGTCGACGTTCGCCGCCGTACGGATCGTGGCGCCGCCGGTGACCACTCCGGGGAACGTGACGCCGACCGGGCCCGTCCACCCGAAGTGGTCGACGACCTCCTTCACGCCGTCGGCCACCGCGTCGGGCGTCGACGGGTGCGGGGTGAGCACCTTGAAGCGCTCCTCCGCCAGGTCGCCCCGGTCCAGGTCCACGGGAGCGCCCTTGATTCCGGATCCACCGATGTCCACGCCGAAGATCTGCATGGCCCTACGTTACGTCGTACGACGGACAGTGACGTAGCGGCCTGGGGTCGAGGGGTCTCGACCACGCAGAATCCTCACGTCTCCTGCTGCTCACGTTCCTGCTACTGCCTCTGCTACTGCTACTGCTACTGCTCGGTGGTGTCCTTGCCCGTGCGCTCCGCCACCAGGCTCGCCGCCTGTGCGCGCAGGTCCTTGCGCAGCTCCTTCGGCAGGGAGAAGGTGATCGACTCCTCGGCGGCCCTGACGAGTTCGACGTCCGCGAAGCCGCGCTGCGAGAGCCACTCCAGGACCTGCTCGACGAGGATCTCGGGCACCGAGGCGCCCGAGGTGACACCGACCGTCGAGACGCCCTCCAGCCATGCCTCGTCGATCTCGTCGGCGTAGTCCACGAGGTACGCCTCGCGCGAGCCCGCGAGCTTCGCGACCTCGACGAGCCGCTTGGAGTTGGACGAGTTGCGCGAGCCGACGACGATCACCAGCTCCGCCTCGGCACCCATCTGCTTCACGGCGAGCTGACGGTTCTGCGTGGCATAGCAGATGTCGTCGCTCGGCGGCGAGACGAGCAGCGGGAACTTCTCCTTGAGGGCGCCGACCGTCTCCATGGTCTCGTCCACGGAGAGCGTGGTCTGGGACAGCCACACGACCTTGGAAGGGTCGCGGACCTCGACCTTCGCGACGTCCTCGGGGCCGTCGACGAGCGTGATGTGGTCCGGCGCCTCACCGGAGGTGCCGATGACCTCCTCGTGGCCCTCGTGCCCGATCAGGAGGATGTCGAAGTCGTCGCCCGCGTACCGGATCGCTTCCTTGTGGACCTTGGTGACCAGGGGGCAGGTCGCGTCGATGGTGGCGAGGCGGCCGCGTTCGGCCTCCTCGTGCACGGTCGGGGCGACGCCGTGCGCGGAGAACATGACGATGTTGCCCTCGGGGACTTCCTCCGTCTGCTCGACGAAGATCGCGCCCTTCTTCTCCAGGGTCTGCACGACGTACTTGTTGTGGACGATCTCATGGCGGACGTAGATCGGGGCCCCGTACTGCTCCAGGGCCTTCTCGACGGCGATCACCGCGCGGTCGACACCCGCGCAGTAGCCGCGGGGGGCGGCGAGGAGGACACGGCGGCCAGGCGAAGCAGTCATGCGAACCATCGTAAGGCCGCGTTGGGGGGCGCGAAGGTCGCGCCCGTGGGGTGCCGCGGGGGTGTCGCGGGGTGGGATCGCCCCCGCCGCCCCTACCC
>NZ_VJZC01000726.1 GCF_009377185.1 Streptomyces spongiae
GCGCCGCCCCCTCCGACGCCTCCGCCAGCACACCCGCCCCGTGCCTGAATTCGGCCCCCAGGGCGGCGGCCTCCGGAAGCCCCTCCTGGTCGAGGACGGACGCACGGTCGCTGCGCAGGCATGCCTGGGGGAAACCGGCGACGGCGGCGGCGAGTTCCTCGGCCTCCGCCCGGGCGCGGCCGCGCGGTACGACCCTGTTGGCGAGCCCCATCCCGTACGCCTCGGAGGCGGGCACCGGTCGTCCGGTGAGGATCATGTCGAGCGCGCGGCTCGTACCGATGAGCCGGGGGAGCCGTACCGTTCCGCCGTCGATCAGGGGGACGCCCCAGCGTCGGCAGAACACCCCGAACACGGCGTCCTCCTCGGCCACCCGGAGGTCGCACCAGAGCGCCAGCTCCAGCCCTCCGGCGACGGCGTGCCCCGCGACCGCCGCGATCACCGGCTTCGACAGCCGCAGCCGCGTCGGCCCCATCGGGCCGTCCCCGTCCTGCGTGACCCGGTTGCCGTGCTCCGTGCCGAGCGCCTTCAGGTCCGCGCCGGCGCAGAACGTGCCGCCCTCGCCCCACAGCACCGCCACACGGGCCGTCTCGTCGGAATCGAACTCCCGGAAGGCGTTGGCCAGTTCGGCGGCCGTGGGACCGTCCACCGCGTTGCGGACCTCGGGCCGTGAGAGGACCACCGTGGTCACGTACCCCTGACGCTCGATCCGGACCGGCATCGCGCTGTCCCTTCCCGTGGCCCCGTGGCCTCCCGTGGCCGACACGAGCAGGCTACTCCCGGATCGCCCCGAGCCCGGTCGGAACCACCCCGAGCCCGGTCGGGACGCCCCGGCTCAGATCACCTTCAGCCGGACCAGCGCCCCCAACGTCAGTGCCCCCGGCAGCAGCGGCAGCCACACCGTGATGATCCGGAACGCCAGCACCACCGCCGTCGCCACGGCCACCGGACCGCCGGCCGCCACCAGCGCGATCACCAGCGCCGCCTCCACCGAGCCGATGCCCCCGGGTGTCGGGATCAGCGCGACCGCGACCGTGGCGGCGAGATACGCGACGACCATGTGGACCACGGGCACGTCGAGGCCCAACGCCAGCCCCACGGTGGTCAGTCCGGCCGCCTGGAGCAGGGGGAACGACAGCGAGCCGCCCCAGAGGGCGAGCACACGGGCCGGGCGGGTGTGCACCGAACGGGCCTCGGTGAGCGCCGTGCGCAGGAAGGTCAGCGCGGCCGTACGTATCCGTCGTACGGCGGCCAGGACCGCCACCGCGACACAGAGCGCCGCGCCGACCGCCAGCAGCACGGGGCCGGCCACCGTGTCCGGGAGCAGGGTGCCGAGCCGGAGCGCGCCGGGGAACGCCACGAGCAGGGCGAGCAGCAGGCCCACGCGGGCGATCGACTCGGCCAGCAGGTAGAGCGCGAGCGCGGCGGAGGAGCGGGCCAGGGGCACCCCGCAGACCGTCATGAAGCGCAGGTTGACCGCCGTCGCGCCCAAGCCGGTGGGCAGCAGGTGGTTGGCCGCGCCCGCCGCGAACTGCGTGGCGAGCAGCCGGCGCACGGGCAGCCGCTCGACGAGGGCGCCCTGCCGGGTCAACGCCGCCGCGACCCAGGTGAGGCAGGTCGCGCCGACGGCCGCCACGAGCCATGGCCACTCGGCCGTCCCCAAGTGCCCGAAGCCCTCCATGAGAACGTCGCGGTGGCGTACGGCGACCACCAGGACGAGCGCGAGCGGGACCAGGCAGAGGATCTGGCGGATGGGGATACGCGGGGCGCGGCCGGCAAGTCCGGAAAGGCCCTGGGGGAGTCGTACCGCTGTCACGTTCGAAGAGGTTTTCCGCCGCGCACCAACGGACGGTTGCGGGCACGGGGACAGCGGCTGACGCTCCGGACAAGGGGTGATGGTGGAAGGTTTCGAAACTCCCTTGACCTCAAGGAAGCTTGAGGTTCTACCGTCGGGGTCATGAGCATGGAGACCACCGCCTGGACCCAACTGCAGAGCGTCATGAACGCGCAGGAGCGCAGACCCCTCGCCCGCGCGACGCTGCGCCGCATCGCCGCCTTCGCCCGCCCGCACCGCCGCCGGATGGCGCAGTTCGTCGTGCTGAGCGTGGTGACGGCCTTCCTCGCGGTCGCCACGCCGGTGCTCGCGGGGCACATCGTGGACGCCATCGTGTCCGGGCACGACCAGGGCGTCGTCGTACGCCTTGCCGTGCTCATCGCCCTCATCGCGCTCGCCGAGGCGGCCCTCGGCCTGCTCGGTCGCTGGCTGTCGGCGACCCTGGGCGAGAGTCTCATCCTCGATCTGCGCACGGCTGTGTTCGATCATGTGCAGCGCATGCCCGTCGCGTTCTTCACACGTACCCGTACGGGCGCGCTCGTCAGTCGACTCAACAACGACGTGATCGGTGCGCAGCGGGCGTTCAGCAACACCCTGTCCGGAGTGGTGAGCAACCTCGTGACGCTGCTGCTCACCCTCGCCGTGATGCTCACCCTGTCCTGGCAGGTCACGCTGCTCGCCCTCGTGCTGCTGCCGGTGTTCGTGGTGCCCGCCCGGCGCATGGGCCGCCGCATGGCCGCGCTCCAGCGTGAGGCGGCCAACCTCAACGCGGCCATGGGCACCCGTATGACCGAGCGCTTCTCGGCGCCCGGCGCCACCCTCGTCAAACTCTTCGGGCGGCCCGGGGACGAGTCCGTGGAGTTCGCGGCGCGGGCCCGGCGGGTCCGGGACATCGGGGTCCGGACCGCGATGGCGCAGTCGGCGTTCATCACGGCCCTCACCCTCGTCTCGGCCCTGGCGCTCGCCCTCGTGTACGGCCTCGGCGGCTGGCTCGCTCTGCGCGGCACCCTGGAAGCGGGCGCGGTGGTCTCCCTCGCCCTCCTGCTGACCCGTCTCTACGCGCCGCTCACCGCGCTCGCCGGGGCGCGCGTCGAGATCATGAGCGCGCTGGTGAGCTTCGAGCGCGTTTTCGAAGTACTGGACCTCAGGCCGCTCATCGAGGAGAAGCCGGACGCGCGGGCGGTGCCGGACGGACCGGTCGCCGTCGAGTTCGAGGACGTCCGCTTCGGCTACCCGTCCGCCGACAAGGTCTCCCTCGCCTCGCTGGAGGAGGTCGCCTCCCTCGACACCCGCGGCGGTGACGAGGTGCTGCACGGCATCTCCTTCCGCGCCGAACCCGGGCAGACCGTCGCACTCGTCGGCTCCTCCGGCGCGGGCAAGTCGACCATCGCGCAGCTCCTGCCCCGCCTGTACGACACAGACGGCGGCACCGTCCGCATCGGCGGCGTCGACGTCCGCGACCTGACCGCCGCGTCGATGCGCCAGACCCTCGGCATGGTCACCCAGGACGGCCACCTGTTCCACGACTCGGTACGCGCCAACCTGCTGCTCGCCCGCCCCGGCGCCACGGACGACGACCTGTGGGACGTCCTGCGCCGCGCCCGCCTCGACACCCTCGTACGCTCCCTGCCCGACGGACTGGACACGGTGGTCGGCGAACGCGGCTACCGGCTCTCCGGCGGCGAACGCCAGCGCATGACCATCGCCCGCCTGCTGCTCGCCCGCCAACGCGTCGTCATCCTCGACGAGGCCACCGCCCACCTGGACAACACCTCCGAGGCAGCCGTCCAGGAAGCCCTCGCCGAAGCCCTGGAGGGCCGGACGGCCGTGGTCATCGCGCACCGCCTGTCGACGGTACGGGCCGCCGACCTGATCCTGGTGGTCGAGGCCGGCCGGATCGTGGAGCGCGGGACCCACGAGGAACTCCTGGCGGAGGACGGCCGCTACGCGGAGCTGTACCGCACGCAGTTCGAGAACCACGCGACGGAGTCCGGCACCGGCGGCGGTCCCCAGCCGCAGCCGACCCTCGCTACGGACGCCGCCCGCCCATCCGCCCCCGAGCGGCCCGCGCCCGACGCGACCGGCACCGCTCCCTCCGAGGAAGCCGCAGCCTAGCCAGCGCCCACCAGCGCCATCCGGCGGCCCCTCGGTATCCGGCTCTCGCCGGCTGTCCCAGCGCTCGGCACCAGTGGTCCGACGGACGCGGTTGGCGACAGTCCGGCCGTCGCCGAGGCATCGCGGCGGCACGCCCGCCCCGCCGCGGCGCGGGCGTGCCGCCATCGCGCACCCGCGTGGCCTGGCCGGGTGGCCCGGCGTCGGGCAGTTGGCCCGGTGCGGCTCCCGGCTCCCGGGTCGGTCCTGCGGTGGCGTTGTGGCGGTCGCCGTCCCGTCCCGGCGTGGGCGTGCCGCCCGTGCGCTTCCGCGTGGCCTGCCCGGGTGGCCCGGGTGGCCCAGGCGGCGGGCAGGCGGCAAGTTGCGGCTCCCGGCCCCGGGGCCGTGCCGCCACTGCGCTCCGCGTCGCCGGGCCGGGCGACGGGCAGCCGACACGCTGCGGCTCCCGGCCTCCGGGCCCGTGCCGCGGCGGCATCGCGGCAGTCGCCGACCCGCCGGCGCGCGGCCGTGCCACCGTCGCC
>NZ_VJZC01000727.1 GCF_009377185.1 Streptomyces spongiae
TACGTGACGTACGGCGGCCCTCGGCCTTGCGGTGCGACCGGCTAGCCGCCGAACTCCTGCAGACCCTTCAGCGCCTGGTCCAGCAGCGCCTGGCGGCCCTCCAGCTCCCTCTCGAGCTTGTCGGCCCTGGCGTTGTTGCCCTGGGCGCGCGCCTGCTCGATCTGGCCCTTCAGCTTGTCCACGGCCGCCTGGAGCTGGCCCGTGAGCCCCTCGGCCCGAGCGCGGGCCTCCGGGTTCGTACGGCGCCACTCCGCTTCCTCGGAGTCCTGGAGGGCACGCTCGACCGCGTGCATCCGACCCTCCACCTTCGGGCGGGCGTCCCGCGGGACGTGGCCGATGGCCTCCCAGCGCTCGTTGATGGAGCGGAACGCGGCACGGGCCGACTTGAGGTCGGTGACCGGCAGCAGCTTCTCCGCCTCCTCGGCCAGCTCCTCCTTGAGCTTGAGGTTCTCGGCCTGCTCGGCGTCACGCTCCGCGAACACCGAGCTGCGTGCCGCGAAGAAGATGTCCTGCGCACCGCGGAAGCGGTTCCACAGGTCGTCCTCGTGCTCGCGCTGGGCGCGGCCCGCGGCCTTCCACTCCGACATCAGCTCGCGGTAGCGGGCCGCCGTCGGCCCCCAGTCGGTCGAGCCCGACAGGGACTCGGCCTCCGCGACCAGCCGCTCCTTGGTCTTGCGGGCCTCCTCGCGCTGCGCGTCCAGCTGCGCGAAATGCGCCTTGCGGCGCTTGGAGAACGCCGACCGGGCGTGCGAGAAACGGTGCCACAGCTCGTCGTCCGACTTGCGGTCGAGCCGCGGCAGCCCCTTCCAGGTGTCCACCAGCGCGCGCAGCCGCTCACCGGCCGCCCGCCACTGGTCGGACTGGGCCAGCTCCTCCGCCTCGACGACCAGGGCCTCCTTGGAGTGCCGTGCCTCGTCGGACTGCTTCGCCCGCTGAGCCTTGCGCTCCTCACGGCGCGCCTCGACGGCCCCGACCAGCTTGTCCAACCGCGTCCGCAGGGCGTCCAGGTCGCCGACCGCGTGGTGCGCCTCGACCTGCTCCCGCAGATGGTCGATCGCGGTCTGGGCGTCCTTCGCCGACAGGTCGGTGGTCTTTACTCGCTTCTCGAGGAGGCCGATCTCGACAACCAGGCCCTCGTACTTGCGCTCGAAGTAGGCCAGCGCCTCCTCGGGAGACCCTGCCTGCCAGGAACCGACAACCTGCTCGCCGTCGGCCGTACGCACGTACACGGTCCCCGTCTCGTCGACGCGGCCCCACGGGTCGCTGCTCACAGCGCCTCCTCCACATGATGCCTGCGAAGGGCTGTAGCGCCCCCGGCATCGTCCACAGTTTCGTCACGGCCAACATAGGCGACCGGCGGTGCGGCTGTCCGCATCCCGCGCGACCGAAATTACGCGGTTGGCGGTCAGCTTTCCTTGACAGTCGCCTTGTTGATCACAACGGTCGCGTTCGGTGTGCCGTCGCCCTGCCCCGTGCTCTCGCCCGCCTTGGCGATCTTCGTCAGGACCTTCATCCCCGATTCGGAAATCGTGCCGAACGGTGTGTAGTCGGCCGGGAGCTGACTGTCCTGGTAGACGAGGAAGAACTGGCTGCCGCCACTGTTGCGGCCCTCCTTCGTCTGGGCGTTGTACTGGTTCGCCATGGCCACGGTGCCCGCCGGGTACACCCCGCCCTTCAGGCTCTTGTCCTTGAGGTTCTCGTCCGGGATCGTGTACCCCGGTCCGCCCATGCCGGTGCCCTCCGGGTCCCCGCACTGCAGGACGTAGATGTTCGCGGTGGTGAGCCGGTGGCACTTCGTGTGGTCCAGGTACCCCTTGTTGACCAGGAAGTCGAACGAGTTCACCGTGCGCGGGGTCTTCGCCGCGTCCATGGCGATGGGGATGTCACCGCAGGTGGTCTGCAGGTCCATCGTGTACTTCGCGGTCTTGTCGACGGTGACCGCGGGCTCCTTCTTGTACGAGAGCTTCTTGACCTTGCCCGCGGCCGGCTTCTCGCACGGGTCCGGGGCCTTCTTGCTCGGCGAGGCGCTCGGAGTCACCTCCGCGCTCGCGTTCTCCTTCTTGCCGTCGTCCTTGAGTACCCCGGTCGTGTACAGCGCCACGCTGCCTATCAGGATGACGCCGAGGACCGACGCGATCACGGCATTGCGGGCATGTGCCTTGCGTCGCGCGGTCGTGCGCCGCTGCTGCTGCCGCAAGAACTTCTCCCGGGCGAGCTGACGCCGCCGCTGCTCCTGGCTGACCACCGGGTTCTCTCCTCATGCGTCTTCGAACGTCGACCCGTACGCGTGCGACTGATGAGCCGACCGCTTGTGTGTGCCCCGTACCGTATATGGGTTCGCTGAGGAAACGGCAGCGCCGGTAGGCTCTGACGCGCAGCAATCCAGCCCGTACTCCCCAATCCGAAGGACGATCGTGCTCATTGCCGGGTTCCCCGCCGGGGCCTGGGGGACCAACTGTTACCTGGTCGCCCCCGCCGCCGGCGAGGAGTGCGTGATCATCGACCCGGGCCACCAGGCCGCCCAGGGAGTCGAGGAAGCACTCGAGAAACATCGGCTGAAGCCCGTCGCCGTCGTCCTCACCCACGGCCACATCGACCACGTGGCCTCGGTCGTCCCCGTGTGCGGAGCGCACGACGTACCGGCGTGGATCCACCCCGACGACCGGTACATGATGAGCGACCCGGAGAAGGCGCTCGGCCGTTCCATCGGGATGCCGCTGATGGGCGAGCTGACCGTGGGGGAGCCCGACGACGTCAAGGAGTTGACGGACGGTTCGAAGCTGGAACTGGCCGGTCTGGAACTGTCCGTCGCGCACACGCCCGGCCATACCAAGGGGTCGGTGAGCTTCCGGATGCCCGAGACGCCGGACATCCCGTCCGTGTTCTTCTCCGGGGATCTGCTCTTCGCCGGCTCCATCGGACGCACCGACATGCCCGGCGGTGACATGGCCGACATGCTCGACTCGCTGGCCCGCGTGTGCCTGCCGCTCGAGGACTCGACCGTGGTGCTGTCCGGCCACGGCCCCCAGACGACCATCGGCCAGGAGCGCGCCACCAACCCGTATCTGCGGCAGGTGGCCGCCGGCCAGGGAGCGGGTTCGAACACCCCTCCCCGACGAGGAATGTGACGAGAGACCTTCCGTGAGTACCTTCCAGGCCCCCAAGGGCACGTACGACCTGATCCCGCCGGACAGCGCCACGTACCTCGCCGTCCGCGAGGCGATCGCGGCCCCCCTGCGCAACTCCGGCTACGGCTACGTCGAGACGCCGGGCTTCGAGAACGTGGAACTCTTCGCGCGCGGTGTCGGCGAGTCGACGGACATCGTGACGAAGGAGATGTACGCCTTCGAGACGAAGGGCGGCGACCGGCTGGCCCTGCGCCCCGAGGGCACGGCCTCCGTCCTCCGAGCCGCGTTGGAGGCCAACCTGCACAAGGTGGGCAACCTCCCGGTCAAGCTCTGGTACTCCGGCTCGTACTACCGCTACGAGCGCCCGCAGAAGGGCCGCTACCGCCACTTCTCCCAGGTCGGCGCCGAGGCGATCGGGGCCGAGGACCCGGCTCTGGACGCCGAGTTGATCATCCTGGCCGACCAGGCGTACCGCTCGTTGGGGCTCAGGAACTTCCGCATCCTGCTCAACTCCCTGGGCGACAAGGAGTGCCGCCCGGTGTACAGGGCCGCGCTGCAGGACTTCCTCCGCGGACTGGATCTCGACGAGGACACCCTGCGCCGCGCCGAGATCAACCCCCTCCGGGTACTGGACGACAAGCGCGAGTCGGTCCAGAAGCAGCTGACGGGAGCCCCGCTCCTGCGTGACTACCTCTGCGACGCGTGCAAGGCGTACCACGAGGAGGTCCGCGAGCTGATCACGGCGGCGGGGGTCTCCTTCGAGGACGATCCCAAGCTGGTGCGCGGCCTCGACTACTACACCCGTACGACCTTCGAGTTCGTCCACGACGGTCTCGGCTCCCAGTCCGCGGTGGGCGGCGGCGGCCGCTACGACGGTCTGTCGGAGATGATCGGCGGTCCCGCGCTGCCGTCGGTGGGCTGGGCGCTCGGTGTCGACCGCACCGTTCTCGCCCTGGAGGCGGAGGGCGTGGAGCTCGCGCTGCCCGCGGCCACGAGCGTGTTCGCGGTCCCGCTGGGGGAGGAGGCCCGCCGCGTTCTGTTCGGGAAGGTCACCGAGCTGCGCAAGGTGGGTATCGCGGCCGACTTCTCCTACGGTGGGAAGGGACTGAAGGGCGCGATGAAGAACGCCAACCGCAGCGGTGCGCGGTACGCGCTCGTCGCGGGTGAGCGCGATCTCGCCGACGGCGTGGTCCAGCTCAAGGACATGGAGTCCGGCGAGCAGGTTTCCATCGGCGTGAACGAGATCGTGGCGGAACTGGAGTCGAGGCTGGGCTGAGCGGGCCCGTCCCGGGTGAGCTGGGCATGGGTCCGCCC
>NZ_VJZC01000728.1 GCF_009377185.1 Streptomyces spongiae
GAATGGCATCTGGCCGGGGACGTAGGACGGCGGTACGGGGCGGCGTCCGGTGACCGCAACCCCATCCACCTGCACCCCCTCACCGCCCGCCTCTTCGGCTTCCCCCGCGCCATCGCCCACGGCATGTGGACGGTCGCGCGCTGCCTGGCCGAGCACGGCACGCCCGGGGCGGCGTTCGTGCGCGCGGAGTTCCGGGCGCCGGTGCTGCTGCCCGGGACGGTGACGTACGCGGCGGAAGGCGGCCGCTTCGAGCTACGGGGTCACGACGACCGGGTCCACGTCACCGGTGAGGTGCGCCCGCTGCTCACGTGAGAGCCGGCGCCGCTTGGGCGTCCGTGCCGCTCGGCGGTGACCAGGGATGCCCGTCCATCAGGTTGGCCAGGCCCGCCCAGGCGAAGTTCATGAGGGTCGCGGCCGCCTGTCTCGCCGTGACTCCGGGAGTGGCGTTGGCCCAGTCGGCCAGCGCCTCGGCGGCGCCGACGAGGGCCTCGGCGAGCCCGGCGACCTCGCCCTCGGCCAGTGACGGATCCCGGTGGGCCTCCCGCGCCGCCACCGCGATCAACTCGGTGACGAACTCGACCAGTTCCTTCCGCATCGCGGCCACCTCGGCCGCGAAGGGTTCGCCGTGCGTACGGGCCTGGAGGTGCAGCACGGCCCAGCCGTCCGGGTTCTCGGCGGTGTGCGTGAAGAACGCCTGGAGCCCTTCCCAGAGTTGACGATCGGCGGGCAGCTCGGTCCGGACCCCCGCGCGGACGGCCTCGGTGAGTGCCTTCGCCTCTCGCCGGATGCAGGAGGTGAAGAGGTCTTCCTTCGAGTTCAGGTACAGGTACACCAACGGCTTGGACACGCCCGCCAGTTCGGCGATCTCGTCCATCGAGGCGGCCCGGTACCCCCGCTGACCGAACGTCCGCACCGCCGCGTCCAGCATCTGCCGCTCACGCACCGCCCGGGGCATCCGTTTGCTCTTCACAGCACCCATACGGAAAGGGTAGGCGCGGCCGGGATCACCCTCGCCGTGAAGTGTGGCCAAAAACAGGAGGTCGGGTCAGACAGCAGCTCGGGTCAGGACGCCTGGCCCTGCGCCCGGGCCGTGTCGTCGGCGTCGTCCTCCTGGCTGCGGTTGGCGTCCAGGTTGGCCTTCGCCCGGTCGACCCGCTCCACGATCTGCACGGAGGCACGGTCCCGCTCCTTGCGCAGGACCACGAAGCTGATCGGGGCGGAGATGACCAGGGCGAGCAGGATGACCCACATGCCGTTGGACGCGCCCAGCCCGCGCGGAGCGAGGCCCGAGTAGACGAGGCCCCAGACGACCACGAGGCAGCCCACGAAGATACCGAGGCGCATCAGTGTGTAGCGGAGCATCTCAATCCACTCTTCCGTTCCGAACCGTTCCCAAAGGGCACCGTCCAGTGAAGCACGGCGGGACCAGGATCTTGCAGGGGGGCCTCAGTCCAGCGTCAGCAGCATGAAGACGTCGTCGCGGTCGTCGCCCGGCGCGACGCGTATGGCGCCCGGGACCCGGCCGACCTCCTTGTACCCGCAGGAGCCGTAGAACCGCTCCAGCCCCAGCCCGCCCCGGCAGGTGAGCCGGATGGCCTCGATACCGTCGAACCCCCGCGCCGCCCGCTCCGCCGCCGCCAGCAGATCCCGCCCGTAGCCCATCCCCTGGTGGCGGGGGTGCACCATCACGGTGTACAGCCACGCCCAGTGCGTCATCAGCCGGTGCGTGTTGAAGGTGAAGAACGTGGTCGCCGCGATCTCGCCGGCCTCGTCGCGGCCGACGAGCAGCCGTGACCGTCCCTCGGTCATCGCCGCGAGGTGCTTCAACAGCTCGGGCCGGATCGCCTCCGGCGTCACCGGGGGGACGAACCCGACGGCTCCCCCGGCGTTGGAGACGTCGGCCCACAGCTTGAGCACGCCGTCTCGGAGTTCGGGGGTGACGGCGGGGTCCAGTTGGAACGTAAGGGGCATGCGGACGACGGTATCTCGTCTGCCTTCTTGCGGTCCGTGGCCGGGTGCGGGTCCGTTGTGGCTGGTCGCGCCCACGCGGCGGAGCCGCAAATCGACACAGCCCCGCGCCCCTAAAAGCCACGCCCGCGCCCGGCACCACGACGCACCGTTACCCCCGCGCACCGCCATCTGCGCACCGACGCCGCGCCCCCTGCACCGGCGCCCCGACGCACCCGGCAGCCGCGTACGCACGGAAGGGGGCGTGCCGGGAGGTGTCCGCCCGCAGCGGCCGGCGTCCGCCACCGAGCACCTCACACACCCACACCAGCCGCCGGACCGAGGACGGAGACCTCGCGGCGCGCCCCCGACCCAGGAACAATCGGGTAGGCGTACCAGCCACCACGGCGCCGCAGTCACTCGACGACCGGCGGGGAGACGCGCCCCTCAGGGGCGCGGGGAACTGCGCGACAAGCCACGACGAACCCGCACCCGCCCACCGCCCGCGGAGCTCAGACCCGCATCGGCTGCGGCGTCTCCCGCCGGGCCGGGTCCGGCCCCTCGTACTCGCGAATGATCTCGTAGCGCGTGTTCCGCTCCACCGGCCGGAAGCCCGCATCCCGGATCAGGTCCAGCAGATCCTCGCGGGTCAGCTTGTTCGGCGTGCCGAAGTTGTCCGCGTCGTGCGTGATCTTGTACTCGACGACCGAGCCGTCCATGTCGTCGGCGCCGTGCTGCAACGCCAGCTGAGCGGTCTGCACCCCGTGCATGACCCAGAAGACCTTGACGTGCGGCACGTTGTCGAACAGCAGCCGCGACACGGCGAAGGTCTTCAGCGCCTCGGCCCCCGTCGCCATCTGCGTCCGCGCCTGAAGCCGATTCCGGACCTTGCCGTCCTTCACGTCCACGAAGTCGTGCTGGTAGCGCAGCGGGATGAAGACCTGGAAGCCCCCGGTCTCGTCCTGCAGCTCACGCAGCCGCAGCACATGGTCCACCCGGTGGCGCGGCTCCTCGATGTGGCCGTACAGCATCGTGCACGGGGTCTTCAGACCCTTCTCGTGCGCGAGCCGGTGGATCCGCGACCAGTCCTCCCAGTGAGTCCTGTGATCCACGATGTGCTGCCGGACCTCCCAGTCGAAGATCTCCGCACCGCCACCGGTCAGCGACTCCAGCCCGGCGTCGATCAGCTCGTCGAGGATCTCGGACGCCGACATGCCCGAGATCGTCTCGAAGTGGTGGATCTCCGTGGCCGTGAACGCCTTCAGCGACACGTTCGGCAGCGCGGCCTTCAGCTCCCGCAGCGAGCGCGGGTAGTACCGCCACGGCAGGTTCGGGTGCAGCCCGTTGACGATGTGCAGCTCGGTGAGGTTGTCGCTCTCCATCGCCTTGGCGAGCTTGACGGCCTCCTCGATGCGCATCGTGTACGCGTCCTTCTCGCCCGGCTTCCGCTGGAACGAGCAGTAGGCGCAGGAGGCCGTGCACACGTTCGTCATGTTGAGGTGCCGGTTGACGTTGAAGTGGACGACGTCGCCGTTCTTCCGCGTCCGCACCTCGTGCGCGAGCCCGCCCAGCCAGGCCAGGTCGTCCGACTCGTACAACGCGATGCCGTCCTCGCGGGTCAGCCGCTCACCGGAGCGAACCTTCTCCTCCAGCTCGCGCTTGAGCCCGACGTCCATGCCTCCGCCTCTCCTCGCCGACAACTCATGCAACGGTACAACCCGGACTCCGGGTACCTGCGCGCGCCTGTAAGGGGCGCGGGGAACTGCGCGACCAGCCACGAACCACCCGCAGCCGCGAAACGAGTCGGCAGCCGCAGGACGAAGCGCGTTCGCCCGGCCCAGCGGAGCGCTACTGCTCCTCCGGCAGCTCGCCCACCCGGTTCTCCCACTTCGTGGAGAGCACGATGGTCGTACGCGTCCGGGAGACGCCCTTCGTCCCCGACAGCCGCCGGATGGTCTTCTCCAGACCGTCGACGTCCGTGACCCGCACCTTGAGCATGAACGAGTCGTCGCCCGCGATGAACCAGCAGTCCTCGATCTCGTTGAGGTCCCGCAGCCGGGTCGCGACGTCCTCGTGGTCGGCGGCGTCGGACAGCGAGATGCCGATGAGGGCGGTCACGCCCAGGCCGAGCGAGGCCGAGTCGACGGTGGCGCGGTAGCCGGTGATGACCCCGGCCGCCTCCAGCCGGTTGATGCGGTCGGTGACGCTGGGGCCGGAGAGGCCCACGAGGCGGCCCAGTTCCGCGTAGGAGGCGCGGCCGTTCTCCCTGAGGGCCTGGATGAGCTGCCTGTCCACCGCGTCCATTGCGATCGGTTGCCTTCCGCTGAAGAGTTGCTGAAGAGTTCTCGAAGTAGTGATGAGTGGTAGCGCTCCCGCTACCGGATGCTCGGGAAGAGTGAATCCGGCTCGGTTCGGTGCCGTTCAGCCGACACCGTCAGGTGTGCCGTTCAAGTCGTCCGCGCCCCGCCGCCCAGCTC
>NZ_VJZC01000729.1 GCF_009377185.1 Streptomyces spongiae
ACCACACGGACCGTTACGGCGTCTGAGCCGGGAGGGGGAGCCGGGAGGGGAGTCGGCTACTACGGCTCCCGCACCCGCGCCGCGACGGTCGCGACGCTCCCGATGCCCTCGCCCGCGTCCTCGTCCTTGTCCGCACCCTCGTCCTCGTCCTCGTCCGCGAACACCGACACCGCCGCCTTCGCGGCCGCCTCCACCAGCGCCACGCCCTTCGCCTTCGTGGTGTTGCCGTTCGACAGCACCGCGACGAGGTAGTCGCGGCCGTCCGCGGTGACCCGCCCGATGCTGTTGATGTCCCACAGCCCGGTCGTGCTGCGCGGCAGCCACCCGTTCTTCAGGGCGAAGCCGGACCCGGCGGCCGACACACCCCAGTCCTGGTCCACGGCTATCCGGCCCATGAGCTCTCGCAGGTACGCCCGCGAGGCGACGCTCAGTTCCGAGTCGTCCCCGAACACCTGCTGGAGCAGGGCCAGTTGATCGGCCGCCGTGGTCTGGGTCAGTCCCCACAGCATCTCGTCGCCACCTTCGGTGCCGGTCAGCCCGAGGCGCTCGTTCGCGGCGTCGAGGCCCGCTGCCTGGCCGATCGCCTTCCACAGGGCGGTCGCGGACGCGTTGTCGCTGTTCTCGATCATCGCGGTGGCGTACGCCTTCTCCTGAGCGGTGAGCTGCCGGTCCGCGTCCTGAGCCTGGAGGAGCAGCGTCGCCAGGATGTCGACCTTCACGATGCTCGCGGTGTCGAACCGGGCCTTCCCGTACGCCGCGCCCGCCCCGGACCCCACGTCCAGTACGGCCACGGACAGGTCGGCGCCGTCCTCCACCGTCACCTCTTCCAGCGCGGCCGCGAGCAGCGCGTCGTGGTCCACCTCGGGTGCCGCCACAGGTTGCAACGAAGCCTCCTCCGTGGCCTCTTGGGAACTCGCCGAGGCGGACGCCGAGGGCGAGGACGATGACGCCGACGACGATACGGTGCCCTCCGTGCCGTGCGCCCCGCCCTTCACGTAGACGGTGGTCCCTGCGGCCGTGCCGGTCACGATGACCGCGGCGGCCAGTACCGAGCACAGGACGGGGCGGCGGGCTCTGAGAGGAGGCATGCCGCGATGGTTCAGGCCCGCCCTGTGCGCCGGGTTAGCCGGTTGTTAGATGCGTGTCAGGGAACGCTGAGAAACGCATGAGCCCGGTGAACACCGCGTTTCGGGCCCCGGAAAGGCCCAGGAGACTTCCCCCGATAGGGTCGGTGACCGTGGCGAACAAGAACATTCCCGACCCCGGTTTCTCCGACGACGACGGCTCCGCCGACCCCCGGCTGAGCGCGGCGCTCACGGCCTGGGCCGAGGACCGCTCGGCCGTGGGGCCCGTCCTGGAGGCACTCAAGGGAGCCCGGCTGCTGGTCCCCGTCGTGGCCGTCCTCGGTGAGGTCGAGGAGGACGAGAACGGAATGCGCCGCGAGAAGACCAGCGACATGGCCGTACCGACCCTGAAGGCCGGGAACCGCACCGCCCTGCCCGCCTTCACCTCCACCGACGCGCTGGCCCGCTGGGACGCCGAGGCCCGTCCCGTCGCCGTACCCCTGCACCAGGCCCTTCAGGCCGCCGCACACGAGAAGGCCGACACGATCGTGCTGGACCTGGCCGGGCCGGTGCCGTACGAGCTGACCGGGCCCGCGCTGCTCGCGCTCGCCGAGGGGCGCACGACGACGGACCCGCTCACCGACCCGGCTGTCGTCGAGGCCGTACGCGACGCCGTGGCCGCCGAGCCCGCCGTACTCCGTGCCCACCTCGGGCCGGGACAGGCCGACGGCACCCTCGCCCTGGTCCTGGACCCGTCCGCGCCCCCGACCGAGGCCGCGCAGGCGGTCGCGCGGCGCATCGCCGCCGACGAAACGCTGCGGGCCCGCCTGGTGCGCGGCCTCGACCTGGCACTGCTGCCGGCCGGGACCACGCCACCGGGCGAGCCCTTGTACGTACGTCGCTGATACAGCGGTGGATGCTTCTCGAGCCGGCACGTCAGCCGTAGACCGCGCCCGTGTACTTCTCGCCAGGGCCCTGACCCGGCTCGTCGGGGACCAGCGACGCCTCGCGGAACGCCAGCTGGAGGGACTTCAGGCCGTCACGCAGCGGGGCCGCGTGGAAGGAGCTGATCTCGGTCGCGGACGCGTCGAGGAGACCGGCGAGGGCGTGCACCAGCTTGCGGGCCTCGTCCAGGTCCTTGTACTTGTCGCCCTCCTCGGTGAGACCGAGCTTCACGGCGGCGGCGCTCATCAGGTTCACCGCGACCGTCACGATCACCTCGACCGCCGGGACCTCCGCGATGTCGCGGGCCATGCTGTCGAAGTCGGGATTCGAGGCGGAGCCGGAAGATGCGGCGGAGCCGGAGGAGCCCGAGGGGGAGGTGTCACTCATGTCCCACACGATAGGCCCAGACTCCGCGGCGGCCGAGCGCGGGAGGCGCCCGCACGCCGGTTCGCACCTGCCCCCGGTAGCTGCTAACCTTGGGTGACGACCGGTCGGACGCACCAAGAATTCTCTGAGTGTGCCCGACCCGCAAGTGGAGGCTCCGAACTCCCACCTGACCCTCCTTAGGGACGGCAGGTCACCGGTCAGGCGGCCACCACCGTTCCGTACGGACGGTGGAGTCGCCCGAAGCGCGCCCCGCGGTTGCACCGCGGCGGTGCTCCGGCAGTCTGGAGCTCCGCCTGTGTCCCGTCCGGGGCATTTTTCATGCACCGCGATGGTTGGTCCCTATGTCAACCAGACATACACGGCGGTCCGCCAGACCGTCGTGTGGGTGCTACCGAGGAGGATCCATCAGCGCCGAGCCCCGCATCAACGACCGGATTCGCGTTCCCGAGGTGCGACTTGTCGGTCCCAGTGGCGAGCAGGTGGGCATTGTCCCGCTGGCCAAGGCACTGGAGCTTGCGCAGGAGTACGACCTGGACCTGGTCGAGGTCGCGGCGAATGCCCGTCCGCCCGTGTGCAAGCTCATGGACTACGGGAAGTTCAAGTACGAGTCGGCCATGAAGGCCCGTGAGGCGCGCAAGAACCAGGCGCACACGGTCATCAAGGAGATGAAGCTCCGGCCGAAGATCGACCCGCACGACTACGACACCAAGAAGGGTCACGTCGTCCGGTTCCTCAAGCAGGGCGACAAGGTCAAGATCACGATCATGTTCCGTGGTCGCGAGCAGTCCCGGCCCGAGCTGGGCTACCGACTGCTGCAGCGTCTCGCGGAGGACGTCCAGGACCTCGGTTTCGTCGAGTCGAACCCGAAGCAGGACGGCCGGAACATGATCATGGTTCTCGGTCCGCACAAGAAGAAGACCGAGGCGATGGCCGAGGCCCGTGAGGCGCAGGCGGCCCGCAAGGCCGAAGCGAAGGCCAACCCAGGCCGCTCGCAGAACGCCTCCGACGCCGAGGCGCCCGCCGAGGAGCCTGCCGAGGCGTGATTCCCCCGGACGCGAGTCCAGGGAACCCTGGGCCGACAGTCCAGGACGTCAACCGATAGACAGGACGCTCCACCGTGCCCGGTTTCACGACCGGGCACCGGAGCGCCATGACGAGGAGAGAACGGCGCTATGCCGAAGAACAAGTCGCACAGCGGTTCCAGCAAGCGCTTCAAGGTCACCGGCTCGGGCAAGGTGCTCCGTGAGCGCGCCGGCAAGCGCCACTATCTCGAGCACAAGTCGTCCCGCTTGACGCGTCGCCTCACCGGCAACGCCGAGATGGCCCCGGGCGACGCCAAGAAGATCAAGAAGCTTCTCGGCAAGTGAGGCAGGGTGCGCCTGACGCCTGACCGGCGTCCGGCGCCCGCCTTCACCGAGAGACCGGGACCCATTCGTTTCCGGGCCGTGTGAGGAACCACCGCGGCCCCGCTACAAGGAGTTAGAGAAGTGGCACGCGTCAAGCGGGCAGTCAACGCCCACAAGAAGCGCCGGGCGATCCTCGAGCAGGCCTCCGGCTACCGCGGTCAGCGTTCGCGCCTGTACCGCAAGGCCAAGGAGCAGGTCACCCACTCGCTGGTCTACAACTACAACGACCGCAAGAAGCGCAAGGGCGACTTCCGTCAGCTGTGGATCCAGCGCATCAACGCCGCTGCCCGCGCCAACGGCATCACGTACAACCGCTTCATCCAGGGTCTGAAGGCCGCGAACATCGAGGTCGACCGCAAGATCCTGGCCGAGCTGGCCGTCAACGACGCGGGCGCGTTCGCCGCGCTCGTCGAGGTCGCGCAGAAGGCTCTGCCGAGCGACGTCAACGCGCCCAAGGCTGCGTGACGCTGCGCTGGCTTCGGCCGCGTACATAACGTGACCCGGACCCGCAGGCCCTCCACCGCCTGCGGGTCCGAGCACGTCCGGGGCCGGTTTTAGCTCGCCCCCGCCGCCCCTACCCGTCCCATCCCCGGGGC
>NZ_VJZC01000730.1 GCF_009377185.1 Streptomyces spongiae
GGACGGGTAGGGGCGGCGGGGGCGGAAGCCCTCTCAGCCCCGGCCCGCCACCGCGTACGCCTCCACCGACCACAGCGAGTACCCGTACTGAGTCCCCCGCTTGACTCCCTGCACGCGCACGAACCGCACGTCACGCTCGTCCATGCGGACCGACTCGCGCCCGCCCCGGCCGTCCCGTACGGCCGCGGCGGTGCGCCAGGTGCGGCCGTCCGTCGATACCTGGACTCGGTACTCGGCCGCGTACGCGTCCTGCCAGCGCAGCACCACCTGGCCCAGGCGCACCGGCTCGGGGAGTTCCGTCTGCCACCAGGCGCCGTCCTCGGCGGGGGACGACCAGCGGGTCTTGGGGTCGCCGTCGTTGGCGGCCGACGCGGGGAAGTCCTTCGTCTCGTCGCCGGACGACGCGGACTTCGCGCCGCGTGCCAAGTCGCGCTCCGCGGTGCGCGGGAAGGTGCGGACCGTGAGGGTCCGGGGGGTGCCGCCAGAGGAGTCGGAGGAGTCGAAGGACACCGGGATCTCGTACGTTCCCGAAGGCGTTCCCGCGGGGACCGTGATCTTGATCGGTACGTCGACCGCCGTGCCGCGCGGGAGCGTCGACCGGGCGGGGACCGCCACCTTGATGCCCCGGGGGGCCTTCGCGGTGAGCCGTCCCCGTACCTCCCCGGGCCGCAGGGAGGTCAGGCGGGCGGTCACCGTGTGCGTGCCGCCGATCTCCACGTCGGTCTCGGGGCGCGGCAACTCCAGTGCGGTGGCGGGGGAGTCGTACCAGGGCACGAGGTGGCGTGCGGTCGCGCCCTGTAGGCGTAGGGCGTCCGCCCGTACGGGGTTCCTGAGTTCGAGTTCCGTCGCGCCGCCTTCCGCGAGCGTCCCGATCCGTCGCCAGCCCTCGCCGGGCACGTGCGCCTCGACCACACCGCGGGCGCCGGGATCGGCGAGCACCGTCACCGCGGTGAGCTCGCCGGTCCGGCTCAGACGCCCGTCCCGCGCCGCCTCCTGGCCGAGCCCCGCCCAGTTCTCGTACGCCTTCCGAGTCCGCGTCAGGAACGGGTCCAGCACGCCCTCACCGACCGTCACCCGGCCCGTGCCGAGCCCGGTGCTCAGCCGGCCCAGCTCCCGGTACGCCGTCCAGGCCGCCGCGGTATCGTCGGCCGACTGGGCGTCCAGCAGGTCGACGGCCCTTTCTCCGGCGGTGCCGTACCGGGCCAACTGCTCGGCCCAGGGAGCGACTTCGTCCGCGATCCCGGTGTCGGACAGACGCTCGGGGGTCTCGCGCATCACGGTGAAGGCGGCGCGCAGCCGCTTGGCCGCCCGCTCGTACGCGGCCCGGTCCGTCTTGGTGCGAGCCGTCCAGACGTCGTCGATGAGCGGCCGCAGATACGCCGACTCGGTGCTGCCGAGGACCGACGAGGCGTCATTGCCCGCGAGGGCGTTGAGGGCCTCCTCGCGGGTCCGGTCGCCGTCGGCCAGGTCGTCGATCGCGGCCCGCCAGGACTCCTCGGGCCGGTAGTCGCGCGGGTTCCACGCGTAGTCGGCGGTGGTGAAGAGTGGGATTCGGGACGCCTCCGCCTGCTGCATCGCGTTGGCCAGCAGGGCTGAGGAGCCGCTCGCGACAGCTGGTTCGCGGCCGGTGTACGGGCCGAGGAAGATGCGGTCCTCGGCGTAGTCGTTGACCGGGTAGTTGTCCATCGTGACCAGCGGGTGTCCGGCGAACACCTCGCGGGTGCGGGCGAGTTCGGAGCCGGTGATGGTCTTCGGCACCACCCCGACGCCCGTCCACGCGACCCCGACCGTGTCGTCCAGATCGGCCGCCAGCGCGCGCCGGTACGCGGTCGGGCCGTCCTGGTAGTACTCGGTCGGCATCAGCGACAACGCCGGTGTGCCCGGGTGGCGTTCGGCGAGGTGCCGGGCGACCGCGTTCGCCAGTCGGGCCTGTGCCCGCGCCGCCGCCTCCGGGCCCGAGCCGAACGTTTCGGCATCCGCGTCGCAGTGCCACTCGCTGTAACTCACGTCCTGGAACTGGAGCTGGAAGGCCCGGAAGCCCAGCTCCCACATGGCGTCGAGCTTGCGGGTGAGCGCCTTCACGTCGTCGTCCGACGAGAAGCACATCGCCTGGCCCGGGGCCACCGCCCACGTCATCGTGATGTGGTTGCGGTCCGCCCGGTGGGCCAGTTCGCGGAAGTCGGCGCGCTGTTCGGAGGGGTACTCCTCCCGCCACCGCGCCTGGCGGTAGAGGTCGTCGCCGGGGGCGTACACATAGAGGTTCTGCTTGGTGCGGCCCATGAAGTCCAGCTGGGCCAGACGCTGTTCGCGCGTCCACGGGGTGCCGTAGAAGCCCTCGGTGGTGCCGCGCACGGCTGTTCCCGGCCAGTCTCGGACGACGACGCCCGCGACGCGCCCCCCGGTGAGCAGCTGACGGAGTGTCTGGACCGCGTGGAACAGCCCGTCCCCGCCGGCACCGGCCAGGGCCACGGTGTCGCGGCCCGCGACCCGGCCGACCGCGAGGCGGTAGCCGCCGGAGGGGAGATCGGCGCGGGGCGAGGCGCCCAGAGCGGTGAGCGCCTCCTCCACGCCTCCGTACGCCGGGTTCTCGCCCGCGCGCACCACCAGCGCGCCCGAAGGGATCGGATCCCTTTCGCGCGCCGTGGTGACCGTGCGCGCACCGGCCTCGAAGAACAGCGATCGGAGTGTGTCGACGGCGTTCGGATCGGTGCTCGCCTCGGTGACCAGGACGACCTCGTCCGGGACCGCGACACCGGCGCCGGCCGGGCGGAGCGACTGGGGGCGCGGCCAGACCGAGGGCAGCGCGTCGCTCTTCGCGGGTGGGCCCGCGGGGCTGTCGGAAGCCTCCACGGACGTACCGGCGGATTCTGACGTACCGGCGGACTCTAAGGAGGTGTCCGCTTCTGAGGAGGTGTCCGCAGCTTCCGCGGATGCGCCCGTGGGCGCCTGTGCAGACTCCGCCGACTCCGCCGACTCCGCCGACTCCGCCGACTCCGCCGGCTCGTCCTGCGCGTCCGAGGTCGACGTCGGCGCGACCGGGCGTGGCGTGGACGGGCCCGACCCCAGCGCCCCCGCGACCACGGCGATGGCAACGGCCGCCGCTCCCTTCCTGCCCCGGAGCTGCACGGCCCCCTCCTCGTCGTTCGTCTCGTCGACCCTCACGGCTGACGTCAGGAAATCACCGACCCCACCAGCCGGGCGGTCACAGTGTCAACGCGCGTGGCCGATGTGTCAGAATTGCCCACCTCTGCACGCTCGGTGACGAGGCCGAAACGGAACGTGTGTGACCAAAACCACGTTGTCCCCCCGGATACGTCTGCGGAGGCGCCCACTGGGTAGGGGGCTGCCGTAACCCGCTAGAGACGTACGACGACAAGGAGGCCATCGTGGCCGCACATCTTCTGTTCCCGGCCCATTCCAAACCCACGGCGGATCAGTCCGCCGACCTCGAGCACGTGTGCGTGTTCAGCGCGGAGGGCGCCTGCGCCGAGCCGCCCCTGACCAGTGAGCCCCCGCTGCCGGACGCCGAGCCCCTCACCAGCGAACCGCCCCTCGCCGACCTCGCCCCCCTGACCAGCGAACCGACGCCCACCGGTGCCGCCTACTCCGGCCTCGACTCCATGGCGGTCTAGATGGCGCGACCGGCCGACCCAGCGGCGGAGCCGAGCCCCGCCGAGGACGCCGAATCCTCCGAGAGCTCATCGAGCCCAGGGAACTCACCGAGACCAGGCAGCTCATCGAGCCCAGGGAACTCACCGAGACCAGGGACCTCACCGAGCCCAGAGAACTCCGAAGGCTCCGCGAGCGGGACGCCGCTGTCCCGGCTCGCCTCGCTGCACGGGGTCGCCACCTCCTACAGCCCCTCCCCGGACCGTACGGTCGCGGCCTCGGACGCCGCGATCGTCGCGGCCCTGGCGGCGCTGGACGTCGACGCGAGCACCCCTCGGACCGTGCACGCGGCCCTCGCCGCGCGGGAACGGGAGCTGAGGGAGCGCCTGTTGCCGCCGACCGTGGTGTGCTGGGGCGGACAGGCCCCCGGCGCACTGGCCGGACTCCCCGAGGGCACCCGCCTGCGCATCGAGACCGAGCAGGGCGAACTCCGCTCCGCCGCCGAGCAGTTGCCCCCGGGCGTGCACGCCCTGCGCGCCACCGCCCCCGACGGCCGTACCGCCGACGCCCACCTCGTCGTGGCCCCGTCCCGGCTGCCCGCGCCGCCCGGACGTGTGTACGGGCTCCTCGTCCAGCTCTACTCCCTGCTCTCCCGGCGCAGCTGGGGCATGGGCGACCTCGGCGACCTGGCCGAGCTGACCGCCTGGGCCGGCCGCGCGCTCGGCGCCGGGTTCGTGCAGGTCAACCCCCTCCACGCGGCCGTACCCGGC
>NZ_VJZC01000073.1 GCF_009377185.1 Streptomyces spongiae
CCTGCGACCGCCGTCCCCGGCACCCGCATCCCCCTGCGCGGCGTCCGAGGGGCCGTCGCCGACAAGCTCTCCCGCAGTCGGCGCGAGATCCCCGAGGCGACCTGCTGGGTGGACGCCGACGCCACGGAGCTCATGAACGCCCGCGCGGCGATGAACGCGGCTCAGGGGCCCAGGATCTCGCTGCTCGCCCTGCTGGCCCGGATCTGCACCGCCGCGCTGGCACGGTTCCCCGAGCTCAACTCCACCGTCGACATGGCGGCCCGCGAGATCGTCCGCCTCGACCGGGTGCACCTCGGCTTCGCCGCGCAGACCGAACGGGGGCTCGTCGTCCCCGTCGTACGGGACGCACACGCGCGGGACGCGGAGTCGCTCACCGCCGAGTTCGCGCGGCTGACCGAGGCGGCCCGCACCGGGACGCTCACCCCCGGAGAACTCACCGGCGGGACCTTCACGCTGAACAACTACGGAGTGTTCGGCGTCGACGGCTCCACGCCGATCATCAACCACCCCGAGGCGGCCATGCTCGGCGTCGGCCGTATCGTCCCCAAGCCCTGGGTGCACCAGGGCGAGCTGGCGGTGCGGCAGGTCGTGCAGCTCTCGCTCACCTTCGACCACCGGGTGTGCGACGGCGGCACGGCGGGCGGTTTCCTGCGGTACGTGGCGGACTGCGTCGAACAGCCGGCGGTGCTCCTGCGTTCCCTGTGATCGCCGAGGCACGCATACTCGGGGGATGACCGCGTACGACCCTCCGGGCCCGCCGCAGCCCGGCGCCGCCGCCGACCCGGACGGCGCCGCCGGGACCGCGTACGACGCCGTCGTGCTCGCCGGGGGCGCCGCCCGGCGGCTCGGCGGCGCGGACAAGCCCGGGGTGCGCGTGGGCGGCCGGGCGCTGCTCGACCGCGTGCTGGCAGCCTGTGCCGGTGGCGGTACCACGGTGGTCGTGGCCGATCCCCGGGCGACCGCACGACCCGTGGTGTGGGCCCGCGAGGATCCGCCCGGCGGCGGCCCGCTCGCCGCGCTGGAGGCCGGCCTGAGCCACACCACCGCGCCCGACGTCGTCGTGCTCTCCGCCGATCTGCCGTTCATCGAGGAGACGACGGTTCGGCGGCTGGTGGGCGCTCTCGGAGAGCGTGGCTGCGAGGGTGTGCTGATCACCGACCCCGACGGCCGTGACCAGCCTCTCGTCGCCGCGTACCGGGCCGCCGCCCTGCGGCGTGAACTCACCGCGCTCGCCGCCGAGCACGGCGGTCTCACCGGGCTGCCCCTGCGGCGCCTCACCGGCGCGCTCGATCTCACCCGCATCGCCGACCCCGTCGCGTCGTTCGACTGCGACACCTGGGAGGACATCGCCGCCGCCCGGGAACGTATCAGGGAGCATGGACACGTGTTGGATGAATGGATTTCCACAGTCAAGGACGAGCTGGGTATCGACCTCGACGTCGACACGGGCACCCTGCTCGACCTCGCCCGCGACGCCGCGCACGGAGTGGCCCGGCCCGCGGCACCGCTGACCACGTTCCTCGTCGGGTACGCCGCGGCTCGCGCCGAAGGAGGTCCTGAGGCGGTCGCCGAGGCCGCCCGCAAGGCCACCGCCCTGGCCCTCCGCTGGGCGGACGAGAACGCGCCCGACGCCGGGCCGGACGCCGGATGACCCCCCAGGACGCCTCGGAACTCGACGTGGAAGAGACGCTGGCCATGGTCAACGACAGGGGCGGGCGCCCTCCCGGCGCGCCGTCCCCCCGGTCGTCGCCCGCCTCGTCGCCCTCCACGCCCGCGGCGCAGGCATCGCACTCCGCCAAGGACACCCGCCACAGGGACACGCCCTGGCCGGAGGCACGGGCCACCGCTGAGCACGCCGCCCGCTCCGTCCGGCGCCGTACACCCGTCTCCGTCACCCTCGACGACGCCCTCGGCCTGGTTCTCGCCGCCCCTCTCACGGCCCTCACCGACCTGCCGTCCTTCGACACGTCCGCGATGGACGGCTGGGCTGTCGCCGGACCCGGCCCCTGGGACGTACGCGAGAACGGAGTGCTGGCCGGGCACGCGCAGCCCGAGCCTCTCGCCGACGGCGAAGCCATCCGTATCGCGACCGGCGCCCGCGTCCCGCCGGACGCCACGGCCGTCCTGCGCAGCGAGCACGGCCACACCGACGAGCACGCCCGGCTGCACCCGACCAGGGAGGTCGTCCCCGGGCAGGACATACGGCCACGCGGCCAGGAGTGCCGCAGCGGCGACCAACTCCTGCCCCTCGGCACCCTGATCACGCCGGCCGTGCTCGGACTGGCCGCGGCCGCCGGGTACGACACGGTCTCCGTCATCCGCCGTCCGCGGGCCGAGGTCCTGGTCCTCGGCGACGAGTTGCTCACCGAAGGCCGCCCGCACGACGGGCTGATCCGGGACGCACTCGGCCCCATGCTGCCGCCCTGGCTGCGCGCGCTCGGCGCCGAGGTCATGACCGTCCGCAGGGTCCGGGACGACGCCGATGCCCTGTACGAGGCCCTGAAGAACTCCCCCGCCGACCTGATCGTCACCACCGGCGGTACCGCCTCGGGCCCCGTCGACCACGTCCACCCCACGCTGCGCCGCCTCGACGCCGAACTCCTGGTGGACGGTGTCCAGGTCCGTCCGGGCCACCCGATGCTCCTGGCCCGCACGCGGGAGAACCAGCACCTCGTGGGGCTCCCCGGCAACCCCCTGGCGGCTGTCTCCGGGCTGCTCACCCTCGCCGAGCCCCTGCTGCGGACCCTTGCGGGACGTGCCGCCCCGGAGCCGTACGCGCTGCCCCTCAAGGACGCCGTGCACGGTCACCCGCGCGATACCCGGCTCGTTCCCGTGACCCTCCGCGCCGACCAGGCCGTACCGCTGCACTACAACGGTCCCGCCATGCTGCGCGGTATCGCCGCCGCCGACGCCCTGGCCGTGGTGCCGCCGGGTGGCGGCCGTCCCGGGCAGGTGCTGGAACTCATCGATCTGCCGTGGGCTACCGCGGGAATTCAGGTGTGTTTCACGTGAAACAGAGCATGTGCAGGATCGTGGAGACCGAATCGGGGATCGGGGAGCGTTTCACGTGAAACTTCCGGGCCAGGACGTGATAGCTCGGCAGGCGGACGAGCGTCTCGTGACCCACCAGGTGAAGCTCCCCAAACGGACCGTCGAGCGCCCGATACGACAGGTCGGCAAACGGCTGGCGATGGCTCTCCTCGTGCTGGTCGCGACCGCCTTCATCGTCTATGCCGACCACGACGGCTACAAGGACAACTCCGACGGCGGTGTCGACCTCCTCGACTCCTTCTACTACGCGACCGTCACCCTCTCCACGACCGGTTACGGCGACATCACCCCGGTCAGCGATGCCGCACGGCTCACCAACATCTTCGTGATCACACCCCTGCGCGTGCTGTTTCTGATCATCCTGGTCGGCACCACGCTCGAGGTCCTCACGGAGCGCACACGTGAGGAATGGCGACATAACCGTTGGAGGACGGCCTTGAGGGACCACACCGTTGTTGTCGGCTTCGGGACGAAGGGACGCTCGGCGATCCAGACCGTCTGCGCGACGGGGCTGAAGAAGGAGCAGGTCGTGGTCGTCGACCCGAGCTCCAAGGTGATCGACGCGGCGGCGGCCGACGGGTACACGGGCGTAGTCGGAGACGCGACCCGCAGTGATGTGCTGCTGCAGGCCGAAGTCCAGAAAGCGCGGCAGATCATCATCGCCACTCAGCGGGACGACACCGCCGTCCTCGTCACGCTCACCGCCCGCCAGCTCAACCGCAAGGCGAAGATCGTGGTCGCCGTACGGGAAGAGGAGAACGCGCCGCTGCTGAAGCAGTCCGGGGCCGACGCTGTCATCACCAGTGCCAGCGCGGCCGGACGGCTGCTCGGGCTCTCCGTGCTCAGCCCGGCCGCGGGCATGGTCATGGAGGATCTCATCCACCAGGGCAGTGGGCTGGACATCGTCGAGCGGCCGGTCATAAAGGCCGAGGTGGGGCGCCGTGTGCGGGAGACCGAGGACCTCGTGGTCAGCGTCCTGCGCGGGCACCGGGTGCTCGGCTACGACGACCCGTCCGTCGGTGAACTCCAGCTGACGGACCGGCTCATCACCATCGTCCGGGCGACTCCGAGCACCAAGGTCGCGCCCGCCACGCGGCCACTGCCCCAGGACTGACCGGCCGCGAGACCAGCCTGACCGGCCCCGAGGCACAGCGAGGGGGCGCCCCCGGTACCCGGTGGGCGCCCCCGACGCCGTACGGCTACTTGCGGTTGTAGAGCCGCATCGTGATCGGGCCGAAGACCAGCACGAACAGTGCCGACCAGCCCAGCGACCAGGCGATCTCCGCGGTCGGCCAGTCACCCGCCATCAACTCCCGCACCGCCGATGCCAGATGAGTGATCGGGCTGTTGTTGACGAACGCCTGGAGCCAGCCCGGCATGGTCTTCGGGTCGACGAAGACGTTGGACAGGAAGGTCAGCGGGAAGATCACCATCATGCTGACGCCCATCACGGACTTCTCGGTGCGCAGCATCAGGCCGAACATCGTCCAGATCCACGAGAACGCGAACGAGAAGACGACCAGCAGCGCGATCCCGGCGAGCACCCCCACGATCCCGCCGTCGGGGCGGTAGCCCAGGATCAGACCGACGGTGAGCATCACCACGGACGCGATCGTGTAGCGCAGGGCGTCGCCCAGCAGATAGCCGACCATCGTCGACGGCCGCCAGATCGGCAGCGACCGAAACCGGTCGAACACACCCTTCTCGATGTCCGTGTTGACCGAGACACCCGTGTACATCGTGATCATCACGACCGACATCACCAGGATGCCGGGCAGCAGGAACTGGATGTACTCGCTCGGCGAACCGGCCAGGGCGCCGCCGAACAGGTACGTGTACATCAGCACCATCATGATCGGGAAGGCGGTGACGTCGAAGAGCTGCTCGGGCACGTGCTTGATCTTGAGGATGGCCCGCCAGCCGAAGGTCAGTGAGGCCGACAGAGCGCTGGGGCGCGGCGGCCGCTCCTTGGCGATCAGCAGCGCGGCCAGCGACTCGGCGCTGACGGGGGCGAGTTCCTTGCTCTCGGTGGGGGTCGTGGTGCTCATGCCGCCGCCTCGTCCTTCGTGCCGTGACGCTCGGTGTCGTCGCCCTGCGTGTCCTGCGGTGCCTGGGTCCGGGTGTCGTGTCCGGTGAGGGCGAGGAAGACCTCGTCCAGGCTGGGCTGCCCCAGCGAGAAGTTGTCCACGACGATGCCGCCGCGGGCCAGCTCGGCGAGCGCGCGGGCCGCCTGCTCGGCCGCGCCCTGCCCATTGGCCGCGCCCCCGCCGACCCGCGCCGTCAGTGCCACCGGGTCGGGCTCGCGCTGCACGTCCGCGTCGAGCGCCAGCCGCAGCACCTCCTCCGCCTGGGGGCGCTGTGCCGCATCGCGCAGCCGCAGGTGCACGGAACCGGCCCCGACGGACGCCTTCAGCTCGCCCTTCGTGCCCTCCGCGATCACCTTGCCGCGGTCGATGACGGCGATCCGGGACGCCAGCTGGTCGGCCTCGTCGAGGTACTGGGTGGTCAGCAGCACGGTCGTGCCCTGGGCGACCACCGCGCGCACGATGTCCCACACCTGGTTCCGGCTGCGCGGGTCCAGCCCGGTCGTCGGCTCGTCCAGGAAGAGCAGGTCGGGTGTGTTGAGGATGGACGCGGCGATGTCGATGCGGCGCCGCATGCCGCCGGAGTAGTGCTTGACCTGCTTCCCGGCCGCCTCGGTCAGTCCGAAGGCCTCGAGGAGCAGCTCGCCGCGCCGCCGGGCGGCCTTCTTGTCGTGCCCGAGGAGACGGCCGAGCAGCACCAGGTTCTCGGTGCCGGTCAGGTCCTCGTCCACGGACGCGTACTGGCCGGTGAGGCTGACCCTGCTCCGTACCTCGTCGGCCTCGCGCACGACGTCGTGGCCGAAGACGTGGGCCTCGCCGCCGTCGGGGCGCAGCAGGGTGGCGAGCATCTTCACGGTGGTCGTCTTGCCGGCGCCGTTCGGCCCGAGGACGCCGTACACCGTGCCGGTCGGCACGGAGAGGTCGACGCCGTCGACGGCACGGGTCTCGCCGAACGTCTTCACCAGACCCGCGGTCTCGATCGCGAGGCCGGACGTCTGTCCGCTCATGTCATGGGGTCCTTCCACGTACGGGCCCGGTTCACGGGGCTGTGCAAGGGGAGACCGCCGGGATCTCCGGAACTCATCGGTCGCCGTACGAGTACTTCGCGGGCGAGAGGGTGCGGGTGCGTCTCTACGGTCTCTCTCGGAGGGCGGCCGCACCACTACTGGGACGAAGGGAGCAGGACAGACGAAGGGAGCAGTGCAGACGAAGGGAGCGGCACAGAGGGAACCCGCGCAGCACCGGGGCCGGGCCCTGGGACGCGGGCGGCCCGGCGGAGTAGCGTCCCCCTCATGTATGCGATCACGATTCCCGAACCCGGTGGACCCGAGGCCCTGGTGTGGGACGAGGTCCCGGACCCGGAGCCCGGCGAGGGCGAAGTGCTCATCGAGGTGGCGGCGAGCGCCGTGAACCGTGCCGACCTGCTCCAGCGGCAGGGCTTCTACGACCCGCCGCCCGGCTCCTCCCCGTACCCCGGTCTGGAGTGCTCCGGGCGGATCGCCGCGCTGGGGCCCGGCGTCTCCGGGTGGGCGGTGGGTGACGAGGTGTGCGCGCTACTCTCGGGCGGTGGATACGCGGAGAAGGTCGCCGTCCCCGCCGGTCAGGTGCTGCCCGTGCCCGACGGGCTCGACGTCCGCCAGGCTGCCGCGCTGCCCGAGGTGACGTGCACGGTCTGGTCGAACGTCTTCATGATCGCCCACCTGCGCCCGGGAGAGACCCTCCTCGTGCACGGCGGCTCCAGCGGAATCGGCACGATGGCGATCCAGCTCGCGAAGGCGGTCGGCGCGAAGGTCGCCGTCACGGCGGGCACCAAGGAGAAGCTGGACCACTGCGCCGAACTGGGCGCGGACATCCTGATCAACTACCGCGAGCAGGACTTCGTCGAGGAGATCAAGCGGGCCACGGACGGCGCGGGCGCGGACGTCATCCTCGACATCATGGGCGCCAAGTACCTCGAACGGAACGTGAAGGCCCTCGCCGTCAATGGCCGCCTCGCGATCATCGGCCTACAGGGTGGCGTCAAGGGCGAACTGAACATCGGTGTCCTCCTCAGTAAGCGCGCCGCGGTCAGCGCGACCACCCTGCGTGCCCGTCCGCTCGGTGAGAAGACAGCCATCGTCGCGGCCGTGCGCGAGCACGTGTGGCCGCTCGTCGCCGCCGGTCACGTACGTCCGGTCGTCGACCGCGAGGTGCCGATGAGCGACGCGTCGACGGCCCACCAGGTGCTGGAGGAGAGCGGGCACATCGGGAAGGTGCTGCTGGTCACGCCGTAGGACTTGACGGTCCGGGATCGGCCTGGCGGTCGGGGATCGGCCTGGCGGTCCGGGATCGGCCTGATGGTCCGGAGTGGCCTGGCGGTCCGGAGCGGTCTGGAGGGCCTCACGGCCGTCGTACGCGCAGGCCGATGAAGGCCAGTCCCAGGCCGAGGCCGATGAGGATCAGGCCGCCACCGAGCGGGAGGGCCCGCAGTCCGGGGCCCTCGGCGGTGCCCGGCTCGGCGACACCGGGCTGTGGGCTGTCGGGGGCGTCCGAGTGCTGCAGGTCGTCGGGGGCGCCGGTGGGGCGAGCGGACTCCGGGGGCGTCGGGCTGCCCGCGTCCGGGTCCGTGCCTGTGTCCGTGCCCGGGTCCGTGTCCGTGCCCGGCTCCGTGGCGGTTGCCGAGTCCGTCGGATCGTCCGTCCCCACCTCGGTGGACTCGGCGTCCTCGTCGATACGCCCCGGGCGGTCCCGCCCCTCGCCCGCGCGGCTGCCGGCGCGGGACTCCTCGGCGCGGGGGGTGGGCCCGGCGGCGTGGGCGCGAGGGACGACGCCCGCATCCGGCACCAGAGCCGTCACGACCGGGACCGCCGGGACCAGAAGCGTCAGGGCCGTCAGATACCGAACCGTGAGGAACGGAGCCACGTCAGTGCCCCCTTCCCGGTGCGAAGGGCGATGGGCGAAGGGCAGTGACACCAGCGTCACACGCCGCAACCGTCCCGGCATCCCGGAAGCCCGGTATCCCGTGCCCGGCACCGGGCAGAGGTGCGAGAGAATGGCGGCATGGAGATGCCGAGGAACGACAGCTCGCCCGAGAACCCACAGATCCTGGTCGTAGGCCAGGACGGCATGGCGCTCGGAGGCGGAGGAGACGACGACTCCCGCGAGGTCCCGGTGACGGAACAGGTGGAGCAGCCTGCGAAGGTCATGCGCATCGGAAGCATGATCAAGCAGCTCCTGGAGGAAGTACGGGTGGCACCTCTCGACGAGGCGAGCCGGGCCCGCCTCAAGGAGATCCACGCCAGCTCGGTGAAGGAGCTGGAGGACGGCCTGGCCCCGGAGCTCGTCGAGGAACTGGAGCGGCTCTCCCTGCCTTTCACGGACGAGGCGATCCCCAGCGACGCGGAACTGCGGATCGCACAGGCACAGCTGGTCGGCTGGCTGGAAGGCCTGTTCCACGGGATCCAGACGACGCTGTTCGCCCAGCAGATGGCCGCGCGGGCCCAGCTGGAGCAGATGCGCCGCGCCCTCCCGCCGGGTGTCGGAGGCGAGGGTCTCGAGGACCCGCGCACGGGCGGCCGCTCGGGCGGACCGTACCTCTAGTACTCCTCCAGTACTCCTCCAGTACTCCTCTAGTACTGCTCCAGTACTCATGTGGAAGGGGCCCGGTGGTCGCACCGGGCCCCTTCCACATGACCGGAGCGGAAGCGCCCGGAGGGTCCCGGCGGATCAGGCCGGATCGCCTGTCGAGACCTTGAGGATGATCGTCGGCATCTCGTCGGGGTCGACGTTGTCGTCTGTCGTGGGGTACTGCTCCATGACCGTGTCCTCGCCGTACGTGTTCTCGTCGATGTCCTCGGTCTTGTAGCGCCAGCCCGCGGCCTGGAGGCACTTCTTCACCGAGTCGATGTTCTTGAACTCGAAGCTCGGGATCTTGATCTTGTCGGGCTCGGTGTACGACTTCAACGGCTCCGTGCACCGCGTCGTCTCGATGGTCTTCGTGGTGTCCGGGCCTTTGTGCCCGGAGTCCTCCGAGTCCTCCGAGACCTCCGAGTCCTCCGAGGGCGAAGCGGAGGCGCCGGCGCTCGTGTCACTGCTCGTGCCGCCCCCCTCGTCGTCGCTGTTGCCCTTCAGCAGCAGGGCCCCGAGGAACCAGGTGATCGCCACGAGCGCGACGACGACCGCGCCGGCGATGAGACCCGTGTTGCTCCTGCCGCCGCCGGGGGATCCCGCGGCGGGCGTCGGGTGCTGCGGGGTGAGGTTGTACGGAGGCGGGGTCGGAGCCCCCTGCTGCGGCGAGTACGCGGCGTTCTGCGGCGCCATCTGGTAGCCGCTCTGCTGCGGGAAGCCGTACGCCGGGGAGTGCGGCTGGGGAGCCGGGGGCGGCGTCGGCGGACCGTACGGACCGGGCTGGTACGGGGTCTGCACGCTCCCCTGCGGCGGCGGGGTCGACTGGTCGACCGGCGGGAAGACGGCGGAGCCCACACCGGCGCCGCTCGACGTGTGTGCGCCCGGAACGATGCTCGGCGGCGGTGCGGCCTGGAGCGAGGCGGCCACCCGCAGACACTCGTCGCGCATGGCCTCGGCGCTCGGGAAGCGCTCGTTCGGGTTCTTCTTCAGCGCGCGGGCGACCAGCGCGTCCACCGCCGGAGGAAGGGAGCGGTTGATCGAGGAGGGCGCGACCGGCTCCTCCTGGACGTGCGCGTACGCGATCGCCAGCGGTGAGTCCGCCTCGAACGGCAGCCGCCCGGTGGTCAGCTGGAACAGCATGATGCCGACCGAGTAGAGGTCGCTGCGCGCGTCCACGCCCCGGCCCAGCGCCTGCTCCGGCGAGAGGTACTGCGGTGTGCCGACGACCATGCCGGTCTGGGTCATGGACGTGACTCCGGACTGCATGGCGCGGGCGATGCCGAAGTCCATCACCTTGACCACGCCGCGCTTCGTCACCATCACGTTGCCCGGCTTGATGTCGCGGTGGACGAGGCCCATCTCGTGGCTGATCTCCAGCGCGGCCAGCACATCGCCGGTGATCTTCAGCGCTCTGTCGGCGGGCATCGCGCCGTACTGCCGGGCGTCCTCGTCGAGCACCGAACCGAGCGGCTTGCCCTCCACGTACTCCATGACGATGTACGGCGTCGGCGAGCTGCTCGCGGAGCCGCCGTCGAACAGGGAGTCCTCGCCGGTGTCGAAGACCGAGACGATGTTCGTGTGCGTGAGTTTCGCCACGGCCTGGGCCTCGCGGCGGAACCGCTCGCGGAAGGCCTGTTCGCGGCCGAGTTCGGTGTGCAGTGTCTTGATCGCCACTTGTCGGTCCAGCACCGAGTCGTAGGCGAGGTGCACCGAGGCCATGCCGCCCTGCCCGAGCAGATCGCGAAGCTCATAGCGGCCGCCGGCGAGCGAACCCCCCGCATACCGGCCCTGTGCGCCGTCGTGGCTCATGTTTCTGCGTCCCCCATCGGCGCGGGCCAAGTTGCCGGCGTGGCTCCCGCGTTCGGCGATCCTCGTGCTGCACTGAGTGATTCCCGGCCAAGTCTGCCCCAGGGCACTGACACGTCAAGCGTGGTGCCCGATCCGTGACCGTACGCGAAAGAAGCGTCGCGGAAGCGTTACCGGGGTCGTACGAGCGGTACACAGAATTTGCACGACGGGCGGCGTGGAAGGTTTCATGGCCGGATCCATCCTGAATCCTTCCCGCATCCGAGTCGGACCGGTGCCTTGCGCAGAGGCTGTAGCGTGGCCCGACGGAAGACCGTAACAACGACCGCGCGGACCGCGGGCAGAAACGACGGCGAGGACTGATGGCACAGCAGCGCGCTCAGGGCCCGTCCGACCCCGAGGCGGCTGGCGGCGGTATGTCAGACGCGCCGGAGATGTGGGGCAATGGTGGGCTTGTCGGGGACGGCCGTTATCGGCTGACCGGCAGACTCGGCCGTGGTGGCATGGCCGAGGTGTTCGCGGCCGAGGACGTGCGCCTCGGCCGTACGGTCGCGGTCAAGCTGCTGCGTTCCGATCTTGCCGAGGACCCCGTCTCCAAGGCGCGCTTCACGCGCGAGGCGCAGTCGGTGGCCGGGCTCAACCACCATGCCATCGTCGCGGTGTACGACTCCGGTGAGGACGTCGTGAACGGCACCCCCGTGCCGTACATCGTGATGGAGCTGGTCGAGGGCCGCACGATCCGTGACCTGCTGCTCAACGCCGAGGCCCCGGGGCCCGAGCAGGCGCTGATCATCGTCTCCGGGGTGCTGGAGGCGCTCGCCTACTCGCACCAGCACGGCATCGTGCACCGCGACATCAAGCCGGCCAACGTCATCATCACCGACACCGGTGCCGTGAAGGTGATGGACTTCGGCATCGCGCGCGCCCTGCACGGCGCGCAGTCGACCATGACGCAGACCGGCATGGTCATGGGCACGCCCCAGTACCTGTCCCCGGAGCAGGCGCTCGGCAAGGCCGTCGACCACCGCTCCGACCTGTACGCGACCGGCTGCCTGCTGTACGAACTCCTCGGGCTGCGGCCGCCGTTCGTCGGCGAGACCCCGCTGTCGGTGGTCTACCAGCACGTTCAGGACATCCCGGTGCCTCCCTCCCAGGTCTCCGACGGGGCGCCGCCGGAGCTCGACGGGCTCGTGATGCGCTCGCTGGCCAAGGAGCCGGACGACCGGTTCCAGACGGCCGAGGAGATGCGCGGACTGGTCCAGTACGGCCTGCAGATGCTGTACGACCAGGGCGGCCACACCGGCACCTGGAACACCGGGCCCGTGACCATGCACGACGGCAGGCAGACCCCGGCCGCGGGCTTCGCCGGCACGACCGCGATGCCGCACCCCGGGGAGTCGGGGACCACGCAGATCCCGCAGCCGATCCTGCCGGGCGGCGGGGGCCGGGACGACGGGGGCTTCGAGGGACACGGCAACCGGGGCAGCGGCCGAGGCAAGCTGTGGATCCTCGCTGTGCTCGCCGTCGTCGCCATCGCGGCGGGCGTCGCGCTCGCGCTGAACAACTCGGGCGGCGGGGGAGGCGGCGGCGGAACCAAGCAGTCGCCGACCGCCACGCCGTCCAAGGAGGACAAGGACTCCAGCGCCACGCCCAGCGACGAGGCGACGGACGAGGTCACCGAGGAGGAGACGGGATCGGGTTCCAACCCGGACTACACGCCGTCCTACACGCAGTCCCCGAGCTTCACCCCGTCCTACACGCCGACCCCGACCGGTCAGCCCTCGAACACCGCGACCCAGAGCGAGGAGGAGCCGTCGGAGGAGGAGCCGACGCCGTCGGACGGCGAGGAGACCCCGAGCCTGCCGACGGGCGGCGTCACGGACGGTGGCGAGGAGGGCGGGCCCTGACGAGGGCTCCGGACCGGACGACCCGGACCCCCTGAACAACGGCCTTCACGCGCGCGTGCGACCCGGAAACGGGCTCCACGCGCGCGTGCCGTTTCTCCCGGCCCCGAAACGGGCTCCACGCGCGCGTGGAGCGGTCCGTGTGCTCAGCCCGCGAATGCCTCGCACACCGCCTCGTACTCCCGGGTCCACCACACCACCAGCGCGGAGGACGCCGGGAACTGGCAGTCGGCGCGGATGTCCCCGCGCTCGTAGTGCCAGCGCAGCATCCAGAAGTCGTTGAGGCGCTCCCACCACACCCGGTGCACGGCGGCCGTGAGTTCGGAAGGCGCCGCGCCCGCGGTACGGCGGTACGCGCGCGCGTAGGACCGCACTTTCGGCAGGTCGAGGGTGCCCGTGGGCCGTACGAAGAAGATCATCGCGGCCCGGACCGCCTCCTCCGCGCGGGGCTGCACACCGAGCCGGTCCCAGTCGACGATCGCGGCCGGGACGTCGTCCTGGTAGAGCACGTTGAACGGGTGGAAGTCCCCGTGCACCCAGCCCACCGAACCGGCCCGCGGCGGCCGTTGGCCCCTGTGCCGCTCCAGCAGGACGCGCCGCTCCAGGAGCCGGTACCGGGCGAGCTCGTCGAAGGCGTCGGCCGGCCGGTGGCGGCGTACGCGGGCGAGGAGGGCGTCGATGAGCGTGAAGGTGTCGGCGGGGTCGGCGCTCGGGGCGGGCTCGGTGGCCGCCCGGCCCCTGGGCGGCATCACCCTCTCCAGGCTCGCGTGCACCACCCCGAGGAGCGCCCCGAGCCGTCCGCACTGCCTGGTGCTGAGCTGGCCGCCGTGGCGGTGACGGCCGTCGATCCACGGGTGCAGGGCGTACGCGTGGCCGCCGACGACCGCGACCGTGCGCCCGTCGCGGCCGGCCAGGGGTGGAACCACGGGGACGCCCAGGTCCGCGAGCCGCTGGGTCGCCCGGTGCTGACGGGCGATGGCGGACGGATCGGCGGTCTCGGGGTCGAAGTGGTGCTTGAGGAAGTACCGGCCGCGGGTCGTGCACAGCCGGTAGCCGCGGTTGAGCAGTCCCTGGTCGACAGGGTCACAGGTGAGTGCGGATCCGGCGGCGTACCGCTTCAGCAGGGCGCCGAGAGGGGGCGCGGGGGACACCAGGGTCGGTACAGATGAGCGCGGCACGCGCCAGATGTTAGGGCACAAGCCGGGCCGCTGAACTCGGCCTTGTCACAGAAAGTCGTCTTCGGTCACATGATGTGCTCGAACTGGCGCGCCGGGCATCTGCCCCCGCTACGCCGAACGGGCATGAGGTATCCACAAGGAGAACTCTTCCCGAGCCCGGGGTGACCGGGATAACGTGCCGGTGTTCCGGCCCCCTGCGAGGCTGTAACCAGTGCTGTGACCAGCAGCTGTTCCCGGCGAGGCGATTTACTTGGAGATCCGAGCAAAAAATACTTGGATATCCAAGGAAAAACGCAGGTCAGGAGGGGTTTCACAGGAATGTGGAGCACTGGGTAACGTGCCTTGTGCAGGGCGCTCGCCGGGGCACCTGTCACGCCTGTTCCCGGCCGAGGGCACCCACCCCGTGCACGGGTATCGGGACCAGGCGAGCCGCACTGGTTTCCCGGCAATCCCGGGGGCCGGACCGACGGAGGAGCACACGTGACCGTGGAGAGCACTGCCGCGCGCAAGCCGCGACGCAGCGCCGGGAGCAAGGCCGGTTCGACCGGCACCAAGCGCAGCACCACCGGCACCAAGAGCACCACCAGCCGTACCGCCGCGAAGAAGGCGCCCGGCACCGAGCCCGAGCTCGTCCAGCTGCTGACGCCCGAGGGCAAGCGGATCAAGAACGCCGAGTACGACTCCTACGTCGCCGGCATCACCCCCGAAGAGCTCCGCGGCCTCTACCGCGACATGGTGCTCACCCGACGCTTCGACGCCGAGGCCACCGCGCTGCAGCGCCAGGGCGAGCTGGGCCTGTGGGCCTCGCTGCTCGGCCAGGAGGCCGCCCAGATCGGCTCCGGGCGGGCCACCCGCGAGGACGACTACGTCTTCCCGACCTACCGCGAGCACGGCGTCGCCTGGTGCCGCGGCGTCGACCCGACCAACCTGCTCGGCATGTTCCGCGGCGTGAACAACGGCGGCTGGGACCCGAACAGCAACAACTTCCACCTCTACACGATCGTCATCGGCTCCCAGACGCTGCACGCCACGGGCTACGCGATGGGCGTCGCCAAGGACGGCGCGGACTCGGCCGTCATCGCGTACTTCGGCGACGGCGCCTCCAGCCAGGGCGACGTGGCCGAGGCGTTCACCTTCTCCGCGGTCTACAACGCCCCCGTCGTGTTCTTCTGCCAGAACAACCAGTGGGCCATCTCCGAGCCCACCGAGAAGCAGACCCGCGTGCCGCTCTACCAGCGCGCCCAGGGCTTCGGCTTCCCCGGCGTCCGCGTCGACGGCAACGACGTCCTGGCCTGCCTCGCGGTCACCAAGTGGGCCCTGGAGCGCGCCCGCAGCGGCGAGGGCCCCACCCTCGTCGAGGCGTACACGTACCGCATGGGAGCCCACACCACCTCCGACGACCCCACCCGCTACCGCCACGACGACGAGCGGGCGGCCTGGGAGGCGAAGGACCCGATCGCCCGCCTGCGCGGCTATCTCGAATCCGAAACTGACACGGACGAGGGATTTTTCGCGGAACTCGAAGCCGAGAGCGAGGCGTTGGGAAGGCGAGTGCGCGAAGCGGTGCGTGCCATGCCGGACCCGGACCACTTCGCCATCTTCGAGAACGTGTACGCGGACGGTCACGCCCTCGTCGACGAGGAGCGCGCCCAGTTCGCCGCGTACCAGGCGTCGTTCGCCGACGTGGAGGAGGGGAAGTAGCGATGACCGCACAGGCTGTGGCAGTGAAGAGCATGGCGCTGGCCAAGGCGATCAACGAATCGCTGCGCAAGGCCTTGGAGTCCGACCCCAAGGTCCTGATCATGGGCGAGGACGTCGGCAAGCTCGGCGGTGTGTTCCGGGTGACGGACGGACTGCAGAAGGACTTCGGCGAGGACCGGGTCATCGACACCCCGCTCGCCGAGTCGGGCATCGTCGGCACGGCGATCGGCCTCGCGCTGCGCGGCTACCGCCCGGTGGTGGAGATCCAGTTCGACGGCTTCGTGTTCCCGGCGTACGACCAGATCGTCACCCAGCTCGCCAAGATGCACGCCCGCTCGCTGGGCAAGGTGAAGATGCCGGTCGTGGTCCGTATCCCGTACGGCGGCGGCATCGGCGCGGTCGAGCACCACTCCGAGTCCCCGGAGTCGCTGTTCGCGCACGTGGCGGGCCTGAAGATCGTCTCTCCGTCGAACGCGTCCGACGCCTACTGGATGATGCAGCAGGCCATCCAGAGCGACGACCCGGTGATCTTCTTCGAGCCGAAGCGGCGCTACTGGGACAAGGCCGAGGTCAGCTTCGAGGCGATCCCGGGCCCGCTGCACAAGGCCCAGGTCGTCCGCGCGGGCAGTGACCTCACGCTCGCCGCGTACGGCCCGATGGTGAAGCTCTGCCAGGAGGTCGCGGACGCGGCCGCCGAGGAGGGCAGGTCCCTGGAGGTGCTGGACCTGCGCTCGGTCTCCCCCCTGGACTTCGACTCGATCCAGGCCTCGGTGGAGAAGACCGGCCGCCTGGTCGTGGTGCACGAGGCGCCGGTGTTCTTCGGCTCGGGCGCGGAGATCGCCGCCCGCGTCACCGAGCGGTGCTTCTACCACCTGGAGGCGCCCGTGCTGCGGGTCGGCGGCTACCACGCCCCGTACCCGCCGGCGCGGCTGGAGGAGGAGTACCTGCCCAACCTGGACCGGGTACTCGACGCCGTCGACCGCTCGTTGGCGTACTGAGGAGAGGGCCGTGACGACGATGACAGAAGCGTCCGTGCGGGAGTTCAAGATGCCCGACGTGGGCGAGGGGCTCACCGAGGCCGAGATCCTCAAGTGGTACGTCCAGCCCGGTGACACGGTCACCGACGGACAGGTCGTGTGCGAGGTCGAGACGGCGAAGGCGGCGGTCGAGCTGCCCATCCCGTACGACGGCGTCGTGCGTGACCTCCACTTCCCCGAGGGCACCACCGTGGACGTGGGCACGGCCATCATCGCGGTGGACGTGGCGGGCGGCGCCGCGCCCGCGGCCGAGGAAGCCGTGGCGGAGCCGCGGGAGGCCGAGGCTCCGAAGGCCGCCGAGCCGGCCAAGCCAGAGGGCCGCAAGCCGGTCCTCGTCGGCTACGGGGTCGCCGAGTCGTCCACGAAGCGCCGCCCCCGCAAGGGAACCCGGCCCGTGGCGCCCCCGCCCGCCGAGGACGAGCCGTACGCGGCCTCCGCCCTCCACGGCGTCCAGGGCGAGCTGAACGGACACGGGACCGGTGCGCGGCCCCGTCCGCTCGCGAAGCCGCCGGTGCGCAAGCTGGCCAAGGACCTCGGGGTCGACCTCGACACGGTCACACCGTCCGGCCCTGACGGCATCATCACGCGCGAGGACGTGCACGCGGCGGTGGCCCCGACTCCGGTCGTCGAACCGGTCGTCGAGACGCCCGCGGCCGCGCCCGCCGCACGTGTCGCGGCACCCGTCGCGGCGCCGGTGGCGTCGTACGACGGCGCCCGTGAGACCCGCGTCCCGGTCAAGGGCGTCCGCAAGGCGACCGCGCAGGCCATGGTCGGCTCCGCGTTCACGGCTCCGCACGTCACGGAGTTCGTGACGGTCGACGTGACCCGCACGATGAAGCTCGTCGAGGAGCTGAAGCAGGACACGGAGTTCGAGGGCCTGCGGGTCAACCCGCTCCTGCTGATCTCCAAGGCCCTGCTGGTCGCGATCAGGCGGAACCCGGAGATCAACGCGTCCTGGGACGAGCCCGCCCAGGAGATCGTGCTCAAGCACTATGTGAACCTGGGCATCGCGGCCGCGACCCCCCGCGGCCTCATCGTGCCGAACATCAAGGACGCGCACGACAAGACGCTCCCGCAGCTGGCGGGGGCGCTGGGTGAGCTGGTGGGGACGGCGAGGGAGGGCAAAACCTCCCCGGCGGCCATGCAGGGCGGCACGATCACCATCACCAACGTCGGCGTCTTCGGCGTCGACACGGGCACGCCCCTGCTCAACCCCGGTGAGGCCGCGATCCTCGCCGTCGGCGCCATCAAGCTCCAGCCCTGGGTCCACAAGGGCAAGGTCAAGCCCCGCCAGGTCACCACACTGGCGCTGAGCTTCGACCACCGCCTGGTGGACGGGGAGCTCGGCTCGAAGGTACTGGCCGACGTGGCGGCGATCCTGGAACAGCCGAAGCGGCTGATCACCTGGGCCTGACGGCTCTCGGCCGGATAGCCTCTACGCGAAGGGGTCGCCGCAGGTTTGGGCTGCGACGACCCCTTTTGCTGTTCCCGCTCCCGCGGTGCCAGGCCGCGACGATCGCCGGGCGCGAGTCGGGCGGCCCAGTGCAAGGGCGTCTCAGGGCCGGTTGAGCACGTACACCGGTGCCCCGTCCTCCGCCGCGCCCCGGGGGTGGATGCAGGCGTGTTTGCGGAGCAGGCGGAGGCATTCGTTGACGCGGTGCACCGACAGTCCCGTACGGGCCGCGATCGCCTCCAGCGGCTGCCGCAGCTCACCTTCCTCGACGAGAACCGGGGCGATCACCACGGCCACCGCCCACACGTCCGCCGTCACGGACAACCGCCTCCGCCAGTCGGTCAGCACTGACTCGGTGGTCGGATGCGCCGACAGGTCGGTGGTGGGCGCCGGACGGTCGAGAGCGAGGACGTCGAGCCGGTTCGCGATGCGTTCCATGGCCTGGGCGATGGCTTGCTGGGCGACGAGCGTTTCGCGCTGCATCTTCACCATGGTGTGCTGCGTCTCCACCATGGCTCGCTGCATTTCCAGGGTGTCCCGCTGCAGGGCGAGTGATTCGTGTTGCGCGATGGCGAGTTGCTCGTCCGCCTGGAGGTTGCGTTCTTCCAGCCGGACGATGGCCTCGGCCACCTGCTCCGGCATGGCGTACGCGACAGGGGCGGCCGGGTCGGCGGGCTGCACCTCGGCCTCCTCAAGAGTGTAGGAACCCTCCCGCTGAACGGTCTCGATCACTTCGGCGACCCACAGTTTGAAGGGGGCGCACTCGGGCTTGGTGCAGGCACTGACGAGAAGGATCAGACCCTGGAGATCGATGAGATTCAGGTCTCGACGCCACTCTCTACCTGCGGGAATGCTGAGACCGTAAGCTCCAGTTACGGTCTCGAGAATGTCTCGGTGTCCTTCGGGGACATGGTCGGAGAGTGCCTGCCGTGAGTTGGTGTGACCCAACTGCTTGCAGACATCCACCGCCGGGAACCAGTGGGTCCCGTCGGGCATGGTCAGCCGGCGGACCCGGGCGCCGGTAGCGGCGTAGACGAAGTCGCTGACGTCGATCGCATCCTGCTGGGTGCGCGGATCGGGCTGGTGCTTGCTGGGTTCGATCATGTGAACCACCTCCGCTGCGGAACGTAAGGCGGAAGAAATCGAATATGCCAGCTGGCGCAATGATGTTCACCCGTGAGAGGGGCGCCTGTCTGTTCGGTTTGCGATCCAAGTCACGACCATGGCGCTTGGCTTCGACCACCGCTTGGTGGGCGGGGCGCTGGCCTCGAAGGTACTGGCCGACGTGGCGGCGATCCTGGAACAGTCGCAGCGGCTGCTCACCTGGGCCTGATATCGAGGCGGCCCCCGTCTTGGACAAGGGCCGCCATGGGATGACCGGCGAAGCGGGACCTCGCCCATCGCGGTCGACCGGTCTGGTTCTTCTCGTGCAACGGACCCGTGTTCCGCGGGCCTGCGCACGGGCGGGTTCAGGCCGTTCGGTTCGCGCGGTCCAGAGTGGTGGGCATTCCGATGCCGTGAGCCCACAGCGCGGCCTGGACCCGGTTCTCAGCACCGATCTTGACGAAGATCGATGCCACATACGACTTGACCGTTCCCTGGCTCAGCCCGAGCTTGTGGGCAATGTGCTGGTTGGAGCAGCCTGCGGCGAGTTGGCCGAGCACCTCGCGTTCCCGGCCCGATAATCGCCTCGCGACCGCTTCGCCCCTCGCGATCGCACCGGACCTCATCCCGTCGACCGCATGCGACAGCAGTGAGGAGGGGAACACCACGGCGCCCGATGCAAGCACTCGTATCGCGTGACCGAGCGCGTCGGGTGCGGCGTCCTCCGGAATGTAGCCGTGTACTCCCGGCGGCCAGGCCGCCAACGGCATGGTGGAGTCGCCCGGCCCGGTCAGTGCCACGGCGATCCCCGCCCTCTCCTTCACTTCGCTCTGTCGGCGCCGCAGTTGGTCCAGCAGTGCGTCGAGATGAGGGAAGTTCACTGAGATGAGGGTCACCATAGGTGTTGGTGCTATGCCCGCCAAGTCCAGGGCCTCGCGTAGGTCCACAGCAGTGCGCACCGCGATGCCGCCCAAGTCGGAGAGCAGAGCGGCGACTCCCAGCCGCACCAACGAATGCTCGTGGAAGAGAAGAACGGTCGTACGAGACATGCCCCCCCGGGTGGCGTCATGTACTTGTCAGCGGTCGCGGTCAGTGACTGCTCGGATCATTAAAAGTGAGCAACTCTCACTGTGAACACGGCCATCTTCAGCAGGGTGTGCACCTCTACGGCCGTCGCAGGTGGGCGCGCGGGACGCACTGTGTCGACCCGACGGAGACGGGGGAAATATCCGAACACGGCCAGGTTACCCGTGAGTTCCTGCCGAGGGTTGGGGTCGGAAGAAGCAGGCGACCGGCCCGTCACCCACAAGAATCTTCCTCGGCTCTCCGGTCGGAGGGTCCGTGACGGAGCCACTCGGCGCTGTCACTCGAGAGTTGTCGGAGGAGGAGCAAGCATGAGATTCAAGAAGCCTCTGCAAGCCCTGGTGGTCTCGGCCGCCTTCGTGACGGCGGCGGCCGCGCCCGCCCTGGCTGTCACCAAGGAGGTCGGCGGAGGGACGTGGAGCTACGGGACCACCAGCGAGACCGTGTGGTCCAACTACTTCCACTCGAGCTCCAAGCACGGCTCCAGCGTGCGCAACGGCTACGGTGACGAGGAGCGCTCGGCCTGTGTGAACGCCGACAAGTGGTCGTACGCGGACCTGCCGGCGCACCCCGAGGAGACCGACTACGCGTACTGGCGCAAGTGCTGAACGAGGCTCTCAGATACGGGAAAGCGGTGCTCCGCTGGTGAGGGCTGCCCGCGGGGAGGCGATGGAGACGCCTCCCCGCGGGGACCTCGCAGCGTAGTCCACCGGCATGGTGGGAATCCAGGACACGAGATCGGCAGGGCATGGTTCACAAGAGCATCCGGCTGGTTCACGCGGTGATCCTCGTGTTCTCCGCGTTACTGGCCTTCCTTCTCGTCACGCACATGGACGAGGCCACTCCCCTCGAAGCCGATGCCTCTGTCACGGTGTCGGGGTGGGACCAGCGCGAGAGCGCGGCCGAGGCGAGGAAGGCGATCGAGGGCTTCGCCGAGGAACGCGGTATCACCCTCGCACAGTTGGTTCCGGACCTTGCGGACCACCGGAATCGTCGTCATCTCTACCTGGTGAACGGCGATCCCGCGGTCCCGGGCGGGACCTGGCTGAAGGACGGGTACCCCGACTTTTCCCGCTCCGTCACCACGGAGATCCACCCGTTCGACGAGCTCAGAGACCGCGCTCCCTTGGGGCGCTATGTGGTGTTCAGCGGCGCGGACAAGGCGGGGGAACTCGCAGGCTTCCTGCGCGCCGAGGGCATGACCGCGAACGCGGTGTCCCGTTGGTCGGTGCGCACGCTCAACGAGGGTTACGGGGACAGCGCCTTCTCCGATGCCTGGTTGATGATGGGCCTGGTGGTGATCACCCTCACCGGTGCCGGTGTCCTGCTGAACACCAGGTCCTACGGTGTGAGCCGGCTTCAGGGCCTCGCCGCTGTCCGGATCCTGGCGCGGGACCTTCGGCAGGTGGTCCCGTTCTGGGGGATGACGGCCGCCGCCGTGTCCGTGACGGTGCTCATCGGGCTCGCCGTCTTCAACGGTCTGGCGGGACTCGTCCAGTACGCCCTCACCCTTGCCGTGCTCGCCGTTTTCCTCGTTGCTGCTGCGGTGGCAGCACATGCGGCGGCGCTGGCCCTCACCTATCGCGTCGCGCTGCCGGCGGCGGTGAAGGGGGAACTCCCGGGCAGGACCGCCTCGGTAGCCGTGTACGCCGTGCGTGTCCCCGTCCTGGGACTCGTCGTGATGCTCGCGGCCCAGGCGATGACCGCCGGCGCGGACCTGACCGATCGCGAGCGCTCCTACGAGGCATACCGCAAGCTCGGACAGACCTCGGTCATCACCGAAGGAAACAACTTCAGTGACAAGGACCGTGACAGGTCCGAGCGAGCCATCGGCGCATGGCTGCGCAAGGAGGACCGCTCGGGCCATGTCATTCTCGCGGCACGGAACGCGCTGGACCGGTCCGTGGCGGGTGGGGCCGAGCACGAGCTGCTGATCGTCAACGAGGCATTTCTGGACGCCCAGCCGGTGCTGGACGCGGAGGGCAAGCGATACGCGGGCGACCGCTCGGTGCGCGAGGCGGGTGGCGAGCCTGTGGTGAGGATCTTGGTGCCTGAGTCGTTGGCCGATCAGCGGGATGCCGTGGCGCGCACGGTGGCCGAGATGCCTCTCACCCGTGACCAGCCGGAGCAGGTACGTACGGCAGGCAGGACACGTTTCGAACCCGCTGTCGCCGCTGATGGACAGCGGATCTTCGCCTACAGCCCCGACACCGAGGGGCCGGCCGTACCTGGGGCGTGGCAGATGGACGAATCCTTCGCCCAGGATCCCGTCATCGCCGTCTTCCCGTCCCGCCAGGGCCTGTTGAGTGACCTGTCCTTCACGGCGTACGCGACCCAGGGCGCCGTGCTCTTCCCCGACCCGGGCCGAGTGAGCCGGGCGCGGGCTGCTGATCCGGTGCTCGCGCGGCATGTCGTGGCGGTCACTCCGGTCGCCGAGGAAGTGGCGGAGGAGATGAGCACTCTGCTCGGAAAGTTCCGTCTCGCGGTGTTCAGCGCGGCGGCGGGTGCCGCGGTTCTGGTCATCACAGGGCTCGGAGTGTGCACGATTCACGCGCGCCGCAACGCGCAGGCAATCTTCGCCCGCCATGTTCAGCGGCTGGCGGTTCACCGTGACCCATCGTGTACTGCTGGGAATCGAGACCACGGTCGTGGCGGCCCTGCTGGCCTGGGGCCCGTACCAGGTGTGGCAGGACAACCAGGATCTCGAGGTCTTCGCTCAGATGGGCATACCCGCGCCCTACCCGCCCGCCGAGATGACCGGCGCGGACTGGGCCTCGGCCATGTCGCTGGCGGCGATCTGCGCGGGTTCGGTGATCTGGCCCCTTGTTCTCCTACACCGGCGCGTCGTGCGCGAGAGGGCGAGCGATGGGTGACCTGCAGGACACCGCGTCAACCCTCTCACCAGGCAAGGAGCAGACAGTGATCGTCATCGAGGACCTGGCGAAATCCTACGGGGAGCGAATGCTCTGGTCGGGCGTCAACCTCACTCTCAAGGAAGGCCAGTTGACAGCCCTGGTCGGCCCCAGCGGTTCGGGCAAGTCCACACTGCTCAACTGCCTCGGTCTGCTCGACGGGCCGACGGCCGGACTGATCAGGTATGAGGACCAAGACATCACGAGGCCGAAACCGGGTGCCGCACGGCGCTTTCGTCGTGACGTCCTCGGATATCTCTTCCAGAACTACGCACTGGTCGAGAACGCGACGATCGCCCAGAACCTGGACGTGGCCCACACAGCGCGGGGCCGGAAGGGACAGGTGGCGAGGGATGAGACAGCGCGGGCTCTGGACCGCGTGGGGCTCGGTGGCCGGGAACGTGACCGCGTCAGTCGGCTCTCGGGAGGCGAGCAACAACGCGTGGCCCTGGCCCGCCTGCTGGTCAAGGAGCCCCGACTGGTTCTGGCCGACGAGCCCACAGGCGCGCTGGACCGGGCCAACACGGAGATGGTCGTGGACGTGCTGCGTCACATGGCCGAATCCGGGTGCGCGGTCGTGATTGCCACGCACGACGACTGGGTGCGTGATCAATGCGATCAGGTCTTCGACGTGTCGAGTGTCGGCCTTGCCGGGGCGGGCGCCTGCTGAGCCCGGAACAACATGGCAAGGGGCCCGCTGCTGTTCGAGCAGCGGGCCCCTTTGTACGTGAGGAAGTTCCAGTACGTCCGGAAGGCCGGTCTTCGGTTACTGCGCGAAGCCGTAGTTCATGATCTTCTTCGCGTCCGACTCGCGCGCCGGGATGGACGTCGAGGCGAGGACGGTGCCGACGACGGTCTTGCCGTTGCGGGTGGCGGCGAAGACGAGGCAGAACTTGGCCTCGGGGCCGGAGCCCGTCTTCACGCCGATGGTGCCGCTGTAGCCGCTGAGCAGACCGTTGGTGTTCTCCCACGGCGCCATGGTGCGGGTGCTGCCCGTCTTGGTGGTCGTCTTCGCCGTGTACTTCTTCGTCTTGACGACTGTGCGGAACGTGGAGTTCTTCAGCGCGGCACTGGCGAGCTTCGTCAGGTCGCGCGGCGTCGAGTAGTTGGCGCCGTTGCCGATGCCGTCGAACGAGTCGAAGTGCGTGTTCGTCAGGCCCAGCTGGCTCGCGGTGGTGTTCATCTTGCCGATGAACGACTTCACGCGCTTCGCCCGCGTCGAGCCCGAGCCGAACTTGTCGGCGAGGGCGTACGCCGCGTCGCAGCCGGACGGCAGCATCAGGCCGTACAGCAACTGGCGGACGGTGACCTTGTCGCCGACGATCAGCTTGGCGTTGGAAGCCCAGTTGTTGTCGACGATGTAGTCGCTGTACGCCTTCTGGATCGTGACCTTGGCGTTCAGATCGAGATTCTGCTGCTTCAGCACCACAAGAGCGGTCATGATCTTCGTGGTGGAGCCCGTGGAGAGTTTGCCGTCCGCTGCCTTGGTGTACAGCGTCTTGCCGTTCGCGTTGTTCATCGCGTAGCCGCCCTTGGCGGCGATGGTGGGCTTGGCCGCGGCCTGTGCCGGAGCCACGCCGAGGGCGCCGGTGGTGAGCAGCGCGCCGGTGGTGACGACTACGGCGGCGGCTCTGCGAACACGCCCGTCCCTGATGGCGGTAATCAAGTTAAATACCCCGATTGCGTCAAATGTCTGAGGAATGCGGCCGCTTGGGCGAAGGCGCGAAAGGGCCGCTCTCGTGTGACACGTAAGTAGCACAAAAGGTTGTGGTGTTTCTGAGGGGGGTGCCCCTTACTCGTGTGACCGATGGGGCCCGTCCCGGATCGTGGACGGGAGCAGTCATGCGTACGTGTTGTATCTATGCTGTGGGCATGCCTTCAGCCCCGCCCGCGACCGAGACTCCCGCCGTGAAGCAGCCCCCCGCCGCCGACCGTGTGTACGCGCACGTCAAGCAGGGCGTCCTGGAGCGCCGTTACGAGGGCGGGACACTGCTCACCGAGGGCGAGCTGGCCGAGGCGGTCGGGGTGTCCCGGACTCCCGTACGGGAGGCTCTGCTGCGGCTGGAGGTCGAGGGGCTGATCAAGCTCTACCCGAAGAAGGGCGCCCTCGTCCTGCCCGTCTCCGCGCAGGAGATCGCGGACGTGGTCGAGACCCGCCAGCTCGTGGAGGAGCACGCGATCCGCAAGACCACGCCGGCCTCACCGCGCCTCATCGCCCGCCTGGAGGAACTCCTGGAGCAGCAGAGGACGCAGGCCGCCGCGGGGGACCTCGCGGGAGCGGCCGTGACGGACCGCTGCTTCCACGCCGAGATCGTCCGCAGCGGTGGCAACGAGATCCTCTCCCGCCTCTACGACCAGCTCCGCGACCGGCAGTTGCGCATGGGCGTCGCCGTGATGCACGCGCACCCGGACCGGATCACCAAGACGCTGGTCGAGCACAGGGAGATCCTGGAGGCGCTGCGCTCGGGCGACGCGGAGGCGGCCGTGGCCATCGTCCACCGGCACGTCAGCTGGTTCTCCAACCTGGCGCGGGGCGAGGTGCGATGAGTACGCGCTCGAGCGCGGGATCCGCCGCGCTGCCCGGAGACCCGCCCGGCGGCCGCCGCGCGATCGCCGTCTGGGGCATCGGCGTCTCCGTCTACTTCGTCGCGGTCATCTTCCGTACGTCACTGGGGGTCGCCGGCCTCGACGCCGCCGACCGCTTCCATGTGAACGCCTCGGCCCTGTCCACCTTCTCGATCCTCCAGCTGCTCGTGTACGCGGGCATGCAGATACCCGTGGGGCTGCTCGTCGACCGGCTCGGCACCAAGAAGGTGCTGACGCTGGGCGTGCTGCTGTTCACCGCGGGCCAGTTGGGGTTCGCCTTCTCGCCCTCGTACGGCATGGCGCTGGCCTCGCGCGGGCTGCTGGGCTGCGGTGACGCGATGACGTTCATCAGCGTGCTGCGGCTCGGCTCACGCTGGTTCCCCGCCCGGCGCGGGCCGGTGGTCGCGCAGCTCGCCGGTCTCGCCGGCATGGCGGGCAACCTGGTCTCGACACTGGTGATCGCGCGGCTGCTGCACGGCGTGGGCTGGACGGCGGCGTTCGCGGGCAGCTCGGTGGCGGGCGTCCTGGTCCTCGTCCTGCTGCTCCTCTTCCTGAAGGACCACCCGGAGGGGCACGAGCCCGAGCCGTTCCCGCACCACGGGGCGGCGTACGTGCGGCGGCAGATCGCGGCGTCCTGGCGGGAGCCCGGCACCCGGCTCGGTATGTGGGTGCACTTCACGACGCAGTTCCCGGCGATGGTGTTCCTGCTGCTGTGGGGCCTGCCGTTCCTGGTCGAGGCGCAGGGGCTCACCCGGGCGACGGCCGGTGACCTGCTCACGCTGATCGTGCTGTCCAACATGCTCGTCGGTCTGGTGTACGGGCAGATCGTCTCCCGGCACCACGCGGCCCGGCTGCCGCTGGCGCTGAGCACGGTGGGGACGACCGCGGCGGTGTGGGCGGCCACCCTCGCGTACGACCGGGCTCCGATGTGGCTGCTGGTCGTCCTGTGCGTGGTCCTGGGCGCGTGCGGTCCCGCCTCGATGCTCGGCTTCGACTTCGCCCGCCCGGCGAACCCGCCCGAGCGTCAGGGCACGGCCTCCGGTATCACCAACATGGGTGGTTTCGTGGCCTCGATGACGACCCTGTTCGCGGTCGGCGTCCTCCTGGACGCGACCGGCGAGGACTACCGCATCGCCTTCTCGGCGGTCTTCGTCCTCCAGGCCCTGGGCCTCACCCAGATCCTGCGCCTGCGCCGCCGCGCGGCCCGCCGGGAGCGCGAGCGGCTGGTGGCGAGCCGTGTGGAGACGGTGCACGTGCCCGCGTGACGCGGACGGGTGGCCGCAGGGGCTGTTCGAAGCCGGTGGTTGGCCGCAAGGGCTGTTCGAAGCCGAGGTGTTGCTCTGTCACGGGCGTGCGACAGCGGTGTCGTGAAGCGACGACCGGGCGTGACCCGAGGGCCTGACGGGGGCTCTTATTGATCACACAGCGGGCGACGCACGACGCACAGCCGCCGACGCGCCCCCGCTCCTCGCTTCTCCTCGTCGTATCCGAAGGGACATCCGTGATGAACCGCCACCTGCGCAAGGCCGTCGTCGTCACCGCCGCGATCACTGCCGGGCTGCTGATGACGGCGTGTCAGAACGACTCCTCGACCACGGGCAGCTCGTCCTCCCAGTCCTCCCAGTCGTCGTCCAAGTCCGGGTCGAAGTCCGGGTCCGACTCGTCGGGTACGTCGGCCGGCTCGTCGTCGGGCAAGAAGGGCTCGGCCCAGGTCGCGAACAACGCCTCGGACTCGAAGAGCGGCGTCAGCGGGACGTTCGAGAACGGCACCGTCAGCTACCTCGCGCCGGGCAAGTACATCGTGGCGGTCCCGGGGCGGACCGAGCAGCAGTTCTTCGTCGCCGAGGACACCGTGGTGCACGGCGCCGGCACCATCTGCCAGGGCGCGGTGTGCACGCTCGACCAGCTGGAGACGGCCACCAAGAAGGGTGCCGTTCCGGCCGACGTGACGCTGAAGAACGGCATCGCCACGGTGATCACCGAGCGGCCCGCCGGCGAGGAGGGCACCGGCTCCGGCTCCGGCAAGGGCGTCAGCGGAACCTGGCTGGGCCAGGTCAAGTACCTGGCGCCGGGCAAGTACACGGTCTCCGACCTGAAGGACACCCAGCAGGCGTTCTTCGTCGCCGAGGACACCGTCGTCAACGGCGCGGGCACCATATGCGGGACCGAGGGGTCGGCCGAGACCTCGCGGTGCACCCTCGACGAGCTGGAGGCCGCGGCCAAGAAGGGCCTGACCGCCAAGGTCGAGCTCACCAACGGCATCGCCACCACGATCACCGAGGACCACTGAGCACCGAGGGCCGACCCTCCGCCGGGTGCTGAACGGCTACACCGTCACCGCGAACGACCGCAGGATCGACGCGACCAGTTGGGAGTCACCCTCGGCCTTGATCCGGTCGGCGACCCCTTCCGCGGTGACGCGGCCGCAGGCCAGACGGACGTAGGTCTCCCAGTCGAGCGTGAGGGTGGCGGCGGGACCGAGGGCGGGAGAGGTTTCGAGGGTGCCGCGCCCCTGGATGTCCACACGGACGGTACGGATGAACTCGACCGGCCCGTGCACGTCGAAGACGATCGCCGAGCTGCGGGGCGCCTGGGCGTCCTCGGCGACGACCTTCGGCAGGACGGAGAGCAGCTCGTCGCGGACCACGTGGGCGCCCGGCGAGTCGAGGTTCCCCGGGCGGCTGAGGGCCGTGCGCAGGTCCTGCTCGTGCACCCAGACATCGAACGCCCGGTTCCGCATGGCCTGCTCAAGGGTGAGGTCGACGCCGAGCGGGCCGCGCACCTTGGCGTCCGGCTCCCGTGACTCGTTCCGCAGCTGACGGTTGCGGCGGATGATCGTGTACTCCAGCTCGGAGGTCATCTCCGGCGCCGTGTGGTGGCGGCGGACATCGACCTGCATCTCCATGTAGCGCTGGTGGTCGTTCGTCACGTGGTACAGGTCGCGCGGCAGCGTGTGGATCGGGCGCGGATCGCCGAGCATCTCGCAGTCCATGCCGATGACGTGGGAGACGATGTCGCGGACGGACCAGCCGGGGCATGGGGTCCTACGGTTCCACTCGCCCTCCACGAGCGGCTGCACCAGCTCGGATATCGCGTCCACGGAGTGGGTCCAGGCGTCGGCGTAGGGCTGAAGAGTGGGATGCAGACTCACGGAACGGGACCCCTCGGGCGGTCGGTACGGGATGTACGTGGGCGGTCGTGTCGGTGGGGGGTGGGGTGTGGGT
>NZ_VJZC01000731.1 GCF_009377185.1 Streptomyces spongiae
GGGCGGAGGGCGGGGTGGCGAGTTCGACGCAGTCGTCGCCCGAATCTGTGCCTGAGAAGGACGACTTCTGCCAGTGGAGGCGGCCGTGCATGTCAGTTCCTTTCACAGTTCACGAGCGATGCGGTTGATGAGGTCCCTGGACTCCGCGGGTGGGAGAGCCGCCGCCGCGACCCGCTCGTAGCGCTGTTGATACTGCTTCAGACGGGACTCGGCATCGAAGAGCTCGCCGCGATGAGCCGTATCGATCTGCGCGGTGTCGAGCTGGGGGACGGGGCCGTGCAAATAAAGCATCGAATACCCGGTGCCGGCGAAGTCCTCGGCGTCGAAGGGCAGCACATGCACGGTGACGTTGGCCAGCTCCGATCGTTCGAGGATCTGTCGCAGCTGGGCCTGAGCCGTGTCGCGGCCACCTACCCGGATGCGGAGAGCCGCCTCGTGGATGATCGCTTCGTACGGCGTTCCGGGCGACCCGGCGAGGACCTGTTGCCGCTTCAAGCGGAAGGCCACAAACGCGTCCAGATCCCGCTTCGTCATGGCGGGCGACGTGTAGCTGAACATGGCCCGCATGTGGTCCTCGCTCTGTAGCAAGCCCGGGATGTGGGCGACTTGGAAGGTGCGGATGCGGGTGGCGTGATGCTCGCACTCCGCCAGGTCCAGTCCCTGCGGAGCGACGATGTCACGGTAAGCCTCCCACCACCCCTTGCCTCGCTCGTTCGCCATGCTCACCAGGGCGTCGACGTACGCCGCGTCGTCGCACGCGCAGTGCGCCGCCAGGCGACGAACGCGGTCCTCACTGATCCCGCTGCGACCGGCCTCGTAGGCGCTCTGCTGAATGGGATTCGTGCCCAGGAGCGCGGCGGCTGCACGAGCTGTCACCCCGGCCCGTTCGCGGATCTTGCGTAGCTCAGCGCCCAGGCGCTCCTGGCGGGCGGTCGGGGTGGTCCTGGGCGGCATCGGTGCTCTCTTCCTGGTCGTTCGGCTGACGAGTACGGCGTTCATGCGAGCGGGGGGTCACCGGAACGTGCCCATTCTCCGGCTTCAGGTTGTGCCGTCACCAGGTTAAGCCCTACTTTCGGTGACGTACTCGGCACGCTGGGTTGCAGTGACTCTACGTGCCTCAACCGACCCATGCCCAACGCCAGTTGGAAGCGCACCCGAGCGAAGTCGACCGCCCGGGCATTGACACCGACCGGCCCGTTCCCCCTCTCCCGCCATCTCTCCCTCTCCGCACAGGAGTTGATCAGTCATGCCCGAATACACCCTCAGATGCCCGCGCCTGGACACCAGCCCACGTATCGCCCGCGACTTCGTCTCCGCCGTCCTGAGAACTCTGCAACTGGACGCCGTCGCAGATGACGCCGCGCTCTGCAGCTCCGAACTGGTCACCAACTCGTGCGTCCACGCAGAGGGAGCCGGCGCCGTTTTGCAGCTCGCGGTGGACGGCGTAGCCGTGCGCGTCACGATCTATGACGATGACCCGGCACTGCCCGTCCTGCGCGAGGGCTACGACGGCGAGTCCGGTCGTGGCCTCTGGATCGTCGACGCCCTGACAGAGGGACGCTGGGGGATCGAGCCCGGCATCGGTATGGGGCTGGGACGGGACGGCGGAAAGGGCGTGTGGTTCGAGCTCGGCGGTGGGGCAGCCGGGAGGGGAACGTGTCTCGCCGAGTCGACGCCGAGCCCCGGTCGCGTGTCCTCGTACGCCGCTACCCTGGCACGTAGTGACTGTGGGCACGGTGTGCCTGCCCGGCGGGAGAGAGGTAACAAGGGATGAGCGCACAGCCGGTGCACCATGAAGGGCCGATCATCCCGATGCCGCCTTTGACGAGGGACGCGTTGCGGGAAGCTGTGAAGCGGGTGGGTCTGGTCAACCTGCCGCAGTTCGACCTGGAGGCGGGACGGGCGTTCGACCAGGCCAGCCAGACCGGGAGCACGGCTCCCCTGCAGCTGTTCCTGCGGCGCTGGGGCGTCTTCGTGGCGATCGAGCGGGACCCAGGCCGCGCCGCCCGTCTGCGCGAGGCCGAGCGGGTCTCCCAGGACGACACGGTTGGCGAGTCCGAGTTCCGCGCCGCCATGGCGGAGGTCAACCGGATTCTGCGAGAGGCTGAGCGGGAGCTCGAGATTTGAACGATCAGCAGGCGCCGGACCCGGAGTGGGCGTGGGAATACGGGGCGGAGCCGGATTGGGTCGTCGGTGATCTGCCCAAGGAAGGGCGCGCGGCGGCGGAAGAGGTCGCACGTGAGCTGGTGGTGCTCGCCTCCCTGGGGCAGGATCCCGGCGAAGGAGCCGACGTGACGAACCCGCAGGGCCTACGAGTCATTGCCATAGGGTCGCTCATGGTGTGGTACCAGGTCATCGACTATCGGAAGCGGGTGTACGTCCAGCGCGTGACCTGGCTGGGGTGAAGCGGGTGCCGGTCCGGACGCGCAACCGGCCCACGCATGCTGCGATGAGGCAGGCCAGTTGCAAGGGGCGAGCTGTGTGAGCTCATTCCAGCCGGCACGGTCCTGCCCCATGAGTCCGGCATTACGTACCCGATTGCTACCAGTGGGTCAGGTCGAACACTTCCGAGCAATACGGGTCCACAGACCCCGATGGGTTGTACCGCAACTGATCGTCGGCGATGAGCGAAGGCAGGGCAGCGGCCAGGCCGGTGATGCCCACAGACACACCCCCTTCTTCGTCGCGAAGTGACACATCTAGGCCGACCACGTCGGACAGTCCCTCGCCGATCATGTACAGACGCGCGCTGTGCTGGTCGAGGAGGAGGAAGCCGAGCAGGCACAGATTCCCGGCGGTGTCGTGGCCTCCGGACGGGGCGATTCCTACGGCTGCTGCGTGGAGAGCGTCCGTGAGATCGAACTCAGGACCGTCCTGGAGGATCTGCTCCGCTTCCTCCGCGGCCACGACGGGGATGCCGTGCCCGTCACGGTCATGGCCCGCTCCCGCTGCGGTCCATGGAGTGTCGGATGTCTGCCGCACAGCCTGCCGCAGTGCAGCAGTCAGTGCGACGGCCGGGATGTTGTCGCCGTGCCGGTCCACCAGTGGCAGGTCGTAGGCCACCGAGGTCGCGATGTCGTGGCCGTCCCAGACGGCAACTCTCCCCACGCCTCGTCCGTCCGGGACGGGGAGCACGCCCCGGACGACAGGGCTGTCACCCAGGGGTGCCGCCGTGAGCCGGAGCATGCCCCGGACGAGAGCGGCTTGCAGCCGGGCCAGTCCTTCGTTCTCCCACCGCTGCATCGGCGCGGACTCCTGACTGCCGCCGGCGAGCGGAGACGTCATGTCTCGTTCACCGCATCGGGGCACTTGTTGCGCGGAACCCGCTCACAGTACGCGGTGATAGTTCCGATCTTGTGGCTGTGATCGGCGAGCTCGTAGTCGCCGTCAGCGGTCTTGTAGCTGTATTGGGCGATCACCTTGATCCGGGCGAGGATCGCGCCGAGACGGTTGGTCAGCACGCCGCCGTAGACCCGGCGTGCTCCTTCCTTCTCCTCCGGGCGTTCACTGGTCACGATCTTGATCACTTTGGGATCATGAATGTTGTGCGGTCCTGAGAAATGCCGCCAGCCGAACTTGCTGTTGCCTTCCCGGGTCGGGATGTTCTTCCCCTCGCCGTCCTTGCTGACGAACTTCACCACGCTCCAGTGACTGACCTGTACGGCGGCGTCGGCACGCGGAGGAGTCGGACCCGTCTGGGGCAAATCCACTGTCAGGCTCTTGGTCTCGGCGCGATCTGCGCCGAACAGCTGCGCGTAGCCCTCGTCGGACATCACCCGCAGATCCTGGGGAAACGGCGGTGTCGTCCGCGCGGAGGCCGGTGTGACGACTGCTGGCGCCAGAAGCGCGCCTGCGGCTATAGCAGAGCAGACCGCAGTGCTCGTGGATGTGCGCACCGAGTGTCCTTCCGTATGTCTATACGGCACCTGAGGCAGGGTGATCGGCTGCGCCGCCCCCCGGTCGCCGATTCGACCACAGGCCCCTGCCTTGAACAACGAAATGCGAATGTTTCACCTGTAATCGGTAGCAGGTGACCAGTCACAGATCCCGGCAGCATTGAGCTGAAGTCCACGAGCGACTCCTGCGACAGCCCCGAGCCGACGGCCCAGACCGCTTGCTGCAAGCTCGTCGCGGGTCCGCCGCCAGTTGGAAGGTGGGACTCCGGATCCAATGGGCCTCTCCCCGGTGGGGCGGGGGTGCGCTCAGGCGGGTGACTCCGCCTCCGGGTGTCTGCGCACCCAGCCCTCCCACGCCGAGGAGATCATGTCCTCCACGCCGTACCGGGCCTTCCAGCCGAGTTCGGTGGCGATGCGGTCCGCGGAGGCGACCACGCGGGCGGGGTCGCCG
>NZ_VJZC01000732.1 GCF_009377185.1 Streptomyces spongiae
CATGCACACCGCGTTCGAGACCGTCCCGGTCCTCGTCACCGCCGCCGAACTCCACTCCCTCCCCGCGACCGGCGGCCCCGCCCCCGTCCTTCTCGACGTCCGCTGGGAGGAAGGCGACCCGCACGGGCGGGAGCGCTACCTCAAAGAGCACATCCCCGGTGCGGTGTACGTCGACCTCGACACCGAACTCGCCGCCCCACCCGCGCCGGACGCGGGCCGCCACCCGCTGCCCGACCCCGCCGCGCTGCAGGACGCCGCACGGCGCTGGGGTGTCACCGTCGGCCGTACCGTGGTGGTGTACGACGACCGGGGCAACACCGCGGCCGCCCGCGCCTGGTGGCTGCTGCGCTGGGCCGGTGTCGAGCACGTCGTCCTGCTGGACGGTGCCCTGGACGCCTGGCGGGCGGCCGGTCTGCCGACCGAGACCGGCGAGCCCGAGCATCTCCCCGTGCCCGGCGACATCGTGCTGACTCCGGGACACCTGCCCGTACTGGACGCCGACGCCGCGGCCGACGTGGCCCGTACCGGAGTGCTGCTGGACGTCCGGCCCGCCGAGCGCCACCGGAGCGAGAACCAACCGGCCGAACTCCGCGCCGAATTCCGCGCCGGACGCATCCCCGGTGCCCTGTCCGCCCCCACCGGCGACAACCTGGCCCCCGACGGCACGTTCCGTGACGTCGAGGAACTCGCGCTGCGTTTCACCGCGCTGGGTGCCGACGACGCCACCGAGGTCGGTGTCCACGGCGGTTCCGGCATCAGTGCCGCCCACACCATCGCCGCCCTCGCCCACGCCGGTATCCCCGCCGCCCTCTGCCTCACTCCCTGGACATTGTGAACGCAGTACTTCACTCACATGTCGGACACTTGATAATGCGAGCCGCGTCCGGAAGCGACATTGACGTGGCCGAATTTCGCTGCGACTCTCGTGGCCGTGAGCATGTCCGAGAACCTCGCCGCGCGGCTTCACGTCGATCTCCGACGTCAAGCCAGCGCCATCTGTGCCGTCGGCCGCTGAACGACTGACGGCGCCGCTCTCTCGCGCTCACTTCCGCTCCCTCGTCACCATTCCTCGCAGTCATTCCTGTTGAGGTTCCTTTTCCGCTCTCCGGCTTCGGCCATGCCTTTGGCATGGCTTCGCGCGCTCACGGCGGAACGCATCGCACCAGCCGCTCCCCGATTCGAACAGGACCTTTCCCATGGCCACCACGGCATCGTCCCGACGCCAGTTCCTCTCTCTGCTCGGTCTTTCGGCGGTGGCCGTGAGCTGCGGCACGTCCGCCTCCGGAGCCACAGCGGCCAAGAGCCAGACCAAGACGCTCAGATACCAGGGCTGGGCAGGTCAGGTGACCTTGCCGGAGCTGGCCGAGGATCTCGGCTATCTGGAGGACGTGAAGCTGAAGTGGGTCGGTAACACCATCAGTGGACCGCAGGACATCCAGACCGCGGCCACGGGCGAGATCGACTTCGGCGGCGCCTTCAACGGCGCGGTCGTGAAACTGGCCGCCAACAACGCCCCCATCAAGGCGGTCATCAGTTACTACGGCGCCGACAAGTACGCGTACAACGGGTTCTACGTCCTCAAGGACAGCCCCATACGGTCGGCCAAGGACCTGCTCGGCAAGAAGGTCGGAATGAACACCCTCGGGGCCCATTCCGAGGCGATGCTCGACATCTACTTGCAAAGAGGCGGTCTGTCCCAGTCGGAGATCGAAAAGGTCGAGCCGCTCGTGGTCCCGCCGGTCAACACCGAACAGACGCTGCGTCAGAAGCAGATCGACGTGGCCGTACTCGGCGGCATTCTGCGCGACAAGGCCCTGGAAACCGGCGGTATTCGCGCGCTGTTCACGGACTACGAACTGCTCGGCTCGTTCAGCGCCGGCACCTATGTGATGACGGACCGGTTCCTGAAGCAGAACCCCGACACGGCCCGCACCTTCGTCACCGCCGTGGGACGGGCCATCGAGTGGTCCCGTTCCACTCCGCGCGAAGAGGTCATCGCCCGGATGACGGACATCGTGAAGAAGCGCGGCCGCAACGAGGACCCCGGGCCGCTGAAGTACTGGCGGTCCTTCGGTGTCGCCGAGACGGCGGGCCGGATCACCGGCAAGGAACTGCAGCTGTGGATCGACTGGCTGGTCGAGCGCGGCGACATCCAGAAGGGCCAGGTCACGCTGTCGGACCTCTACACCAATGAGTTCAACGCGGCGGGCTCCTCCAAGTCCTCCCCCAATGCCTCCCCCAATGCCTCCTCCGCCTCGACCAGCGGGAGTTGATCCCATGCCGGACATCAGCACACCCAAGATCGTGTTCGAGGACGTACGGAAGGAGTTCACCGTCACGGACCGTGCCGGGGCCCGGCGGGCCGGCAGGTTCACCGCCCTCGACGGCATCGACCTCGAGATAGCCGCCGGCGAGTTCGTCGTCCTGGTCGGACCCAGCGGCTGCGGGAAGTCGACGCTGCTGGATCTGCTCGGCGGGCTCGCCCGGCCCACGGGCGGGCGGATCCTGCTGGACGGCGAACCCGTCACCGGCCCCGGCCTCGACCGCGGCATCGTGTTCCAGCAGTACGCGCTGCTGCCGTGGCGCACGGCGCAGGGCAATGTCGAGTTCGGTCTGGAGGCCACCGGCGTCCCACGGCGCCAACGTGCGGCACGTGCCAGGGAGTTCCTGGACCTGGTGGGTCTCTCCGGGTTCGAGAACCGCCATCCGCACGAGCTGTCGGGCGGGATGCGGCAGCGGGTGGCGATCGCCCGCAGCCTCGCCTACGACCCGGACGTCCTGCTGATGGACGAGCCGTTCGCCGCACTGGACGCCCAGACCCGCGAGTCCCTCCAGGACGAACTGCTGCGCATCTGGGAGCGCACCGGCAAGACCGTCGTCTTCATCACGCACGGCATCGACGAGGCCGTCTACCTGGGGCAGCGCGTCGCCGTCATGACCTCGCGGCCGGGCCGTATCAAGCAGATCGTGCCGGTCGCCCTCGGCTCCCGTACGGCGACGGACGACATCCGCTCCAGTCCCGAGTTCGCCCGCCACCGGCACGAGATCTGGTCGCTGCTGCACGACGAGGTGGCCAGGGCCCAGCAGTTGGAGAAGGAGGAGGCCTCCGTATGAGCGCCACAGCCGGCACCACCACCGAGAAGACCACGTTGCCGGGCTCCGCGGGCGGGACGGAGGCCGTCGCCGCCTCTTCCCGCACCGCGACCAGCGAGACCGCGGCATCCGCCGAGCCGGCGGACGGCGCGGCGCCCGCCGAAGCCGTGGCACCCGCCGAGACCGTCCCACCCACCGCATCCGACCCACCCGCCATACTCACCGAATCGGCCGCGGGCGCCGCTCCCGCCGAATCCCCGGCAGGCGCCACACCCGCCGGATCCACCGCACCCGCCGGGACCGACACGTCAGCCCCACCCGCGGTGACCGCGCCGCCCGCGGTGACCCCGTCTCCGGGCGGGCGCCGGGCACGTGTCCTGACCGCCGGTGTCCGCCGGGCGGGACGCCGCGCGGCGTCCCTGCTGCTGAAAGGGGCGACCAAGTCCGTCGCCGTCGTGGCCCTGCTCCTGCTGTGGGAGGCCGCGCCGCGGCTGGGCCTGGTCGACCGGACCTTCCTGCCGCCGTTCAGTGAGGTCGCCGACGCCTGGTGGGAGCTGGCCGCGAACGGCCAGCTGGCGGACAACGCGCAGGCAAGCCTGGTGCGTTCGTTCAGCGGATTCGGTCTCGCCGTGGCCGTCGCCGTGCCGCTGGGTCTGCTGATCGGCTGGTACCGGCCGGTCGCCGACCTCCTGGGACCGCTGCTGGAGGTGTTCCGCAACACCGCGGCGCTCGCCCTGCTGCCGGTGTTCGTACTGCTGCTGGGCATCGGCGAGACCTCGAAGATCTCCATCGTGGTGTACGCGTGCACCTGGCCGATCCTGCTCAACACCATCAGCGCGGTGCGCAACGTCGACCCGACCCTGCTGAAGCTGGCGAAGTCGATGGACCTGTCCGCCCCCCGACTGTTCCAGAAGGTCATCCTGCCGTCCGCGGTGCCGGTGATGTTCACCGGCATCCGGCTGGCCGGAGCGGTGTCGATCCTGGTGCTGGTCGCCGCCGAGATGATCGGCGCCAAGGCGGGCCTCGGCTATCTGATCAACGCCTCGCAGTTCAACTTCGCGATCCCGCAGATGTACGCGGGCATCATCACGATCTCCGCCATCGGCGTGGCCTTCAACCAGTTCCTGGTGACCTCCACGAACTCCCCGGCCCGCTCGTAGCGCAGGCCGTGGTCCAGGTGCTGCTCCTGCCCGAAGTTGCGGGCCTCGTTCACGGTGCCGGAGGTGACGATGTTCCAGCCCGCCCGGCCGC
>NZ_VJZC01000733.1 GCF_009377185.1 Streptomyces spongiae
CCCTCCTCCCCACCTCACTCCCATTCGCCGCGTGCGGCCGTGCTGGATGTGCCCATGCCACACTTTTTTCGTCGGATGCACGGAAGGCGCGGATGGCACGGAAGGCACGGATGGCACGGAAGGCGCGGATGCGCCGATGACGCGAAGTACGTCCAGTACGTGTTCAACCCCCGTCCAGCAGGGGTTGCGAGCGTGGCCGCGCGCATCCGAATGACGATGCGCAGGAGAGGAGCAGGTCATGTCCCGATCCCTGCGCGGCCGCCTGGCCGCCCTGCTGGTGAGCGCGTTCGCCCTCGTCGGCCTGGCCGTCACCCCGGCGGGGGCCGACGCTTCCGCCGCTTCCACCTACCTCAGCGCCGTCAACCTCAACGCCTACTGCCGAGACACCGCGGCGGGTACGTCGGTCCAGGACTCCGGCAGCCCGTCCGGCTGGTCCTGCGCCGTGAACGGCGCGAACCGCCCCCTGTCGATCACCGACGCCTGCCGGTACCAGTTCGCGGAGCTGGTCTCCCGCGGCTACCTCGTGTACGAGGACCAGGTGAACGCGGGTCCCCTCAAGAGGAGTTGCTACGCGGACATCAGCGTGCGGCTGGCCCGCGGCGGTATGGACCTCAGCGGGTACTGCGCGTCGAAGGGGTGGGGCTCGGCGTACAACGACGGCCGCAACGTCGACGGCTGGTTCTGCTCCAACTCACAGCGGATCAAGCTGAACGACGCCTGCAAGTGGCAGCGCGCGGGTGATGTGGCCAGTGGTTACGTGCTCGCCGCGGCCTACGCCGACTACGGCGCCTGGAACCGCATCGGCTGCGTCGCGCTCGCCTGAGCCCTGGGCCCTGGGCCCTGGGCCCGCCGCAAAGCTGGGGCCACTCGGGAGCACGGTGGTCCCGAGTGGCCCCCGGACCCACACCCTCAGGAGATGCGGATCTCCGACCAGTTCGTGGCCTCGCCGACCTGCGACCGGTTCTTGAAGCCGCCCTGGCCCTTGCCCCGGTTCAGCCAGGCGCGGCCGTCCCTGTCGAGCGAGATCAGGTCGGCCCGGCCGTCCCCGGACAGGTCGAGCCCGCCGACCACGTCCTTGTAGGAGGTGCCCCAGTCCTTGAAGACCAGCGACCGGGGCCTGAAGGTGCCGGAGCCGGTCCCCCTGAACCGCCACAGCTCGTTCGACGCGTCGACGGCCAGCAGGTCGTTCTTGCCGTCGCCGTCGAGGTCCCCGGCGGCGATCAGCCTCTTGTAGCCGCCGAAGCCGGACCCGGCGAGCGCGCGGGCCTTGAAGCCGCCCGCGCCGTTGTTCGCGTACACGTACAGCTTCCCGGTCGAGGCGGACCGGGTCAGCAGGTCGGCCCGGCCGTCGCCCGTCACGTCGCCGGACGAGACGACCGCGTCGTACTTGCTCCAGTCCGAGGAGACCTTGACGTGGAACGACTGCTGCTCGGGCAGCCCGCCGCAGATCGTCGGGTGGACGCGGGCCTCGCCCTCCGGGAGGCGGACGAACACGTCGTTGCAGCGGTCGCCGTCGAGGTCGCCGAACGGCAGCACCAGCGTGCCCGTCGGCCAACTGCTCGCGCGCTTCCCCGCGGACAGCTTCGTCGCGTCGCCCGCGTACACCTTCAGCCCCGTGCTGCCCCGCCCGAACAGGTCGGCCTTGCCGTCGTCCGTGTGGTCACGCCACTTGGGCAGCGCGCGGCTGGTCGTGGTGCGCTGGTAGACACCGACCATGACAGCGCCGCCCGTCTCGCCCCACTTGTACTCGTCCCACAGCACGACGGGCCGGCCGAGCGCGTCGGCGGCCACCTTGGGCGCCCCGGTGAACTGGGCACTCGTCGCGCTCAGCCGCCGCGGTGCGGACCAGGTGCCGCCCTTGAAGACGGCGGCCATCGTGTACTCCTCGGCCGAGTAGCCCTCCCGCCACGTCACCGTGACCGTCCCGCCCGAGGTGGCGGCCGCGCCGACCGCGCGCACCTTCTTGTGGGTGGAGAAGGGCTGCGTGTACGGCTGCCAGACGCCGGTCGCCGCGGAGCGCACCGCGTACCAGGAGCCGGTCGAGTAACCGGGCCCGCCGGCCACGAAGAGGTCCCCGCCCGGCAGGTGGACCGGCGCCGTCATCCCGTACGTGCTGCCGTTGTTGGCGGCGGACCGCGGGGTGCTCCACTGCGTGGTGCCGGCGGGCCGGCGCGTGTGCATGAGGTGCGCGGTGTCGTCGTAGAACACGTCGAAGCCGCCCTGCGGATCGGCGAACACCTTCGGGCGCGCCAGGGCCACCCCCGGTACCGGGAAGTCCTGGACCGCGGTCCAGGCGGTCGCGCCGGGGGCCTTCTCCAGGGCGACGACGGCCTTGCTTCTCTGCCACTGCCACACCAGCAGGGCGGTGCCGTCCTTGGCGACCGCGAAGTCCATGTGGGAGATGTCCCGGCTGCCGGACGGCGGCTGTTCGTTGAGGTCGGCCGGAGCGGTCCACGCGGCCTGCGGCCCGGTCTTCTCGACGGCCTTCACGACGCCGTTGACCGTCCATACGGCGACCAGTCGGCCGTCGGGGGCCGCCGCCAGGTGGTGGTAGCCCTTCTCGGGGACCGCGGCGACGTACTCGGGCTCGGAGAAGGCGGTCGCGCCGGGCGCGAGGGTGGCCACCTTCAGCCAGTAGTCGTTGTGGTCGTCGGCGCGCTTGGCCCGCCAGGCCAGGCGCACCGAGCCGTCCCCGAGCGAGACCAGCTCGGTGCTGTACCCGCCGGCGTCCGGCCAGTTCTGCGGGGTGAGCCAGCTGGTGCTGCCGGCGGGCCGGATCCGGGTGGAACGGGAGAGCCCGTCGCCGGTGAGGGAGACGACGGCGCCGTTCCCCGCCGACACCAGAGCGGTCAACCCGTTCCCGGCTGAGGCGGGGTCGGGGTTCGAGGCGTGCAGGGTGCTGGTGCCCCACGGGCCCGGCGTACGCGTCGCGGCGGCGGCCGTGGCGGTGGTGTCGGTGGCCGTGGCGGTGGTCTCGGCCGCCGTGGCCGTGGTGTGGGCGGCGGCCGGGGTCACGGCCGCCAGGGCGAGTACGGGAGTGAGCGCGATGCCGAGCACCGCGCGGGACTGCGAAGTCATGGGAATGCCCCCCCGGGCATGCGTATCCGGAAGCACGGATTCGCTGAACTGTTCGAACAAGTCAGGCGAAGCGTATATCAACCAAGATCGTCCCGTGTGGGGGTTTTCCCTACTCCTCAGGTGCCGCGCGCCTCCCGGCAGGCGATCGCGTGCAGCTTCTCCAGCCGCTCGCGTGACGCCTCGTCGGCCGGGGCGTACGTCACCATCCGCGGCCCGCTGTTGGGGCTGAGCCAGAGGTCGGTGTGGTCGAGGGTGAGCGGCCCGACATGGGCGTTGACGAACTGCTTGCGCTTGCTGCGGACACCGACGACCTCGTGGCGGTCCCACGCCTCGCGGAACTCCGCGGACTCCGTGCGCAGCCGCTTCAGGAGCGTCTTCCAGGCGGGGTCGGCGAGATGACCGGCCATCGCGGCGCGCAGCTTGGCTGCCATGAGCCGGGTGGTCTCCTCCAGGTGCACGATCGACGAGCGCCACTCCTCGTGGGTGTAGGCGAGGATCATGCAGTTCAGGTCCTCGGGCGGCACTGTGGCGAGGTCGCAGAGCAGCAGGCCGTACGTGCGGTTGTACGCGAGGATGTCGTACCGGCTGTTCTGCAGGCAGGCAGGGAACGGCTCCAGCTGTTCGAGGACGGCCCGCTGGGCGGCGGTGACCGACGGGCAGTTCTTGCCCGGCGACGGGTCGACGGCTCCGGCCAGGTTGAACAGGTGCTCGCGCTCGCTGAAGTCGAGGAGCAGGGTGCGGGCGAGGGCGTCGAGGACCTGCACGGAGACCTGGATGTCCCGGGCCTGTTCGAGCCAGGTGTACCAGGTGACGCCGACCGCGGAGAGCTGCGCGACCTCCTCACGGCGCAGTCCGGGCGTGCGCCGCCGCCGGCCGCGGGGCAGGCCGACCTGTTCGGGTGTGATGTGCTCGCGGCGGTGGCGCAGGAACGCGGCGAGCTCGTGCCGACGCACCACCGACTCCTGCGCCGCCCGGGGCCGCACGGCCACCGGCTCCTGCGTCGGTCGGGGCCCCACCGTCACCGGCCCCTCCGCCGGTCGGGGTTGTGCCGTCACCGACGGCTCCGCCGGTCGGGGTTGTGCCTCGGTCGCCCGTACCGCCATGGTCGTCATGCCTCCAGCGTGCAGCTGTGCGGAACCTGTTGCCAGGTACTCCTTGTACCAGGATAAGGAGACTCTGGTACCAGGCTCAGCCACCCACGAACCTGTTCCACGTGACCGATACCGAATCCATCACCACCACCCCCGTCCGCGCCCCGAC
>NZ_VJZC01000734.1 GCF_009377185.1 Streptomyces spongiae
GGTAGGGGCGGCGGGGGCGAGGACACGGCCCCGTTGGGGTCTACGGAACCACTACGATCTTCCTCCCCACCCCCGACGCGAACTGTTCCAGTGCCTGGGGATACTCGCTCAGCGGCAGGCGGTCGCTGATGAAGATCTCGGGATCCAGGACCCCGCTCGCGAACAGCTCCGCCGCGCGCTCGAAGCTGTGCAGCACCGCCATGGAGCCCGTGATGGTGATCTCCTGGTTGTAGATGCGGTACGGATCGATCGTGACCCGCGTCGAGTAGTCCGCCACCCCGAACTGAAGGAAGGTGCCGGCCTTGGCCACCCGGTCCAGGCCGTCCTGGATTGCCGCCGCGTTGCCCGTCGCGTCCACCACCAGATCCCAGCCCTGAGGCCGGTCCAGCTCGTCGGGCGAGGCGGCGGACGCCGAGACGCCCAGTCGCCGCGCCGTCTCCAGACGGGTCGGGTTCACGTCCACCACGTCCACACTCGCCGCCCCCGTACGCTTCGCGAGCTCCAGCATCATCAGCCCCATCGTCCCCGAGCCGTAGATCAGGACGTGGGCGCCCAGGCGGGACTGGAGCACGTCGTAGCCGCGTACCGCGCACGACAGCGGCTCCACCAGCGCCGCGTCCTGGGTGCGGATGTGCTCGGGGAGCCGTACGCAGTTCGCCACCGGCGCCACCGCGTACTGCGCCGCGCCCCCCGCCGTCGTCACCCCGATCGCGGCCCAGCGCTCGCAGAGGTTGTTGTGGCCCGTACGGCAGTACCGGCACTCGTAGCAGTACAGGGAGGGGTCGACCGCCACACGGTCGCCGACCGACACCTCCGTGACCTGGGTTCCCACCCCGACCACCTCGCCCGCGAACTCGTGCCCCGGCACGATCGGCAGCTTCGGCGCGAACTCGCCCTGGAGGATGTGCAGGTCGGTACCGCAGAGGCCGCAGGCCGCCACCTCGACCACGACCTCACGGGGGCCCGGCGTCGGGTCGGGTACCTCCGCGACGACTGCCTTGCCCACGGACTCGATGACGGCGGCCTTCATTTCACGGCTCCCAACGACAGGCCCTGGACCAGCTTGTCCTGGGCGGCGAACCCCGCGGCGAGCACCGGCAGGGAGATGACGAGCGACGCGGCGCACACCTTCGCCAGGAACAGGCCCTGGCTGGTGATGAAGCCGGTCAGGAAGACGGGGGCCGTCTCGGCGACGACGCCCGTCAGTACACGTGCGAAGAGCAGTTCGTTCCAGCTGAAGATGAAGCAGATCAGGGCCGTCGCCGCGATGCCCGGCAACGCGATCGGCGCCACCACCCGCGCCAGGACCGTCGGCAGCCGCGCCCCGTCCACCCGCGCCGCCTCGATGATCGCCACCGGCACCTCCGCCAGGAACGACTGCATCATCCACACGGCGATCGGCAGGTTCATCGAGGTGTAGAGGATGACCAGCAGCCAGATGTTGTCCAGGAAGTGCGTGTTCTTGGCGAACAGGTAGATGGGGAGCAGGCCCGCCACCACCGGCAGCATCTTCGTCGACAAGAAAAAGAACAGGACGTCCGTCCATTTCCTCACCGGGCGGATGGAGAGGGCGTACGCCGCCGGCAGAGCCAGCAACAGCACGAACAGCGTCGACGCCAGCGACGCCACCGTGGAGTTGATGAGCGACGGCCACGGACTCGCGCCGCCGCCCACGCCGAAGAACTCGCGGTAGCCGTCGAGTGTGAGGGAGGCCGCCCAGGACGGCGGATTGGTCGCCGCGTCCGACTCCGAGTGGAAGGACGTCAGGGCCATCCAGGCGATGGGGAGGAAGAACAGCAGGCCGATCAGCCAGGCGGCCAGACCCAGACCCGCTCCCCGGCCGCGACGGGCGCGACGGGGACCGTCGGAACGTACGCGTACAGCACTCGCGTTGGCGCTCATGCGCGGGACACCTCCTCGCTGAACAGCGACGAGACCACGCGCAGCGCGAACGTCGCGATGATGATCGAACCAATGACGACGAGGACGCCCGCGGCCGAGGCGAGGCCGTTCTCGTGGGCCTGGTAGAAGGTCTGGTAGACGGTGTACGGGAGGTTCGCGGTGCCGAGGCCGCCCGATGTGATGGTGAAGACCGCGTCGAAGTTCTGGACTATGTAGATCGAGCCGAGCAGGGCGCCCAGCTCCAGGTAGCGGCGCAGGTGCGGCAGCGTGAGGTGGCGGAAGATCTGCCAGTCGCTCGCGCCGTCCACGCGGGCCGCCTCGATCTGCTGGTGGTCGCGGCTCTGCAGCCCGGCCAGCAGGATCAGCATCATGAACGGCGTCCACTGCCAGATCAGGGAGGCCTCGACCGCGAGCAGCGGGGTGTCGGAGATCCAGTCCGGCTGCGGGCCGCCGACGTAGTGCAGCAGGCCGTTGAACAGGCCGTACTCGGGGTTGTAGAGCACGTGCTTCCAGAGCAGGGCCGCGGCCACCGGGACCACCAGGAAGGGGGCGATCAGGAGGGTGCGGACGATGCCCCGGCCGCGGAACTTCCGGTCCAGGAGCAGGGCGAGGGCCAGGCCGAGCACCAGGCTGGCCAGGACCACGGCGACCGTGAGGACGACCGTCGTCCACACCGAGCGGCGCAGGTCGGCGTCGGTCAGGACCTGTTCGTAGTTGGCGAAGCCCGTGAAGCTGCGGGCGTCGGGGTAGAGGGAGTTCCAGTCGAAGAAGGAGATCACCAGCGTCGCGACGAACGGCAGCTGGGTCACGACGACCATGAAGATCAGGGCGGGAAGGAGCGGGGCCCTGGTGGCCCAGGCGCGCAGACGGGACGGGGACGTGCCCTGCGTGCGGACAGATTTCGCTGCTACCGGTGCTGTCGTGGTCGCGGTCATCGCCCCTCGTACTCCTCGGAGATGCGCTCGGCGAGCGCTTGCGACTTCTTCAGGGCCGACTCGACGGACTGGCGTCCGGCGATGGCCGCGCTGATCTCCTGGGAGACCTTGGTGCCGAGGTCGGTGAACTCGGGGATGCCGACGAACTGGATGCCGGGCGCGGGGCGCGGTTGCACCCCCGGGTCGGTGGGCCGGGCGCCCTCGATGGCCTCCTTGGTCATCTCCTGGAAGGCGGCGGCCTCCTTGACGTAGTCCGGGTTCGTGTACGTGGACGCCCGTTTGCCGGCGGGCACGTTGGACCAGCCGATCTGGTCGCCGACCAGTTGCTCGTACTGCTTGCTGGACGCCCAGGAGACGAACTTCCAGGCCTTGTCGGGATTCCGGGACGCCTGCTGGATGCCCCAGGCCCAGGTGTAGAGCCAGCCGGAGGACTTCGTCTCCTCCACCGGCGCCGGCGCGTAGTCGATCTTGCCCTTGACCGGGGACTTGGCGGCCTCCAGGGAGCCGGCCGCGGATGTGGCGTCGTACCACATGGCGACCTTGCCCTGCGTCATGTTGTTCAGGCACTCGGCGAAGCCGGACTGGGCGGCGCCGGACTCGCCGTGCTCGCGGACGAGGTCGACGTAGAACTTGGTGGCCTTCTCGAACTCGGGGGAGTTCAGGCGGGCCTTCCAGTCCTTGTCGAACCAGGTGCCGCCGAAGGTGTTGACGACGGTGGTGAGCGGGGCCATCACCTCGCCCCAGCCGGGCAGGCCGCGCAGGCAGATGCCCTTCATGCCCGGCTCGGCCCCGTCGGCCTTCGCGGCGAGGTCGGCGACCTGCTGCCAGGTGGGGTGCTCGGGCATGGTGAGCCCCTTCTCGGTGAACACGTCCTTGCGATACATCAGGAAGGACGACTCGCCGTAGAACGGCTGACCGTAGAGTTTGCCGTCGTCGCCGGTCAGGGACTGGCGCATGGGCCCCAGGATGTCCTGCTCGTCGAACGCCGCGTCCTTGGCGATGTACGAGTTCATCTCGTGCAGCCAGTCGTTGCGGGCGTAGATCGGTATCTCGTAGTTGCTGAGCGTGGCGACGTCGTACTGGCCCGCCTGGTTGGCGAAGTCCTGGCTGATCTTGTCCCGGACGTCGTTCTCCGGCAGGACGGTGAAGTTCACCTTGATGCCGGTCTCCTTGGTGAAGTGTGCGCGGGTGAGCTTCTGCAGTTCCACCATCTGCGGGTTGTTGACCATCAGCACGTTGATGGAGTCGCCGCCGGAACCCGTCCCGCCGGCTCCGGTCCAGCAGCCGGAGAGCAGCGGGGCGAGCAGCGTCCCTGCGGCGGCCGCGACAAGTACGGTGCGCGGCCTCCGTCGGCTCGGGATTCGCATGGATCGCTCCTGGGCGTATGGGGAGATGGGCGTATGGGGAGATGAGCGTATGAGGAGATGGAGATTGGGTGTATAGGGATATAAGGGGCGGCGGAGGGCGTGGGGTGCCCTTGGGGGG
>NZ_VJZC01000735.1 GCF_009377185.1 Streptomyces spongiae
TTTTTAGAGGCGCACACGAAAGGGCCCCCTCCCGTCGGAGGGGGCCCTTTCGTAGGCTCAGCGCCAGCTGTGGGGGGCCCTGAAGCCCGGCTCGCGTTCAAGGCGGCGCCAGCCCGCCTTGAGGCGCCCACGGTGAACGGGCGCCGTGGGCTGCGCGGCGGCGCGGGCCATCAGGATGGCCGTGATCGCGGCGACTTCCTCGGGCTCGGCGTGGCCCTTCTCGACGCGGATGTCAGGCAGGTTCATGGGTCTCAGTCTCCGTGAGAGAGGTTTCCGCGGGGGTACCGCGAAGGATCCGCTGGGTTACCGGACGGACTACTGCGGCGGGTTGCCGTGCTTGCGGGACGGCAGGTCGGCGTGCTTGGTGTGCAGCATCGCCAGGGAGCGGATGAGGACCTCGCGCGTCTCGGCGGGGTCGATGACGTCGTCCACGAGGCCGCGCTCCGCCGCGTAGTACGGGTGCATCAGCTCGGACTTGTACTCCTTGACCATGCGCGCCCGCATCGCCTCGGGGTCCTCGGCCTCGGCGATCTGCCGGCGGAAGATGACGTTGGCCGCGCCCTCCGCGCCCATCACCGCGATCTCGTTCGTCGGCCACGCGTAGGTGAGGTCGGCACCGATGGACTGGCTGTCCATGACGATGTACGCACCTCCGTAGGCCTTGCGCAGGATCAGCGAGATCCTCGGCACGGTCGCGTTGCAGTAGGCGTAGAGGAGCTTCGCGCCGTGTCGGATGATCCCGCCGTGCTCCTGGTCGACGCCCGGGAGGAACCCAGGAACGTCCAGGAACGTGATGATCGGGATATTGAAAGCGTCGCACATCTGGACAAAGCGCGCAGCTTTCTCCGACGCCTCGATGTCCAGGACCCCGGCCAGCGACTGCGGCTGGTTGGCCACGATGCCCACCACCTGGCCGTCCAGACGGGCCAGGGCGCAGATGATGTTGCGGGCCCAGCGCTCGTGGACCTCCAGGTAGTCGCCGTCGTCGACGAGTTCCTCGATGACCTTGGCCATGTCGTACGGGCGGTTGCCGTCCGCGGGGACCAGGTCCAGGAGCACGTCGGAGCGCCGGTCGGCCGGGTCCGAGCACTCCACGCGCGGCGGGTTCTCACGGTTGTTCTGCGGGAGCAACGACAGCAGGTAGCGCACCTCGTGGATGCACGTCTCCTCGTCGTCGTAGGCGAAGTGGGAGACACCGCTGGTCTCGGCATGCACGTCGGCGCCACCGAGGCCGTTCTGGGTGATCTCCTCGCCGGTGACGGCCTTGACCACGTCGGGGCCGGTGATGAACATCTGCGAGGTGTCACGGACCATGAACACGAAGTCCGTCAGGGCGGGGCTGTAGGCCGCGCCGCCCGCGCACGGGCCCAGCATCACGGAGATCTGCGGGATGACCCCGGAGGCCCTCGTGTTGCGCTGGAAGATGCCGCCGTAGCCGGCGAGAGCGGAGACGCCCTCCTGGATACGGGCGCCCGCGCCGTCGTTGAGGGACACCAGGGGCGCCCCGGCCGCGATGGCCATGTCCATGATCTTGTGGATCTTCGTGGCGTGGGCCTCGCCCAGCGCGCCGCCGAAGATGCGGAAGTCGTGTGCGTAGACGAAGACCGTCCGGCCCTCGACCGTGCCCCAGCCGGTGATGACACCGTCCGTGTAGGGCTTCTTGGCGTCCAGGCCGAACCCGGTCGCCCGGTGTCGGCGCAACTGCTCGACCTCGTTGAAGGAGCCCGGGTCGAGGAGGAGCTCGATGCGCTCCCTCGCGGTCAGCTTGCCCTTGGCGTGCTGCGCCGCGGTCGCCTTCTCGCTCGGCCCGGCCAGTGCCTGCGCACGGATCTCGTGGAGCTCGGCCACACGCCCGCGCGCGTCCGTCGGCTCGCTCGGCGCATCATCCAAAACGGTCATGTAGCGACCATACGAAGTCCACCAAGGAAAACGGGCCGTCGACTCCGCACAGTCTCCGACCCGTTTTCCTGGTACCACTGGACAGAACCACACCCTCATGCAGCCGATCTGACTGCTCAGAGGGCCTGCGCGTTGTCGGAGTCACACAAAGACGTCATCCGAGAGCCACCTCACATCGGTGGGTCGCACACTCCGCCGCCGGAGTGACGCGAAGGCGCAGACGACGGCCGCTCGCCTCCAGCGTCTCGACCGACGGGTCCGCGCGGACGACGCCGCGTACGCGACGGTCCCAGGTGATCTCCAGGCTCTCGCCGGTCCGCGGCGGCTCGCTCACACAGAGGGTAGCGGTACGGCCCCGGACGCGGACCAGCACACTCGCGGGAGCGGTCGTCGTGAGGGGGCCCGCGGTGCCCGGGGCCCAGAAGTTCGCGGCGGTCAGGCCCAGGGAGCCCACGTGGACCGCCTGACGGCGGGCGTCGTTGGCGAGGACCGACAACCAGTGGCGGTCGGCCGCGCGGGCGGCGACCTGGTGGCGGGAGGCTCCCGGCATGAGGACGTACGAGTACGTCGCGTCTGCCGGGTCCGTGCCGTGGTCCAGCCACAGGGTCTGCCAGCGCCGGGTGCGCCGTTCACTCGTACTGGTGGCGTTGATGTCGGACCAGGCGCCGGTGCGCTCCTCGCGGAGGGTGCGCGGCTCTCCGCCGGCCGGGAACACCCACCCGCCGTGGCCTTCCAGGTGGGCCCAGCCGCGCCGCACGACGAACTCCTGCTCGCCGCCCTCCCCCAGGTTCCGGTTGTCGACCACCGTCTCGACGGGCACCCCGTCGGTGCAGGTGATGCCGGCGCCGAGACAGATGACGGCGTCCGCGACGCAGAACCACGACTTGCGTGCCTGGAGCGTGGAGCCGAGGCCCTTGAGGTGCTGGCCGATCGCCGCGTACTCGCCGTCCGTGGTGCCGCCGACCCAGCGCGCGGCGGGCTTGGGCTCGCCCCACTCTCCGCCCTCCTTGTCGGCGAGACGCCTGGTGGAGACGGTGGTGCCGGGCAGGCGGTACCAGTCGACGGTGGGCCAGAACCAGTCTGTGTACTGGTCGGATCGGCCGAGCCCCGCCCCCGAGGGCCACCAGAGCGTCATTCCGGCGCCCGTGTGCCAGCCGCGCGGGTTCTCGCCGTTGCCGCACTCGTAGTGCGCGATCCGTTCGGAGGCCATGGCGATGTTCGCCACGAAGCCGGGGCGACGGTGGACCGCGCGGTCCATGGCGGCGAAGAGGTGGTGGCCGACGGGGTCGGGCGCGGCCGGCACGGAGGACCGGGCGACCGTGTGCAGCCGGGCCAGGTCGGCGACCCCGAACTGGCGGGCCGTGAGGATCGGCGTCACCGTGTCCCGTTCGATCCAGCCCTTGATGCGCCCGTACCAGCGTTCGCGCTCGGCGGCTCCGGCGCCCGCCGCCAGCACGGCCATCGCCGCGATGAGCATCTGCCCGTGGTAGTGGTCGCCGCGCAGCACGTCCCGGTCGTCGCCCTTGAGATGGCCTCGGCTGATGGCGCGGCCGTTGACGCTGTCCATGACCAGGCCGTCGTGGACGAGGGGCGCGTAGGCACTCTCGACGCTGTCCAGGATGATCTGTCTGTTCGGGTCGGTCACCGCCCAGCTCGATCCGGCGAGCAGCGCGAAGAGCCGCCCGAGGCCGTCCAGCAGGACCTGCCCGTACGTCCCCGAGTACGCCACCCAGGTGTGCTGGACGAACGAGCCGTCCGCGTACAGCCCGTCCCCTTTCGTGACGTACGGGAAGACCGGGGAGAGGGCGTCCCGCGCCAGGGCGATCTTCTCCGGGGCGCGTCCGAGGATGCCCCGGAGCGCGACCGAGCGGCAGAGGTCGACGCGGTTGGCGCCGGTGGAGGTGCCCGAGTAGTCGCGCAGCATCGCGTCGGGGATGAAGTGGTCGACGGCCGCGCAGGCGGCGGCCCGGCGGTCGTCCGTCACGTGGTCGTGGAGGGCGGCCACGATGTCCGTCAGGAGGCGGGGGCTGCCGATCTGCCACTCCCACCAGTTGCCGTAGCGGGTGGTGGACGGGTTGTAGACCGTCGCGGAGAGGTGGTCGAGCCCGCGCAGGACGTCCGTGAGCAGCCCCTCGTCGCCCGTGAGCCCGGTGCCCTGCTGTAAGTACGCCTGGGTCATCGTCCACAGGCGGCCGTAGCTCCGGGTGATGCCGGAGGGCGGGTCGAAGGGCTGGCCGGGCCAGAGGGAGGTGGGCGTGGGCGCCATCGTGTCCCTGAAGGCGCGGGCGAGCTCGCCGGTCTCCCTGAGGCGGGTCGCGTAGGGCTCGGCGGCCGGGTCGTAGCCGGTGCCGAGGGAGATGTCCACCCAGCGGTGGCGGAGGGTGTCGTACTCGTCGTCGGCGGCGTTCGGGGC
>NZ_VJZC01000736.1 GCF_009377185.1 Streptomyces spongiae
GCGCTGGGGCTTCGTGGGCGCGGCCTCCCCGAGGGCGCCCGCCGTCCTGGTCGTGCCGGGCGCCGTCACCGGGCACCGACCAGCGGGGTGTCCACGCCGATCGGGCCCAGGCCGCCCGCTCCGCCCGGGGTGCCCAGCGGGGTCGTACGACCTGGCAGGGGCTCTTCGAAGAAGCGGCGGTTGTCGGTGCGGAAGTCGGGGTCGGCGAGGCGGTCGACGGTGATGGCCTGCTCGGGGCAGGCGGTCTCGCAGGCGCCGCAGTCGATGCACTCCGTCGGATTGATGTAGAGCTTGCGCTCGCCCTCGTAGATGCAGTCGACCGGGCATTCCTCCACGCAGGAGCGGTCCATGATGTCGACGCAGGCCGATCCGATGACGTAGGCCATGTCAGTTCTCCTTCTCTGTCGAGTGCCCGGGGAACAGCGCCGCCTCCGGATCGATGACGGTGGTCGCGTTGTTCACGGCGGTGGCGACCTCGCCGAAGCCCACGGAGATGAGCCGCACCTTGCCGGGGTAGTCGGTGATGTCGCCGGCCGCGAAGACGCGGGGCAGGTTGGTGGCCATGTGGGTGTCCACGGCGATCCGTCGCGCCTGGAGGGTCAGGCCCCAGTTCTGGAGCGGACCGAGGTCGGCGAGGAACCCGAGGGCCGCGACGACCGTCTGGGCCGGGACCAGCCGGGTGTCCTTGGTGGTGCGGTGCCGGATCTCGACCTGTTCGAGGCGCGCGGTGCCGTGCAGGGCGCTCACCTCGGAGTCCGTGACGATCTCGATGCCGAGGGCGCGGACCTTGTCGACGGTGGCGCCGTGGGCCCGGAACCGGCCGGTGCGGTGGACCAGCCGGACCGACCGCGCGACGGGCGAGAGTACGGCGGCCCAGTCGAAGGCACTGTCGCCGCCGCCGACGACCACCACGTCGTGGCCGGTGTGGGCGGCGGGGTCGGGGACGAAGTAGACCTGGCCGCGGCCGAGGTAGTCCTCGCCCGCCGGGAGCGGCCTGGGCGTGAACGTGCCCACCCCGCCCGTGATCACGACGGCCCCCGCGCGGACCGTCGCCCCCTGGTCGGAGCGGACGACGGGACGGCCGTCGGCCCCGTGGGACAACTCGGCCGCCCGGTGTCCGAGCAGGTAGCGGGGACCGTACGGCTCCGCCTGCGCGACCAGGTTGTCCACCAGGTCGCGGCCGCGCACCGCCGGGAACCCGGCGATGTCGAAGATGGGCTTCTCGGGGTACATCGCGCTGATCTGGCCGCCGCACTGGGGCAGGACGTCCATGACGGTGACGCTCAGTCCGCGGAAGCCCGCGTAGTAGGCGCCGTACAGGCCCGCGGGTCCGGCGCCGACGATCAGGATGTCCGTCTCGATCGCGCGCGACTCGTCCGTGCTCGTCGGCACGTCGGTGAGAACACTCATGGCCCGGGAGCGTAGGAGCGGCCCGTGGTCCCGCCCCACGGTTTCGTTCCGGTGAGCAGGACGCTTCACTCACCCCGGTCCGGTGAGCAGGACGCCTCACTTATGCGGCCGCGCGTGGGGCTGGGACCGTCGGGCATCCCATTCGTTCGGGCGCCGGGAGGCGTACATGCGGACCCATAGTCACGGATACGGAACCAGCCGGAGGACCGTCCTGGTCGCGGGGTGCGCGGCACTCCTCGTCACCACGGGCTGTACGGCCGGGTCCACGGACTCGACCGGGGTCTCGGCGGCGGGCAAGCCGACCGTGCGCCTCGCCCTCGGCGTCGACGCCTCCTACGCGCCCCTCTATCTGGCCGTGGAGCGGGGCCTGTTCGCGAAGGCGGGCGTGAACGTCGAGCTGGTGAAGACCGAGGGCGGTCCGGCGGCCTCCGAGGCGGTGACGGCGGGTACGGCACAGATCGGGCTGAACTCCGACTCCACCGCCCTGCCGCTGATGGTCACCAACCCCGATCTGCGGGCCCTGGGCGTCTTCCAGACCTCCGACCGCTACCTCAAGGTCGTCCTGCGTGACGGCATCACGTCACCGAAGCAGATCAGGACGATGGCAGCGATCGGCGGCCTCGGCCTGTACTCCACCCACCAGTACCTGCGGCACAACGGCATCGACCCGAAGTCCGTGAAAATCGTGGAGAGTTCACCGCCGGAGATGCCCGGGATGCTGGAGCAGGGATCGATCGACGGCTACATCCTGTACGAGCCCTGGGCGGCCCGCGGCGCCGCGGCGGGCGGTCACATCGCCGGGCGCATCGGCGACTTCGGCGTGCGGTACGCGCAGTGGCTGGTGGCCGACCAGAGCTGGCTCAAGGACAACGAGGACGTCGCCGGCAAGGTGTTCAAGGTCGTGGCCGAGGCGGACAAGCTCGTCACCGACGATCCCGACGCCGCGGCTGAGGCGTCCGAGAAGCAGGTCAAACTCCCGGTGGCACAGACGAAGAAGGTGCTCCCGGAGATCACCTTCGAGGCCCGCGGCATCACCGACGCCGACGTCACCACGTCACAGAAGATCGTCGACTTCATGCTCGGCCAGAAGCTGATCAAGAAGTCGCCCGACCTCGGCACGACCCTGCTCAGGGGCTGGTACGAGAAGCACGCCGGGTGAGACGCCGGGTGAGTTCCACCTGCCCTGTGACGCAGGGGGTGCCGCCGTCCTTCAGTACGGAGACGTCGAGCGTCACCCGCACTCCCCCGTCACAGGGCTCGGCGGTCCGCACGGTCGCGGTCCAGGTGAGCGGCTCACCGGCCACGGCGGTGGCCCGGTTGCGCCAGCTCACCGACTCCAGGCGGGCGTTCGGCCCGGCCCAGTCGAGGGCGTACCGGCTGAGCGTCTCGCCGTGCAGGGTGGACTGCACCACCACGTCCGGGAAGCCCTCCGAGGCGGCGAACTCGCCGTCGTAGTGGATGCGGTGGGAGTTCCACGACACGGCGCTGAAGCGGAACAGCTGCACGCGGCTGTGGGAGTACGTGCGCGGCGGGCAGATCTGCCCGGCGGTGGGTGCGGTCATGCGGCGGCCCCGCGGTCCTGCGGGCCTTCGTCGGGAAAGGCGTCGAGTACGACGATCGTCTCGTCCACCGTCACCAGTTCCTCTCCGTCCTTGGTCGTGTAGCGGGTCGTGACACCGAGCAGCACGAACTCCCCGGACCGGCCGCGGCGGTGGTCGGCCGAGGTGAGCCCCCGGACAGAGGTGATCCGGGTGCCCGCGACCGGGGGCGTGCCCAGCCGGACCGACTGGCCTCCGTGTACGTGGCGCACCGGCAGGCCCTGGGTGCAGGGTGCCTCCCGGTCGGCCAGCCCGTCGCGGTGCAGGGCGTCCTCGGCAGGACCGTCCTCCCAGCTCAGCGTCCCGGCGAGGAAGAGCGCGGGGGCGACGACGGCCTCGCCGGCCGCCTCCTGTTCGCGGGCGCGGCGGATGTAGTCGACGTCGTTGAGGGCGGCCGCGTACCGGCAGAAGTCCTTGACGGCGAGGACACCGCAGTCCTCGCTCTCCGTCTCCCCGATCAGCTTCCGGGCCCGCGCGAGCACCTCGTCCAGTGCCGCGCTCACCGCAGCGACCTGCTGATGCCGAGGGCCGCCGCGCGCAGGGCGACCGTGTTGCCGGTGCGGTCCATACGGTACGTGGGCGCGGTGATGGACAGCGCGCCGACGAGGGTGGACTGACGGCTGAGGACCGGTACGGCCATGCTGGAGTAGCCGAGGCGGATCTCCTCCGCCTCGGTCGCGACGCCCTCGGCCCGGATCCGTTCCAGTTGGGCGCGCAGCCGGCCCGGTGAGGTGACCGTGTGGCGGGTGAAGGGCTTGAGTCCGTTCCTGACCACGTCGGCGAACAGGGTCGGCGGGGAGAAGGCCAGGATCGCCTTGCCGGTGGCCGTACAGTACAGCGGCAGCCGGCCGGCCACTCTGGACTCCTCGCTGAGGCCGCGGTGCGGGAAGATCTTCTCCAGGTACACGACGTCGAGGCTGTCGTGGATGGCGAAGTGGATGGTCTCCTGGGTGGCGAGGAGGAGGTCCTCCATGTACGGCTGGGCCACCTCGCGCAGGATCCGCTGCCGGTGGACCCGCTGGCCGATCTCGAACAGCCGCAGTCCGAGCCGGTAGTCACAGCCCGAGCGCTCCAACAGCCCCCACACGACCAGTTCCTGGGCGAGCCGGTGCACGGTCGCCTTGGCCACGCCGGTCCGGCGGACCAGCTCGGCGAGCGACAGGGTGTCGTCCTCGGCGGTGAACGCCTCCAGGATGGGGCGGACCTTGCCGAGGACGGAGTTCATCGGGTCGGGGGCGGGGGGTTCGTCCCGGGGAATCGCGGACCCTCGGGACACGGCGGGGGCAGCGGGAGTAGTGG
>NZ_VJZC01000737.1 GCF_009377185.1 Streptomyces spongiae
CCCCTCACCGGGGCCCGCGCCCCACTCGCCACCCCGCGCGCAAAAGTCGTTCGCCAGCAATTTCGGCGAGGTGAGATCCTGGACGCCGTATGTCTACGCATCCTGCCCCCGCCCTCGGCGCCCTCGCCCCCCGCCTGGCCGAGCTGTCCCTGCGCGACGCGCACCGGCTCGGGCGCAGGCTCGAGGGCGCGCGCAAGATCCGTAAGCCGGAGGCCCACGCCGCCGTCCTCGCCGAGATCGAGGCGGAGGTGGCGAAGGCCGAGGACCGGATGGCCGCGCGGCGCGCCCGCGTGCCCGCCGTCTCGTACCCCGAGCAACTGCCCGTCAGCCAGAAGAAGGACGCGATCGCCGAGGCCATCCGCGACCACCAGGTCGTGATCGTCGCCGGTGAGACGGGCTCCGGCAAGACCACGCAGATCCCGAAGATCTGCATGGAGCTGGGCCGTGGCGTCCGCGGCATGATCGGGCACACCCAGCCCCGCCGTATCGCCGCCCGGACCGTCGCCGAGCGCGTGGCGGAGGAGCTGGACACACCCCTGGGTGAGGCCGTCGGCTGGAAGGTGCGCTTCACCGATCAGGTGAACCCGGACGCCACCTTCGTCAAGCTGATGACGGACGGCATCCTGCTCGCCGAGATCCAGACGGACCGCGAGCTGCGCGCCTACGACACGATCATCATCGACGAGGCCCACGAGCGGTCCCTCAACATCGACTTCCTGCTGGGGTACCTGTCCCAGCTGCTGCCGAAGCGGCCGGACCTCAAGGTCGTCATCACGTCCGCCACCATCGACCCCGAGCGCTTCTCCCGCCACTTCGGCGACGCGCCGATCATCGAGGTCAGCGGCCGGACGTACCCGGTGGAGGTGCGTTACCGCCCCCTCCTCGAAGAGGACTCCGAGGACGCCGACCGCGACCAGATCACCGCGATCACGGACGCGGTCGAGGAGCTGATGGGCGAGGGCAAGGGCGACATCCTCGTCTTCCTCTCGGGGGAGAGGGAGATCCGCGACACGGCCGACGCGCTCACGAAGAAGCAGTACAGATTCACCGAGGTCCTGCCCCTGTACGCCCGGCTCTCGCACGCCGAGCAGCACCGCGTCTTCCAGCCGCACACCGGCCGCAGAATCGTCCTCGCCACGAACGTCGCCGAGACCTCCCTGACCGTCCCGGGCATCAAGTACGTCATCGACCCGGGCTTCGCCCGTATCTCGCGCTACAGCCACCGCACCAAGGTCCAGCGCCTCCCCATCGAGGCGATCTCCCAGGCCAGCGCCAACCAGCGCAAGGGCCGCTGCGGCCGTACGAGCGACGGCATCTGCATCCGGCTGTACAACGAGGACGACTTCCTCGCCCGCCCGGAGTTCACGGACGCCGAGATCCTGCGGACGAACCTCGCGTCCGTCATCCTCCAGATGACCGCGGCCGGTCTTGGCGACATCGAGAAGTTCCCGTTCATCGACCCACCGGACCACCGCAACATCCGTGACGGCGTCCAGCTCCTCCAGGAGCTCGGCGCGCTGGACCCCACGCAGAAGGACGCGCGGAAACGCCTCACGCAGACCGGCCGCAAGCTCGCCCAGCTCCCGGTCGACCCGCGCCTGGCCCGCATGGTCCTGGAGGCCGACCGGAACGGCTGTGTGCGCGAGGTCATGGTCATCGCCGCCGCGCTGTCCATCCAGGACCCGCGCGAGCGCCCCGCCGACAAACAGACGCAGGCCGACCAGCAGCACGCCCGCTTCAGGGACGAGACGAGCGACTTCCTCGCGTACCTGAACCTCTGGCGGTACGTCCGCGAGCAGCAGAAGGAGCGCGGCTCGTCGTCCTTCCGGCGCATGTGCAAGCAGGAGTTCCTGAACTTCCTGCGCATCCGCGAGTGGCAGGACATCTACTCGCAGTTGAGGACCGTCGCCAAGCAGATGGGCATCCACCTCAACGAGGAGGACGCGGCCGACCAGAGCGTCCATCTCTCGCTCCTCGCCGGTCTGCTCTCGCACATCGGTATGAAGGACGTGAAGGAGTCCAAGGACTCGGGCCCGGGCGCGGGCTCGGGCGCGCGCAAGGACGGCGGGCGGAACGAGTACCTGGGCGCCCGCAACGCCAAGTTCGCGATCTTCCCGGGCTCGGCCCTCTTCAAGAAGCCGCCGCGCTTCGTGATGTCGGCGGAGCTGGTGGAGACCTCCCGCCTCTGGGCCCGCGTCAACGCGCGCATCGAGCCGGAGTGGATCGAGCCCCTCGCCGAGCACCTCGTCAAGCGCACGTACAGCGAGCCGCACTGGGAGAAGGACCAGGCCGCGGTGATGGCGTACGAGAAGGTCACGCTGTACGGCGTCCCGATCGTCGCCCAGCGGAAGGTCAACTACGGCCGTATCGACCCGGAGACGAGCCGCGAACTTTTCATTCGCAACGCCCTGGTCGAGGGCGACTGGCGCACGCACCACAAGTTCTTCGCCGACAACCGCAAGCTCCTGACCGAGGTCGAGGAGCTGGAGCACCGCGCCCGGCGCCGCAACATCCTGGTCGACGACGAGACCCTGTTCGACTTCTACGACCAGCGCGTGCCCGAACACGTCGTCTCCGGCGCCCACTTCGACTCCTGGTGGAAGCACAAGCGGCACGAGCAGCCCGACCATCTCGACTTCGAGCGGGAGATGCTGATCCGCGAGTCGGCGGAGGCGGTCACGAAGGCCGACTATCCGGACTCGTGGCGGCAGGGTCAGCTGAAGTTCCGCGTCACGTACCAGTTCGAGCCGGGCGCGGACGCCGACGGTGTGACCGTCCACATCCCGCTCCAGGTCCTCAACCAGGTCACCGACGAGGGCTTCGACTGGCAGATCCCGGGCCTGCGGGAGGAGGTGGTGACGGAGCTGATCCGTTCCCTTCCGAAGCCGATCCGCCGGAACTACGTGCCTGCGCCGAACTTCGCGAAACGGTTCCTGGACACCGCCGTCCCCCTTCAGGAACCGCTCACGGTCACCATGGCGCGCGAGCTGAAGCGCATGGTCGGCGTCCCCTTCGAGGCCGACGACTTCGACTGGGCGAAGGTGCCGGACCATCTGCGCGTCACCTTCCGGATCGTCGACGAGCGCCGCCGCAAGCTCGCCGAGGACAAGGACCTGGAGGCCCTGAAGCTTCGGCTGAAGCCGAAGGCGAGGCAGGCCATCTCGCAGGCGGCCGCCGCCACGGCGGAGCGCCAGGGAGGCGAGTCCCTGGAGCGCACCGGCCTGACCGACTGGACGATCGGCTCCCTCACCCGCGTCTTCGAGACCCGCCGCGCCGGCCAGCCCGTCAAGGCGTACCCGGCGCTGGTGGACGACGGCGACTCGGTCTCGGTCCGTCTCTTCGACACGGAGGAGGAGCAGGCGGAGGCCATGTGGAAGGGCACGCGGCGGCTGATCCTGCTGGGCATCCCGGTGAATCCGGCGAAGTTCGCGTCGGAGAAGCTGACGAACCCCCAGAAGCTCGCCCTGTCCGCGAACCCCCACGGCTCCATCCAGGCCCTCTTCGACGACTGCGCGATGGCCGCGGCCGACAAGCTGACGGGGGACCTCGGAGGGCCGGCCTGGGACGAGTCGTCGTACCGGAAGCTGTACGACAAGGTGCGTCCCGAGATCGTCGACACCACGGTCCGTGCGGTCGGGCAGGTGCAGCAGGTGCTGGCCGCCTGGCAGGCGTGTGAGCGTCGGCTGAAGACGGTACGCAGCCCCGTGCTGCTGCCGAACGTCCAGGACGTACGGGCGCAGCTGGACGCCCTGGTGAAGCCCGGCTTCGTGACGGAGACGGGTCTGCGGCGTCTGCCGGATCTGATGCGGTACCTGGTGGCCGCGGACCGGCGTCTGCAGCAGATGCCGACGAACGTTCAGCGGGACACCACGCGGATGGAGAAGGTCCATGAGATGCAGGACGAGTACGCGTGGCTGCTGGAGCAGATGCCGCGGGGGCGTCCGGTTCCTTCCTCCGTCCTCGACATCCGCTGGATGATCGAGGAGCTCCGCGTCAGCTATTTCGCTCACGCGCTGGGGACGGCTTACCCCGTCTCCGACAAGCGGATCGTGAAGGCCATCGACGCGGTCGTGCCGTAACCGGCCCGGTACGCCGGGTGAGTTCGACCAAGGGCTCACCCTCCTGTACAGTCTCTTCTCGCAGCGCAACGCGAGATTCAGCGCCGCGAAACCTGGTCCTGTGGAGCAGTTTGGAGTGCTCGCCACCCTGTCAAGGTGGAGGCCGCGGGTTCAAATCCCGTCAGGACCGCATTGATCGAAGGGCCCGCATCCGTCAAGGATGCGGGC
>NZ_VJZC01000738.1 GCF_009377185.1 Streptomyces spongiae
GTGGCGGCCTTGGGGGCGGAGATGACCGCGAACGGCGTGATGGTGGGCCGGCCCTGTCCGGTGGTCGCGGCGGGCTCGTTGATCCGCCGGGGGCCCTTGTCCGTCGAGCGTATGCCCGACAGCTGCCAGGTGCCGTCCGGGCGGGCGGTGAAGGTGAGTTCGTGGTGCGCCCGGAAGCCGGTCGTGGCGGGCTCGTCGCCGCGGATCTTCTTGTACGTCAGGGTCGTGGTCTCGGTGACCTTGACCGTGGCCCGCTTCCCGCTCACCTTGGTGCTGTTCACGGTGACGTCGGTGTCGGCGGCGGTGTAGGCCTCGCCCAGCGCGGCGAGGCGGGACCGCGTGTCGCGCAGGGTGGTGAGCGCGGTCCCCTCCGTGCGGGTGAGGGCGGCGGACAGGCTCGCGCCGCCGGTCGCCTTCAGGGCCGCGCGGGGGGCCTGGCCCCGGTCGAGCAGGGCGGCCGTGCGGTCGGTGAGCACGGCGTCCGCCATACGGCCGAAGGTGCCGGTGGTCGCGCTGGTGACGCGGGGGGCCTGGGAGGCCGGCGCGTCGGCCGCGTGCGCGGCGGACAGGGGGAGCAGGGCGGTGGAGAGGGTCACCGCCGCCAGGGCCGAGCAGCGGCGGCTGAACGTCCTTGTTTTCACTGGGATTTCTCCTTGACCCCGGGGGTGGTCGATGCCCGGGGACGGAATCTTTACATGTCCTCCTCAACACCTCCACACCAGGGGTCGCACGAATTACTTCACGACCGTCGACCACTCCGGTGACTGTGCGGGGTCCAGGGTGCGCAGCCGCTGCAGGGTCTCGGGTTTCTGCACGTCGAGCCAGTCGGCCAGCTCGCGGAAGGACACGCACTTCACGTCCTTCTTGGTGCACACGTTCTCGATGATCCGGTCGACGGCCCGCATGTAGATGCCGCCGTTCCAGTCCTCGAAGTGATTGCCGATGAACAGCGGCGCGCGGCTGCCGTAGTACACCCGGTCGAAGCCCGCCATGTAGGTGTCGACGGTCTCCTCCTCCCAGCGGGGGTACTGGGCCGGGTCGCCCTCGGTCGAGCCCTCGGACTGGTTGTAGAGGAAGTTGAAGTCCATGGAGAGGCCCTGGTACTCGCCCCCCTCGTACGGGAGCATCTGCAGCGGGAAGTCCCAGATGCCGTTCTTCTTGCTCGGCCATATCTGGAAGTCGCCGGCCGAGCTGGCGTCGTAGCGGTAGCCGTAGTCCTTGACGGCCTCCAGGAGGTTCTTCTGGCCCTCCAGACAGGGCGCGCGCCCGCCGACAACCTCCTTGTCGACGTCGAAGGGCAGCGCGGGCAGGTCCTTGTCGCCGGTGTTGGTCTTCCAGTTCTTCACGAAGGAGTTGAACTCGTCGATCTCGGTCCTCCACTCCTCGACGCTCCAGTCCTTGCCGCCCTTGTCGCCGCAGAAGTGACCGTTGAAGTGGGAGCCGATCTCGTTGCCGTCCTGCCACGCCTTGCCGAGCTGCTCCACCGTGGTGCGGATGTGTTCGTCGGTGGGGTAACTGATCGCCGCGGAGCCCTTCTTGTGCTGCGGCGCGTCGTAGAGCGTCTTCTTGTCCTTCGGCAGCAGGTAGATCCCGGTGAGGAAGAACGTCATGTGGGCGTCGTACTTCTTGGCCAGCTCCCGGTAGTGCGAGAACAGTTGGTCGTCGCCCTGCAGCGCGCCGTCCCAGGAGAAGACGACGAACTGGGGAGGCTTCTCACCCGGCTTGAGCGGCTCCGGCTTCAACTGCCCCTTCGGCGGGCCGGTGTACGACGTGGAGCCGTCCCCGATCAGCTTGGTCTTGCCGTCCCATTCGGGTTCCGCGGTCGCTCCGTCCGAGGGCGCCTTGTCTCCGGTCCCGTCCTGCTTGTCGGCGGAGGCGGTCGGCGCGGTGCCGGCCGCGCGGTTCAGGCCCAGGAAGGCCGCGGTGACGAAGGCGACGACGAGGAGGACCGCCATGGCCAGGAAGCCGGGGCGGGGGCCCTGCTGCGGGCGGGCCCGGCGGCGACCGCGGCGGCCACGCGAACGGCCACGGCCGGATGACGACTGCGCACTCGACTGCTGCTGCGCGTGGTTACGCGGCTTCGACTTCATGCGGTGCTCAATCTGCGAGGGGGGTGTAGGTGGTGCGGTGGTGCGGTGGTGCGTATGAGCCGTCGGAGGTCAGCCGAGCGGGCTCATGGCGCTCGACCAGATGCCGTACGGGACGTCGGCGCCCGAAGCGCCGGCGATGCCCTTGAGCGGCAGTGGTTCGAGACTCTTGGTCAGGTCCATGCGGTAGACGACGACCGCGGTCGACACCTTGCGGTTGGTGCCGACGTACCAGGCCGCCTTGTCGTCCTCGGTCGTGCCGGTCTTCCCGGCGACCTCCGCCGTGGCGGGGGCCGCGGTGGGGTGCGCGCTCCGGAAGGAGTCGGTGAGCGCGTCGGTGACCTGGCGGGCCACCTCGGCGCCGACCGCACGGCGCGGCTTGGGCACGTTCAGCGCGACCCGGGAGCCGTTGTGGGTGACCTTGCGCACGGAGTACGGCTCGGTGTGCGTCCCGCCGGAGGCGAACGTGGCGTACGAACTCGCCATGCGGATCGCGCTGGGCGTCGAGTTGCCCAGGGACAGCGCGGGCGTCTGCGGCCCCATGCTCGCGGGCAGCAGCCCGATCGCCTCTGCGGTCTCGCGCACCTTGTCCAGGCCCGTGTCCATGCCGAGCTGCATGAAGGGCGTGTTCACGGACTGGGCGAGCGCCGTGCGCAGGGTGATGTTCCCGAAGGACTTCCCGCCTTCGTTGCGGGCGGCGACCTTCTTGCCGCTGCGGTCCCAGTAGGGGCCCTCGGGCGTTGTGACGGGTACGCCGTCGTTGCCGTTGTAGAGGGACTCCGGAGTGACACGTGTCCTCGCGGTCCCGCGCTCCTTGTACACCCCGTGTTCCAGGCCCGCCGCGTACACGAGCGGCAGGAAGGCCGAACCGGCCGGGACGGTGGTGGCGTTGGACTCGTTGAAGCCCTGCTCGCGGTGGTCGGGTCCGCCATGGACGGCGAGGATCCGGCCGTCGGCGGCCACCGACGCGGCTCCGTAGTGGGCCGCCTTCGCCTTGTCCGGGGAGTCCTTCAGCGCCTTCTTACGGGCCTTGGTCACGGCCTTGGTCAGGGCCGTCTCCCGCTTGCGGTCGAAGGTCGTGTAGATCTGGTAGCCGCCCATGTCGAAGTCCTGGTCGGAGATGCGCGCGGCCTTCTTGGCGTACTGGGAGGCCAGTTCGACCAGGTAGTCGCTCTGCCGGCCGGTGTCGTACGCCTGGGACTGGTCCAACGGCTGCGGGAACTTGGTGTACTTGGCGCGCTCGGTCTTCGTCAGCTTGCCGATGTCGACCATCCGGTCCAGGATCCAGTCCCAGCGCTCCTCGGCCCGCGCCTGGTTGGCCTTGCTCAGGGACGGGTCGTAGAGGCCCGCGCCCTTGAGGAGGGAGGCGAGGAACGCGGCCTCGCTGACGTTGAGTTCGCCGACGTCCTTGCCGTAGTACGCCTGCGCGGCCCGCTGGATGCCGTACGTACCGCGGCCGAACCAGCTGGTGTTGAGGTAGCCCTCGAGGATCTTGTCCTTGCTCATCCGGTTGTCGAGCTTGAGGGCGATCATCGCCTCGGTGAGCTTGCGGCCCACCGAACGGTCCTGGGACAGGTACACGTTCTTGACGTACTGCTGGGTGATGGTGGAGCCGCCCTGGGTGTCCCCCTCGCCGACGGTGCGCCACACGGCGCGGGTCAGTCCACCGACGGAGATGCCCGGGTCGGAGTAGAAGCTCGCGTTCTCGGCGGCCAGCACCGTCCAGCGCACGTCCTCGGGTATGTCCTTCAGCGGCATGGCCTGGCGCCGCACCCAGCCCGTACGGGCCATGGGGGTGCCGTCGGACCAGAAGTAGACGTTGTCCTGCTGCGTGGCGAAGGTGTTCAGGTCCGCGGGGATGTCCGTGGCGGCGTAGGCGGCGGTCAGCAGCGCGCCCCCGAGCCCGGCGGACACCAGCGCGGCGCCCAGCGACTGGCGCCAGGAGGGCACCCAGCGGCGCCAGCCGGTGCGGCCCGGCCGCGGGTAGCTCGGACGGAGCCGGCGGGCGACCGGCGCCCAGCGCTCGCCGAGGCGTGCGACGGCCGACGGAGGCGCCGGTCTGCGGCGACTTCCGCGATGGCTGGATCCGGTCCTTTGTGCGACCTCCTGAGGCGCGGTTCGCCCGGTTTGTGCGTCACCCGAGCCGACCTCCCGGTGGATCCACCCCGCCCCGGCCTCCGAGTACTCCCCGTCAGCCC
>NZ_VJZC01000739.1 GCF_009377185.1 Streptomyces spongiae
GCCCCGCACCCCGCCGCCACTCCCCACATGCCCGCACCCGTGTACGCCTCGCACGAAAGGCTCACCAGCATGTCCGTCCCGACCGCAGGGTCCCTCGACAGACGCCGTTTTCTCGCCTACTCCGCCGGAGCCGCGCTCGCCGCGACCGCGCTTCCCGGCTGCGCCGCCTCCATCGACGACGGCTCGGGCGGCGGCGGTTCGAAGGGCGGCAGCAAGACGCTCACCGTCATGTCCGTCGACGGCGAGATGGACAAGAAGACCATCAAGGCCGCCGAGCAGGCGCTGGGCGTGAAGATCACCTACCTCGCCTACGACGCGACGAAGCTCAACGCCATGCTGGCCGCCAAGAACCCGCCGGACGTGGTCCGCGGCAGCGGTGCGCTGGACACGCCGTACTTCGCCGCCCGCGGGGTGATGTCCGACCTGGACTCGTACTTCACCAAGAGCACGGTGCTCAAGGCCTCCGACCTCGACCCGGTCAACGACCTCTGGCGCTTCGACGGCAAGAAGCAGGGGGCGGGCCCCCGCTACGGCATGGCGAAGGACTACTCCCAGGACGCGATGTTCTGGTACCGCACCGACATGTTCGACGCCGCGAAGCTGGACCGCCCCAGCGAGACCGAGCCGCTGTCCTACGACGAGTGGCTCGACATGGGCAAGCAGCTGGTCAAGCGCAGGCTCGGGAAGATCAAGGTGTACGGCCTGAACCCCGGGGGCGGCAACTTCGCCATGTTCATGAACATGACGGCCTCGGCCGGCGGCCGGCTGTTCGCCGAAGACCTGGCCTCCGTCGACTTCTCCTCGCCCGAGGCGCTGAAGGCACTGAGCTGGTACCTGGAGTACGCCAAGGCCAACATCGGTCCGAGCCCCGCCAACCCGAACCCGGACGGCTGGGACGGGCCCACCTACCAGGCCAACCGTATGGCGATGGCAAGCGACGGCTACTGGTTCGGCGGGATGATCGGCGGCGACGCCAAGGTCGCCGAGGTGTCCCGGTTCGCGCCCGCCCCGCAACTGGGCGGCAACCGCATCAGCCCCTGCTTCGGTGCCACCGGCTACTGGATCCCCAAGCTGGCCAAGAACAAGGACGCCGCCTGGAAGTTCTTCGAGTGGTACTTCGGCGGTCGCCCGGCCAAGGACCGGGCCACCAGTGGCTGGGGCATCCCCACCCTGAAGTCGCTGCGCTCGCAGATGCCGCAGACTCAGCCGTACCAGAAGCAGGCCTACAAGGTGCAGCAGCAGGAGCTGCCGTACCTCCAGGTCATGACCGTCACGCCGTACGTTCAGACGACCGCGCTGGACGCGGTGATCAACAAGGTGCTGCCGGGTGCGATCAAGTCCGGCACCTCCGCCGGGAAGGTCGCCGACGAGCTGAACTCGCAGATGAACGGCGCGATCGCCAAGGGCAAGGAGCTGGTGGGGTGAGTACCGGTCAGCTCACCGGGAACACCGCCCAGGCCGTGCCGTCCCCGTCCCCGGGGGCGGCCGCCCGCCCCGCGCGCAGGCGGTTCTCACTCAGGCAGCGACGGGTGGCGGCGTTCTACGCGTTCACCGGCCCCTGGATGCTGGGCTTCCTGGGACTGACGGGCTACCCGCTCGTGTACGCGCTGTGGCTGAGCTTCACCAACTCCGACGGGCTCTCCAGCCGCACCCGCTTCGTGGGTCTGGCGAACTACAAGGAGGTCTTCTCCGACCCGGACACCATGGCCTCCCTCGGCCGGACCGCGCTGTTCACCGGCATCACCGTACCGCTGAGCATCGTGGCGGGGCTGATGCTGGCGGTGCTGGTCAACCAGCCGATACGCGCCCGCGGGGTGTTCCGCACCCTGCTGTACCTGCCCGCCGTCGTCCCGCCGGTCGGTGCGGCGCTCACCTTCAAGCTGATCTTCGACCGCGACTCGGGGGCGGCCAACGGCTTCCTGGACCTGTTCAGCGTCAACGGCGTGCCCTGGCTGGTCGATCCCTACGCCCGCTGGGTGCTGATCGTGCTCACCATGTGGGGCGTCGGCAACGTCATGATCATCTCGCTGGCCGGGCTCCAGGACATCCCCAAGGAGCTACTCGAGGCGGCGAGGGTCGACGGTGCCAATCCCTGGCAGTCCTTCACCCGGATCACCCTGCCCCTGCTCTCACCGGTGATCTTCTTCCAGGTAGTCACCGGGATCATCGGATCGCTGCAGACCTTCGCACCGCTGCTGATCGCGCTCAACCCCACCCCGGCGGGGGTGACGTCCGTCCCCGAGAGCAACTACTTCTACATGATCAACGTTTTCGCCCAGTACTTCGCCAACGGACGATACGGCTACGCCTCAGCGATGCTGTGGGTGCTCTTCGCGATCATCGTCTTCGTCACCTTCCTGCTGTTCAGGCTGAGCAAGGGCGCCGTCTTCTACTCCGTGGAACCGGAGTTGGCGAAGGACAGGCCCCGCACGATGGGAGACGCGTGATGGTGTTCGCCCGGCGCAACGCGATCTACATGCTCCTTGTGGCACTGCTCGTCCTCTTCCTCAGCCCCTTCGGCTGGCTGGCGATCACCGCTCTCAAGGACGCGTCGGAACTGCGGGTCATGCCCGTCCACTGGTGGCCGCACCACCCGAGCCTGGACAACTTCCGCCAGGCGCTGACCCAGTTCGACTATCTCGGCTATGCCCGCAACTCCGCGACGATCTCCGTGATCTACGCCGTGCTGGTGACCCTCGCCTCGGCGTGGGCCGGATTCGGCTTCGCAAGGCTCGACGGCCCCGGCAAGCGGGCGATCTTCGGGGTCCTGATGTCGACGATGATGCTGCCGGCGGTCATCACCCTCATCCCGACGTATCTGATGTTCGCCCAACTCCACCTGCTCAACACGTACATGCCGTGGGTGCTCTGGGGGTTGTGCGGCGCACCGTACCTGATCTTCCTGTTCCGGCAGTTCTTCAGCAACATGCCGAAGGAACTGGAGGAGGCGGCCATCGTCGACGGGTGCGGCACCTTCCGGATCTTCCTGCGGATCTTCCTGCCGCAGTCGTGGCCGGTCATCGCCACCAGCCTGATCCTGTCCTTCAGCTGGACGTGGGGCGACTACATCGGCCCCGCGCTGCTGCTGGACGACAGCCACACCACCCTCGCGGTCAAGCTCGCCACCGGCTACGTCAACGCACACGGTGAACCGATGCCCAACCTCGTCGCATCGGGCGCGGTGATGTACGTCGTCCCCGTGCTCGCGCTCTTCCTGATCATGCAGCGCGGCTTCATCTCCGGGATCTCCACCTCCGGACTCAAGTAACTCTGTTTACCAACGCACCATCTTGCAAAGGAACTCCTCATGACCAAGATCCTGGACACCGCCAACCACCCTGCTGTGGCGCGGTCATGACGGAGCGTCCCGCGCTCACACCCCAGCTGGACCGGACCCGGGTGATGGCCATCCTGCGCTCGGCCGACGCGACGGGCCTCGCCGCGGTGGCCCGGGCCCTCGCGGACGGCGGCGTCACCTGCCTGGAGGTCACCCTCACCACCTCGGGTGCCCTCGACGCGCTGGCCGCCATCCGGGAGGAACTCGGGTCCGAGGCGGCCGTCGGGGCCGGCACCGTGATCACCACGGGCGACGCCCGGGACGCGCTTGCGGCCGGGGCCGAGTTCCTGGTGTCCCCGGTCGTGGACACGGACGTGATCAGGGGCGCCGCCGACAGCGGCATCCCGTGCTACCCGGGCGCCTGGACAGCCACCGAGGTGTGCGCCGCCTGGCGCGCGGGCGCCGCCGCCGTCAAGCTCTTCCCGGCGAGCACCGGCGGGCCCGCCCACCTGCGGCAACTGCGGGCACCGCTGCCGGACGTACCGCTCGTCGCCGTCGGCGGAGTCGGTGTCGACCAGGCCCGCGACTACCTCGACGCGGGCGCCCACGCCGTGGGCATCGGCTCCCCACTGCTGCGCGGAGCCGACCGGAACCCGGCACCGGACGCCCTGGACGCCCTCACCACGAGGGCGCGCACGCTGCTGGACACGATCCGGGCCGAGCCCCGCGCCCAGAAGGCGGCCTCGTGAACGCCCCTTCCCCGGAACGCTCCCTGGTGACCGTCGGAGAGGCCCTCGCGGTCCTCGCCGCACCCGACGCCGGCCCGCTGGCCGTGGGCTCCGGCCTGCGCCTGGGCCTCGCCGGAGCCGAGTCGAACGTGGCGGTGGGCGTCAGCCGGCTCGGTGGATCCGCGACCTGGATCGGCCGTGTCAGCGACGACCCGCTCGGCGACCTCATCCTGCGCGAACTGCGCGCGGAAGGCGTCACCACCGTCGCCACCCGTGACC
>NZ_VJZC01000740.1 GCF_009377185.1 Streptomyces spongiae
GGGACGGGTAGGGGCGGCGGGGGCGAGAACATCCGTTGTCCACAGGCTTCCCACGCGCCGAGTTCCGGACAGTAGTGTCGCGTTCATGGAGCAGAGGCATCTCGGCAGTACCGGCCTGCGTGTGTCCCGGATCGGGCTCGGCACCCTGACCTGGGGACGTGACACGGACGAGCACGACGCCGCGGACATGCTGAAGGTGTTCTGGGAGGCGGGCGGCACCCTCGTCGACACGGCGGACGTGTACGGGGACGGCGAGTCCGAGTATCTGCTCGGGCAGCTCATGGAAGGGCTCGTGCCACGCCGGGACCTGGTCATCTCGACCAAGGCGGGCAGCGTGCCGGACCCCGACCGCCGCTTCGACGGCTCACGCGGCCACCTGCTCGCGGCACTCGACGCCTCCCTGGCCCGCCTCGGCACGGACTACGTGGACCTGTGGCACGTCCACGCCTACGACACCGGCACCCCGCTGGAGGAGACCCTCCACGCCCTCGACCTCGCGGTCAGCAGCGGACGGGCACGGTATGCCGGCGTCTCCAACTTCTGCGGGTGGCAGCTCGCGAAGGCCGCGACATGGCAGCTCGCGGCCCCGGGCATACGCACCCGCCTGGCCAGTACGCAGATGGAGTACTCCCTGCTCCAGCGCGGCGTGGAGCGCGAGGTGCTCCCCGCGGCCCTGGACCTGGGCGTCGGACTGCTGCCGTCCTCCCCACTCGGCCGCGGCGTCCTCACCGGCAAGTACCGACACTCCACGCCCGCCGACTCACGGGGCGCCTCGGAGCACCTGGCCCCCTTCGTCGCGCCGTACCTCGACGAGACGGCGAGCAGCATCGTGGACGCGGTGCAGACCGCGGCGGACGGTCTCGCCGCGACTCCGCTCCAGGTGGCCCTCGCCTGGGTCCGCGACCGCCCCGGTGTGGGCGCCCCGATCGTCGGCGCGCGCAACGCGCAGCAGCTCACGGCCGCGTTGTCAGTGGAGACCCTTACTCTTCCTGACGAGATCTGCCGGGCTCTCGACGACGTGTCGGCGCCCCTGCACCGCTATCCCGATCACGACTGGAGCACGCTGTGAGCACGGAGCCCGAGACCACGGAGACGCCCGAGGCGGGTGCCGGGGCCGACGACGCCGCCGGGTCCGACCGGTCCGAGGCCGAGGCCGAGTTGGCGGCCCAGCAGGTGGAGCGGGAGCGCATCGAGCGACGGAAGGCCGAGAAGGAGGCACCGATCGCGAGCGGGGCCAAACTCAGTGGCACCGCAGCCGATCTGCTCGCGGCCGTACGGGCCGTGGAGAGCGGACAGAAGCCGTCCCCCGCGTCCAGTGAGCCGGCACCCGCACCGCGCAGGCCCGCGGCCGAGCCGGTGCGGGCCCCCCAGCCCTCGGTGCCCGTGGCCCCCGCGGGCCCCGCCGCTCCCGCACGCGAGGCGGTCGAGTCCGTGCGTGCCGTACTGGCCGAGGGCGGCGCCCCGGAGACGCTCGCACCGCAGGTCGCCACCGTGCTCGGAGAGCGCGCGGAGGGCGAACTGCGCGCGGACCCCTGGCAGTTGCTGCGGGTCTCCGGTGTGCGGCCCGAGCAGGCCGACGGCTTCGCGCGGGCACTGCTCGGAGCGGAGTGCGGCCCCGACGACGAGCGGCGCGCCCGTGCCGTCACCGTCTGGCTCCTGGAGCAGGCGGCTCTCGCCGGGCACACGGCCCTGGAGCTCCCGGCCCTGACCACCGCGCTCGCCCAGCGTTCGGTGCCGGACCCGGACGCGGCCGTGCAGAGCGCCATCGCGGAGGGCGAGGCCCTGGTCTTCCAGGACGCCCTCGACGACGCCACCTCGGTCCAGGAGGCCAAGGGTGAGGAGGCGGAGGGCGAGGAGGCGGAGGAGCGACCGGTCCGTGTCCTGCTCGGTCTGGAGCGGTACGCCCTCGCGGAGGAGAGCCTCGCCGACGGACTGGCCCGGGTGATCAACTCGGTGCCCAAGGAGGACGGTTCGGCCGCCGACTGGGAGCGGGCCGCCGCGTCGGCCACGCGCTCCGCAGCGGAGCTGATCAACGCGGTCGCCGGGCACGGCCTGGTCCTGCACACCGGCGGCGAGGCGTCCCGCGCGGAGCCCGCGGCCCTGGTCGCCGCCGCGCGCACACTCGGCCTGCGCGCGTACGCGGCCGCCCACACCCCGGACGGACGACGGAGGTTCGCAGCGCTGCTCGCCGACGTGGGTGGTGCGGTGCCCGAGGGCGACATGCCGGCCCAGGAGGACGCCCCGCCGGCCGTGGTGACCGTCGCCGGGCTCCTGTCCGGTGCCGAAGGGCCCGGGCGGGACGCGGACGGGGCGTTGGACCTCGACCTCCTCGTCGTGCTCGACGCCCCGCAGCTCGACGTCGAGGCCGCAGCGGTGCTCGCCGAGTCGCTGCCCGACGGGGCGCGGCTGGTGCTCAGCGGCGATCCGGGGGTGCTGTGGTCCGCCGGGCCGGGGCGGGTCTTCGCGGATCTGCTCGCCGCCCGGGTGTGCCCGCAGGTCGCCTCGCGCACGCCCGACCCGGGCCCCCTCGGCGAGTTGGTCTCCGGGATCGGGATCGGCGAACTGAACCAGGTCGACGCGCCCGGCAAGGAGGTCGTGATCGTGCCCGTGCGGGACGCCGGCGAGGCGGTGCACCGGACCGTGCAGCTCGTCGCGGACTCGGTGCCGCGGGCGATCGGGGTTCCGGCCGAGCAGACGCAGGTGATCACGCCGGGCCACGGCGGCGCGGCCGGTACCCGCGCGCTCAACGCCGCGCTGAAGGAGCGGCTGAACCCGGGCCCGGGCCGTTTCGGCGGCTTCGACCCCGGCGACCGCGTCGCCTACTCCCCCGCGCCGGGTCGTACGGTGCCGGGCCGCGTCGTGACGGCCGACGCCGACGGGCTGCACCTGGAGTGTGCGGGCGCCCCCGTCGTCGTACCGAAGGAGCGGGTGGAGCAGTCCGTGCGGCACGGGTGGGCGCTGACCGCGCACCAGGCGGTCGGTCAGCGGTGGCCGGCCGCGGTGGTCGTGCTGCCCGGTGACGCCGCCCAGTCCCTGAGCCGGCCCTGGGTCTACACGGCTTTCGGCCGCGCCGAGCGTCATCTGTCCGTGGTGCACGGTGTGGAGCAGGCGCTGCCCCGGGCCGTGGCCGAGGTGTTCGCCAAGCCCCGTACGACCCGTCTGCCCGCCCTGCTCAAGGCACAGGTCCCGACGGCGGGTTGAGACGCTCCGGCCGCGGGGTCCCCCCCTCGCGACAGGAAAACCGGCGGTCACCTGACATCAGGTGACCGCCGGCTCGCCGTGCTCAGCGCCGGGACGGGAAGTATTCAGCCCCGGGACCGGAAGTGGTCAGCGATCCGCGTCCAGCGGCTCCAGGTCCTCGTCGTCGTCCAGTTCTGGTTCGGGGACGGCATCGTCGTCCAGCTCGTCGTCGGAGCCTTCCTCGAAGCTGGTGCTGGCGTCGAAGCGGCAGATGACCCGGTCCTCGTCGGGCTGCTCGAAGGGGGCCTCCAGCCATTCGCCGGGCTCGGGCTGGGTGTCCAGAGCCGTCACCCAGAGCGTGGAGTCGCCCTCCTCCAGCCCGAACTCCTTGTGCCGCGAGGCGATCTCGTCGGCCTCGAACTCGCCGAACACGATGTCCAGGGCATGGGCGGTGCCGAGGGAGTCGTCCAGATCGCCGGACCCGTTCCGGTCGTCCTCCGCGGCTTCCACGCGCTGCGCCTGTGCCAGCAGCCGTTGGGGCTCCGCCACGGTGTAGTCGCGGCGGATCAGTACGCTGATGGCGTCCGGTTCCGGCCCCGTGTAGGTCGGCACCGTGCCGGGGATCTCGAAGGGCGTGACCTCGTCGTAGCGGTCGTAGAGGAGTTCGTCGTACTCCTCGGCGGCCGCGGCCAGCTCGTTGAACGCCTCGTAGACGGACGGGTCGTCCTCACCCGTCCTCCGCTCGACCGCGGCCAGGTGGCGGTCGAGCGCGGTCTTGACCGCCTCGGCGGCGGCGCGTACCTCGGCAGCGGTGGGCTGCGCAGCATCAGACATAGTGCAGACGCTATCCGTACTGGGCCTCTGCCCGCACAATAGATGCGATGCCGGAATACGAATTTGTCGACGTGTACGTTCCGCGCGGGGTCTCCCGCAAGGAAGCCACACGTCTGCTGACGGACCACGCCGAGTACGGTCACTGGGAGCTGGATCGCCTCAGCCTGCTGCGGGACGGTAGCCGCAGGGTGCGGTTGCGCCGACGGATCATCCGCCAGGTGCGCGCCACGTGGTGAGGACGGGCGACTGAATCGGAGCGGGCCCCGCC
>NZ_VJZC01000074.1 GCF_009377185.1 Streptomyces spongiae
TTTGAGGACGAGGCCGCAAGGCCGATGGGGGGGTTTGGGGGCGCACCCCCCAGGGAAGGGGCGATGGAGGTCCCCCGCTCGAAGCGAACCCGAGGAGGCTAGGGGCCGGGGGGCGATCTACTGTCGTGGCTGCGGAGCAGTCGGTGGTCAGCGGTTCGCTCGCGCCCGGCGTATCGCCCGCGTGACGACCGGCGGCAGCAGGTCCACCGCGAGCTTGCGCGCGGGGCTGCGGCGCGGACGGGGGCGCGGGGCGGGCGCGTGCCGGGCGGCGGGCGCCGCGGCGGCGGCCGGAGCCGGCTTGGGCTCGGGTTTCGTCCAGTGCCGGGAGTACGGGAACTCCGGCGCGGCCATCCCCTTCGACTTGAGCCGGATGATCCGGTTGCCCGCAGCCTGCTGGACGCTCAGGTGGCAGTCGTCCCGCTCCCTCAGCATGGCCAGCAACTCCTCCTGCACCGGCTCCGGGTCGTCCCACGTGCCGTACAGCTTCTGGGTGCTCAGACACACCGGCCGCAGCCCACGGTTGAGCACCGCCTCCCACGCCGCGATGGACACACCGGGCGTGTGCTCGGAACGGAAGTCGTCCAGGACCACGATGCCCTCGGGGAGCAACGCGTCGTGGGCCGCGCCGATGTCCCCGTACACGTGCTCGTACAGGTGCGAGCCGTCGATGTGGGCGAAACGGCAGGAGCGGGGCTTGATCTCGTCGGGGAGGATCGAGCTCGGGCCCTGGAGGACGCGGGGCAGCTCGTCGTGGAAGGAGAGGTAGTTCTCCTCGAAGATCTCCCGGGTCAGCTTGGAGTACGACTTGTTCGCCTCGGCCCGGTTCGCGTCGTCCGGTGCGTCGCCCTCGAAGAGGTCGCACACCGTGTACTGCTCGCCCTCCCTCCGGTGCTGCCCCAGGAGGATCGCACTCTTGCCCATGTACACGCCGACTTCGAGGAGGTCTCCGCGCGTTTCCCGGCTCTCCTGCCGGTCCAGGAACCAGGTGAACAGCAACTGATCGAGTACGGGGAACCAGCCGGGGACATCGGCGAGTTCACGGGGCGGTCGGGTCGTGCCGGGTGCAACGGTCATGAGGAGAAGACACTCTCTCGCGTGGGCCTGACGTGCTGAACATAACTGGCGCGGGACCGAACAGTTGTTGGAACCTATGAGACGCCTGTGGTGCGGTCAAGGAATGCTGCGCTACTCACCGCTGGGAGGTTTCCCAAACCGCGAGGAAGATGAATTCCCCGGAAATTCGCCGGAAATTCAGGGGAATTGGCAGGTGATTCGCAGGTGATTCGCAGGTGATTCGCAGGGGTCTCCTCGCGACTCGCCGGGGAATTCCGCCCTGGCCGCGGCTCAGAGACGAACCGCGGCTCAGAGACGAACCGCGGCTCAGAGACGAACCGCGACTCAGAGACGGCTGCGGTTCAGCGATCTCCGCAGCACCGGCCCCAGCCGCGCCTCCACCCCTCGGTGCAGCACCCACGCGAGGATCAGCATCCCCGCCAGGGTCAGCCCGAGCGTGAGGCCCGACGACAGGCCCAGGCCCTGGTGCAGGACGTCCACGGAGACCCAGCCCAGGTGCTCGTGGACCAGGTAGAAGGGGTACGTCAGCGCGCCAGCCACCGTCAGCCAGGGCCAGTTGATCCGGTTCAGCCAGCCGAGGGCGATCGCCGCGACCGCCACGAAGCCGAGCGTGACGACCAGGACGATGACGTACGAGCTGCGGAAGGAGAAGAAGTCCGGGTTCGGGGCGTGCCACATCGCCCGGACCACCTGGTGCTGGCCGATCAGCCAGCTCACCGCCACGATGCCCCACGCGTACGTGTCGTACCGGTCGCGGTGGACCAGGTAGAGGCCGATCCCGCCGATGAAGAACGGAGCGTACTCCGGCATCAGCACGACGTCCAGAAGGGGCTCGTTCGCCGACTGGGCGATCACCGCCGCCAGGGTCCAGCACGCGCAGAACATGATCACTCGGCTGCGGGTCGCGCCCGGCAGGACGACGCACAGGGCGAACAGCGCGTAGAAGCGGACCTCCGCCCACAGCGTCCAGCAGACGCCCAACACCCGGTCCACGCCCAGGGGTTGCTGCATCATCGTCAGGTTCACGAGCGCGTCGCTCGGCGACACAGCCTCGTAAGTGACCGCCGGCAGTGCGAACACCACCGTCACCATGATCACCGCCGCCCAGTACGCGGGCAGCAGACGGGAGGCGCGGGAGAGGAAGAAGGAGCGCAGGGGGCGGCCCCAGCCGCTCATGCAGATCACGAAGCCGCTGATCACGAAGAAGATCTGCACGCCCAGGCAGCCGTAGGCGAACCACTCGTGCAGCGTGGGGAACTGCTGCTTGGACGAGGTGCCCCACGCCTCGGATATCTCGCCGTCACGGCCGCCGTAGTGGTACGCGGCCACCATCAGCGCGGCGATCAGCCGCAGCCCGTCGAGCGCGCGCAGGCGTGGGGCGGGGGCCCGGCGGGTGATGCGCGGCGGGACGACGACCGCGTCGGGTCCCGCTCTGCGCGAGGGGTCACCCGGCCGGATACCCGGCCGGGCCGCTCCTTGGGGGGTCGTTTCCTGTGAGGACGTGGTGGGGGGTGCTGTCTTCGCAGGTGAATTCATCAGATCAACCGAGCGTTGCCCTCTTCAATGAACGTGCGCGACGGGCGACTCTGCGCACCGTCGCGTTGCGGGGAATGAACGCCAGCTGGGCCGGGACCGCGCCCGGCAGGGCCAGCGAGGTGAGGCGGCGGCGCTTGAAGTAGCGCCAGGTGTACTGGTTCAGATGGTTCGTCAGATAGCGCTCCACCGACGGGCGCAGATCCGGGTAGATCTTCGGCTGCATCGCGTAGCCGACCGCCCGTACGAGACCGGTCAGCTCCTTCGCGTCGAGGTCCTGGCGCTGCTCGGTCACGGCCGCGCGGTCCGACAGCTCCGGCAGCAGGGCGTCCACGATGGTGACCGGGACGCGGTTGCTGTTCTCGTACGGCGTCAGGCGCTCCAGTAGGGTCTCCGTGCCGATACGGGCGACCGGCAGGCCGTACAGCGCGGACGCCGTGAGGAGCGCCGTGGAGAAGCAGCCGACGACCAGGGCGGGCCGCATCCGCTGGTAGAGCACCTCGGCGAGGACGGGGGTGTCGACCACCGTCAGATCGGCGCCGAGCTTCTCCGCCTCCTTCTCCAGGTGGCGCGACCAGCGGGCCGGCGCGCTGGGGTGCGGCTTGAACACCACGCGGGTGTGCCCGAGTTCGACGGCGCCCTTCACCATCCGTACGTGCAGGTCCTCCTCCTCCTCGGCGGTGAGGATGCCGAGCGCGGAGAGGTACTGGCCGAGCAGCAGGGCCGGCTCCTCGACGACGGGCAACTCGTCGCCCGTGTCCTCCAGTTCGGCGAGCACCTTCGAGAACGCGTCCGTGGCCACGATCTCGGGCTCCACCCCGAACTCGGTGAGCAGCAGCGGCTTCAGACCCGGGACGAGGTCCAGGTGCAGCAGGCGCGTCACGCGGGTGCCGACCAGCGGGTCGATCTTGTTACGGGTGGGGCCGTAACTCATCAGACCGTCCGCGTACACGGTGACGGGCGCGCCCATGAAGATCTGCGCGATGCCGAGCGCCGGGTGCACCTGGATGGACTCCACGGCCAGCTCGATGTCGTCGTCGCCCAGGTTCCAGGCGAGCCGCAGGTGGCGCTCCCACAGCGGGGCGTCGTCGTTGCGCGGCTGCCAGCCACCGGGGTGGAAGGGGGAGATGGTCTCGTTCCACGAGATCACGTCGTCGAACCGGGCGCGCAGCCGCTCGAAGCCGGGCATCTCGTCCGGTGCGGGCGTGGTCTCCGGCGTCGCGGCGTTGTTCGAGACCAGCAGGATCCTCCGGTCCGCGGGCGCGAAGCAGTCGCTGTCCAGCGCGGCCGCGAGCGTGGCCGTGCCGTACAGGGTGGAGGCGAGGAAGATCTGCGTGGTCACGCGGCCACCCCCGCGCCGGCGGGACGGCGGCGCAGCCTGCGCAGCCGCGTCGCGCGCTGGACGTCCATCGAGTCGAGGGCCTCGTCCAGCACGTCCTGCGGCATGCGCCGCAGCGCACCGGCGCTCATCGCCTTCAGTTTCCGTGCCACCTGTGGCTCGAACCTTTCAATGGATCCCAGATGATGGGAAATGATCGCGCAATACGTGCGCACGGCCTTCGGGAGGAGTTTCGACGCTTCCGGGTCGGCGGCGGTTTCCGTGACGACCTGGTCGAACGCGCGAATGAAGTCGAGCTGCCGTACGTCACCGATCTGGGTCAGCGAGGACGCCACCCCGCGCCGGTAGTAGACGCCGAGCAGCCCCACCACGCCCATGGACTCGGCCTCCCGGTGCAGCTTCCAGATCCACGGCCGGTCCTCCGCGGTGCGCAGCCCGTCCGTGAAGTGCAGCAGGCCCCGGTCGACCAGCCGGCGGTGGTAGATGCCCGCCCACGCGTACGCGTAGTCGACGGACGTGGACCGGTCGGCGGGCAGGATGATGTCCCGCGGGCGCAGTACGACCCCCCGCCGGCCGTGCGGCACCCGGTGGATGGAGCGCGCCCGCGCGGTGCACTGGACGTGGTCCGTGCGCACGAAGTCGACGCCCAGGTCCTCGATCGCGGCGAGGAGCTGCGGGTAGTAACCGGGGGCGAGCCAGTCGTCCCCGTCGAGGAACGTGAGGTACTCGCCACGCGCCTTGTCGATCCCGGTGTTGCGGGCGGTCGCCAGTCCCCCGTTCTTCTCGTGTCTGACATACACCGCGCCCGGCAGCTCACGCTCCGCGCGCGCGAGAATGTCCGGGGTCTCGTCGCGAGAGCAGTCGTCGACGAGAATGAATTCGAAGTCCTCGCGCGCGTTGGCGCTGAGGCTCTTCAGGGTGTCGGGCGCGTATTGCTGCACGTTGTAGAACGGCACGATGACGGAGAGCTTGACCACGTGAGTGACGTTAGGGGGCGGCCCGGCATTCGTCTTGACTCCCTGCTTGATACCAGGTGAACGACGCGTGGCGGTACCGTGAACCAGGCGCTTTCTCGTGCCGATCGCGGCCCGATTCGCCATTCGTCGACTTGCTGTTAACCGTTTGTTGGATTCTGGTTGGGCCGGGGGGCGAAATGGCTTCCTAGCGTCTTCGACGTGCCAGCAAGTACCAGGAAGCTTCTGCGGATCGCCGTTCTCGCGGATTCCGACACCCGGTGGAAATGGGGCGCGCTCACCGCGAACCGCATCGCCCCGGAGGATTCGGACATCCGTCTGGACGGCTATCTCCTGCGCGGCCGTGCCACTCCCACGGCCCGCCAGCTCGAAGAAGTCGGCGTCCGCGCGAACTCGCTCCGCGAGGTCACCGGCGTCGAGTTCCTGCGGGCGATGGGCGCGCGGGACAGTCAGGACAGTGACGAGGAGGCGTACGACATCGTCGTGCTCGCCCTCGTCGGGGGCGGTGTCCAGGCGATGCTGCACGGACTGAGGAGCGCCTGGGGCGCGCGGACCCGGCGCCCTGTGGTCGTCACCGGCTACGTCGGCGTCGTCTACGAGAAGCTCGCCGACGGCCTGCTGCTGCGGCACGGCGCGGACCTCGTCCTCGCCAACTCCCGCCAGGACGCGGACCGTTTCCGGGACGTGTACGAGGGAGTGGGCGCCGACGCCTCCTCGGTGACCGAGGTGGCCCTGCCGTTCCTCGGCGGAGCGCCGTACGAGAAGCGCGACCCGTACACGGTCGTCTTCGCCGCCCAGCCCTCCGTGCCCGACAGCCGCAAGGACCGCACATACCTGCTGAACCGGCTGGTCCAGCACGCCCGGCTGCACCCCGAGCGCGAGGTGCTGCTGAAGCTGCGCTCCAAGCCGGGTGAACACACCACCCACATCGAGGAACTGCCGTACCAGAAGCTGGCTCAGCGGGTCGACCTGCCGTCCAACTTCCGCCTCGTCTACGGCAACATGGGCGAGGTCCTGGACCGCACCGACCTGCTGGTCACGGTCAGCTCCACGGCCGCCCTCGAGTCCCTGCACCGCCGTATCCCCACGGTGGTCCTCACCGACCTGGGCGTCCGCGAGACCCTGGGCAACCACCACTTCGTGGGCTCCGGCTGCCTCGCCTCCTGGGACCAGCTCGACGCCGGGCACGAGCCGACGCCCGACGCCGCGTGGGTCACCCGCCAGGGCGTCGCCGCCTACGGGTCGTACGAGACGGCCTTCGACGCGGCGCGTGAACGCATCGCCAAGCTGCTCTCCGCGGCTCAGCTCCCGCCCCTCGACCCGTACTACACGCCTGTCACCGCGCCGGGCTACCTGCCCGGCATCCTCGCCCGCCACCACCTCGGCCCGGACGGCGCCCCGCTGCCCGGGGCCCCGGCCGCCGACAAGGAGCCCAGTCCCGTACGGCAGATCGTGCGCCGGGCGGCACGCGGCGCGTACCGGCACGGGGTGCAGCGGGTCGCGCCCGTCATCCGGCGGATGGGGGAGCTGTGAGCACGGCCGACACGGTGGGCGCGCCCGCCGCAGGCGCGGCGGCCGCCTCAGCCGCGCCCGCCGCGGACGCGGCTGAGGCAGCGGTCGCCCGCGCGGTCAGCGCGGTCCGGGCCGACGGCCCGTGGGCCGCGGCGGAGGCTGCGACCGAGGCCGCGGCTGACGCCGAGGCTGCGGCTGGGACCGCGACCGAGGCCGCGCCTGCGATCGAGGCCGAGGCTGCGACTCCGACCTGTGCTGAGGCCGCGCCTGCGATCGAGGCCGAGGCTGCGACCCCGACCGGTGCTGAGGCCGCGCCCGCGCCTGCTGCCTCAGCCGCGCCCGCGACCGGTGCCGAGGCTGCGGCTGGTACCGCGACTGTGACCGAGGGCGCGACTGATGCCGAGGCTGTGGCTGGGACCGCGACCGAGGCCGCCACCGAGGCCGCGCCTGCGATCGAGGCCGAGGCTGCGACCCCGACCGGCGCCGAGGCCGCGCCTGCGGCTGCTGCCTCAGCCGCGCCCGCGACCGGCGCCGCGCCCGCGACCGGTGCCGAGGCTGTGGCTGGGACCGCGACCGAGGCCGCCACCGAGGCCGCGCCTGCGACCGACGCCGAGGCCGCGACCGCGACCGCGTCCGAGGCTGCGGGCGAGCGAGCCGACCGTACGGCTGGGGCGGTTCACGACCGAGCCGACCGTACGGCCGAGGCGGCTCACGGGCGAGTCGAACGCACGGCCGAAGTGCCCGGCGGGCCCGGCGCGCCCGGCGCGCCCGGCCTGACCGCAGCCCACACCGCGGACGGGCGAGCCGCGCACCCCCCGATCCTCTCGCAAGGAGTACATCCCATGCCCAACTCGGAAGCGGGCCCAGCGGCTTCGGTACGCCGCGTGCTCGCCGTGATCCCCGCGCGCGGCGGCTCCAAGGGCGTCCCCGCGAAGAACCTCGCCCCCGTCGGCGGCGTCCCGCTGGTCGCCCGCGCCGTGCGCGAGTGCCTGGGCGCCCGGCTGGTGACGGACGTCGTGGTCTCCACCGACGACCACGCCATCGCCGCCGCCGCACGCGTGGCCGGCGCCGAGGTCGTGCTGCGCCCCGCCGCCATCGCGGGCGACACCGCCACCTCCGAGGCCGCCGTCCTGCACGCCATGGACGCCCACGAGGCGCTCCACGGCGCCGCGGTCGACGTCGTCCTGCTCGTCCAGTGCACCAGCCCGTTCATCCTCCGCGAGGACATCGACGGGGTCGCGCGGGCGATCGTGGAGCACGGCGCCGACACCGCCCTCACCGTCGCCCCCTTCCACGGGTTCATCTGGCGGGACACGGCGGACGAGCCCAGGGCCGTCGAGCCCACGGTCGTCGAGTCCGCCCGCACGGGAGCCGTGGGCGGCACGACCACCGTCACCGACCCCACGGACACGGACGGCGGCTACGGCGTCAACCACGACAAGTCGTTCCGCCCCCGCCGCCAGGACCGTCCGCAGGACCTGCTGGAGACCGGCGCCGCGTACGCCATGGAGGCGGCCGGCCTGCGCAAGCACCAGCACCGCTTCTTCGGCCGTACGGAACTCGTGCGCACCGACCCCGCGCGGGTCCTGGAGATCGACGACCCGCACGACCTCGCCCGCGCCCAGGCACTCGCGCCGCTCTTCGACGCGGATCGCCCAGGCGCCCTCCCCACCTACGACGACATCGACGCCGTAGTCCTCGACTTCGACGGCACCCAGACCGACGACCGGGTGCTGATCGACTCCGACGGACGGGAGTTCGTCTCCGTGCACCGCGGGGACGGACTCGGCATCGCGGCCCTCCGCAAGAGCGGGCTGAAGATGCTGGTCCTGTCCACGGAACAGAACCCTGTGGTCGCCGCCCGGGCCCGGAAGCTGCAGATCCCGGTCCTCCACGGCATCGACCGCAAGGACCTCGCACTGAAGCAGTGGTGCGAGGAGCAGGGCATCGCGCCAGAGCGCGTGCTCTACGTCGGCAACGACGTCAACGACCTCCCGTGCTTCGGCCTCGTCGGCTGGCCCGTGGCGGTCGGAAGCGCCCACGACGTCGTGCGCGGCGCCGCACGCGCGGTCACCACCGTCCCCGGTGGCGACGGCGCGATCCGAGAGATCGCCGGCTGGATCCTCGGTCCCTCTCTCGACTCTCTCGACCCTCTCGACAAGTAAGGAACGTCTCAGCCATGAGCACCAACTCCCGTCTGCGCCAGTTCGGTTCGAAGACCGCCGGCCCGGGTCACCCCGTGTACGTCGTCGGCGAGATCGGCATCAACCACAACGGCGAACTCGAGAACGCGTTCAAGCTGATCGACGCGGCCGCCGAGGCCGGCTGCGACGCGGTCAAGTTCCAGAAGCGCACCCCGGAGATCTGCACCCCGCGCGACCAGTGGGACATCGAGCGCGACACCCCCTGGGGCCGGATGACCTACATCGACTACCGCCACCGCGTGGAGTTCGGCGAGGACGAGTACCGCGCGATCGACGAGTACAGCAAGTCGAAGAACATCGACTGGTTCGCCTCCCCGTGGGACACCGAGGCCGTCGCCTTCCTGGAGAAGTTCGACGTCCCCGCCCACAAGGTCGCCTCCGCCTCCCTCACGGACGACGAGCTGCTGCGCGCCCTGCGCGCGACGGGCCGCACGGTCATCCTGTCCTCCGGCATGTCGACCCCGAAGCAGATCCGCCACGCGGTCGAGGTCCTGGGCAGCGACAACATCCTTCTCTGCCACGCCACTTCTACGTACCCGGCGAAGGCCGAGGAGCTCAACCTCCGCGTCATCAACACCCTCCAGGACGAGTACCCGAACGTCCCGATCGGCTACTCCGGCCACGAGACGGGTCTGCAGACCACGCTCGCCGCGGTCGCCCTGGGCGCCTCCTTCGTCGAGCGCCACATCACCCTCGACCGCGCCATGTGGGGCTCCGACCAGGCCGCCTCGGTGGAGCCGCAGGGCCTCTCGCGTCTCGTCCGCGACATCCGCACCATCGAGGCGTCCCTCGGTGACGGCGTCAAGAAGGTGTACGACTCCGAGCTCGGCCCGATGAAGAAGCTGCGCCGCGTCCAGGGCGTCGTCGCCGAGGCGGAGATCGCCGCCGCGGCGGGCGAGCCGGTCGCGGTCTGATCCCCTCCACCCTCACCTCAAGGGAAGCGACGGTCGTACGTCGATGAGCCCCCGCGCCGGAACCGCCGGCCCCCACACCCTCGCCTTCGTCGAGAGTCCGGTCCAGCTCCTGAACGTGCTGGAGTGGGCGCACGCCCACGCCCTCGGCACGGAGGGGGACACCGCGCGGTCCCCCGGCGCGGGGCTCACCCTTGTCGTCCTCTCACCCAACGACCCCATGACCCGGGGCCAGTTGCGCCGTATGGCGGAGCTGGCGCGGGACGAGGGGTACGAGGTGCGGTGGGAGGAGGCGCGGGGCGGCACGACGGCCCCGTTCCACACCATCGCGGGCCTGGCCCCGCTGCTCCGCAGAGCGAGCAGAGTAGTAATGGGCGACCCGTTCTCCCGCTACGTACAACTTCTCCTGACCATCACCCGGGCCCACGACCTGGTGGTCGTGGACGACGGCACGGCGACCATGGAGTTCGTCTCCCAGCTCGCCCGCGGTGAACGCCTGGTCCGCTGGCACCGCAAGGGCGGCCGCCCCGGCCCGCGCGACCTGCTCTTCGCCCCGGTCTCCTCCAAGGCCCGCCACCGGCTCACCCCGGGCCGGGGCCGGCACGTGGAGGTCTTCTCCTCCATGCCGATCGACGAGACCCCCGACGGCGTCACGATCACGGCGAACGACTTCGCCTGGACCCGGGCCCGCTTCGGCCCCCCGCGCCTCACCAAGGGCTCCGACCTGGTCGGTACGTCCCTGGTCGAGACGGGCGTCGTGGACGGCGACCGCTACCTGGACGCGGTCCGCTCCCTAGCCCGCGCCCACGGCGCGACCCGCTACTTCGCCCACCGCCGCGAGAGCTCGGAGAAACTCCACCGCCTGGTCCAGGAGACCGGCCTGGAGGTGGTCCGCCCGGACCTCCCCCTCGAACTCATCGCCCGCCGCGGCCCCATCGGCCGCACCATCCTCAGCTTCCCCTCCACCGTCGTCCACACCCTGCCCCTGGCCCTGGCGGGCACGGAGGTCAAGGTAGCCGTCTTCGACATCGACCCCACCTGGCTCACGGAGAACGCCTCGCCGCGGGCCCAGGGCTTCCTGTCGGGAGTGACGGGGACGGCGCGGGACGTACACCGGCTGTCGTCGGTATCGGCGGTGTCGGTGGTGAAGACGGCGTAGGCGCAGAGGCGACGCCGGACGCGGTTGTCGTGAGGCGGAGCAGTTGGCACCCCCCTACCCCTGGTAACCCTTGGGTATCGTTCCGCGCGAGGCCGCCCGGACTGATCGGGCCGGCGAGGAGGGGGAGTCATGGCGCGGAGCGAGCACAGACGTATGGTGGCCACGGAGGACGGCCACCGGGTGACACCGGCGGAACTGTTCTTCGACCTGGTCTTCGTCTACGCGATCACCCAGGTCACGGCACTGATGGCAGCCGACGCGAGCCCCCTGCGGCTGCTCGGCGGAATGGTCGTGCTGGCGCTGCTGTGGTGGTGCTGGTGCAGCTTCGCCTGGCTGGGCAACGTCGTACGGGCCGACTCCGGAGCGATGTTCGGCGTGCTGGTCGCGGTGATGGCGGTGGTCCTGGCCGTCTCGCTGACGGTTCCCGATGTCTACGCCGACGCACCCGGAGGGCTGCCGACACCCCTTGTCTTCGTCCTCTGCTACGGCGCGGTCCGCATCCTGCACCTGATCACGTACTGGATCTCCGACCCGGCCGACGAGGCCCTGCACGCCACGCTCCGCCGCACCGCCCTGCTGTCAGTCGCACCCCCGTTCGCCCTGCTCCTGATCGGCAGCGCCTTCACCGGCCTCACCCAGATCCTCATCTGGCTGGGCGCCGTCCTCATCGACTACCTCGGCATCTACGTCACCGGCTCCTCGGGCTGGCGCGTGGCCTCCCCGGGCCACTTCGCCGAACGCCACGGCCTGATCGTCATCATCGCCCTGGGCGAGTCGATCGTCGCGATCGGCGTCGGCGTCTCGGGCTACACGATCACGGCCCCGGTCCTGCTCGCCTCCACCGCGGGCCTGCTCGTCGTAGCGGGCCTCTGGCGCCTCTACTTCCGCCGCCTCGCCGACCCGGCCGAACACCACCTGGCCACCCTGGACGGCGACGACCGCACCCGCCTGGCCCGCGACGTCTACACCTTCCTCCACCTCCCCCTCGTCGCCGGCGTCGTAATCACGGCCCTTGGCCTCAAGAAGGCCCTCCAACAGGTCGCCGACACCACCAAATACGACCTCTCCGAGCCCCTGCACGGCGTGGTGGCGTGGGCGCTGACGGGCGGTGTAGGCATCTTCCTCCTGGCGACAGCGGCGATCCTGCTCCGCACGGGCGGCGGCAGGTCGGTGGCGCTCCTCGCCGGGGGCGTGATCCTGCTGTGCGCGGGCCCGGTGGTGGCACTGGTACCGGCACTGCTCGCTCTCGCGGTTCTGGCCGCCGCTGTGCCGGGGGTGCTGGTGCTGCATGGGCGGACGGCTGGGCGCGTGTGAGGTGAATCTTCACCTCATCAACGATGTGCCCGACGGGCTGACCCGAAGGGCTCGGTCCTATGTCAGTGCGCACGGCATCAAGGTCGACACCCGATTTGTCGCGGAGCACAGGCAGTGGTGGCTTGAGCATGAAGTCCCGGCTGCGGTGATCGACCGGATGGCGGCGTATCAAGAGCGCTGGGGCGGCCTGCTGCTGCCGCCCGCATCGCAGTACGACGGAGGCCCCAAATACCTTGATCCTGATTCGCCGGAAGGCTCACCCGCTGAAGGGTGGTGGTTCGAAGCAGGGATGCAGCGGACCGCAGTCCCCTACTCGTTCATGATCGGCCCGGATGGTGAGTTCGGTATCCATGGACCTCGGTGGACGCCCCTTCACGCGACCGTCGAGGGATGGGTGGAGTCGCTCGCACTGGCCCATCACGCATCCATGTGGGCGAAGCAGATCACCAAGGTCACCGGCGATGACGTAGATGGCATCGCGTTGGCGGACTATGAGCCGGTGCGTGAGGTGATGGGCTTGGCGGACACCTGGTGGCGGGGAGTCGACTCGTTGGTGGCGATGTACTCGGGGGAGGCCGAGTGCTTCTCGTCCCCCAACGGTCGCACTGCGTTGATCTACTCGGGCCTTGATGAGTGGGGACTGCGTGGAGGAGTAGAGGACGGTGATGGCTGAGGACGGGCTGCCCAGGCTGTTGTCAGTAGTGCCAGCAGTAGAGACCGAGGCAGCCGTCAGCGCTGTGCGCGGTCGCCGCAAGCTGAGCGACGCCCTCCAGGATCGCTGGAGGATCGTCGTCGGTCATATCGTCCTCGCCCGCAAGTCTGAGCCTCTCGGTCCAGCGCGCGGTGAGTTCGCGCAACTCGCTGGGCCCGGCGTCGGCGAGCGCGCTGGTCAGCTTCTCCGAGACAGCGAACACCCCGATGCCGTCATTGAGAAGGGGCGCGACATACCGGGGCCAGTCTCTCTTGTAGAGCTGCTCAAGGGGCGGGAGTTCACGGCATGGGGCCTCGAAGTAGAGCTCCCACTCGACGACGGCATCGTCAGGGTCGAAGGAGTGAAAGGTCACTGATGTGAGTGCGGGCCCAGGCCCGTTCGGGCGTGTCTCGGCGGCGGTCTCGTCATCGGGAGCCAGGAAGAACACTATGTCGATGGCCACCTCGCCATGGTGGCAGGGGGCGGGCTCGCAGGTACGACAGTCGAGCGAGCGTTCAGGCTCTCACCTGTCCTTCTTGCAGGCCGCTATGAGTGCCGCCAGCGCCGCACGGTCCGGGTGGAGGACGGTGTCCGGCTCGTCGCTCTCGCGGAGGTGGAGGGTGGTGTCGGGGGCGGTGGCGAGGTAGAGGCAGGAGGAGGCCTCCGAGCTGTATGACGATTTCTGCCAGGCAATGGCCGGGTTGGTGGACATGAGGGGCCTCCTTCAGGCTTGGCGGGCGATGCCGCTGATGAGGTCGCGAGACTCCTGCGCTGGGAGTGCGAGCTTTTCCAGGCGGTCCAGCACCGGTGTGCAGCGCTCCAACTGGGCTGCGGCGTCGAGGAATTCGCTGCCATGCTCGGTGTCCAGCTGCACGGTGTCGAGCTGGGGGACAGGTCCGTACGCGTAGTCGATGCCCTGCCCGGAGCCGGGAAAGGCGCCCCGCCCAAAGGGGACGACCAGGATCGTGACGGTGTCGCGCTCGCCCATCTCGACGAGGTGGGTGAGTTGTTCCGCGGCGACGGCCGGGCCGCCCACCTGCATGTGGAGCGCCGCCTCGTGGATGAGTGCCGTGTAGGGGAGGGGAGGCTCGCGATACAGCACCGCCTGACGCTTGATGCGGTACGACATCCTGTGCTCGATCTCGTGAGGGAGCAGAGGTGGCACGGCGTCGCCGAAGAGCGCCCGTGCGTGCTGCGATGTCTGCAACAGGCCGGGGATGTGCAGGGCTTGGGCCACGCGCAGCGCAGTTGCGTGGTGTTCGAGTTCGGCCAGGTCGAGCGTGGCGTGGGGGAGCTGTCCTCGGTAGTCCTCCCACCAGCCGCGCGCCTTACGCCCCGTCATTCCGGTCAGTGTCTCGACGAGTGCCTCGTCCGAGCAGGCGTAGTTGCGGGCGATGGCCCGTACGCGGTCGGCGCTCACGGCGTAGCGCCCCGCTTCGATGTTGCTGATGCGCGATTGGTTGACGCCCAGGAGGGCCGCCGCCTCGATCGTGGACAGTCCCGCACGGTCGCGGAGTTTGCGCAGCTCAGCGCCGAGGCGCTGTTGGCGCAGGGTAGGGGTCTTGCTGGGCGGCATCGGCGTCCCTTCGTGCCGGGAGGGACCACGCGCCCCGCGCATCGCCCCTATGACCCTGCGGGCCGTGCTTCCGGCGTACGGGATGCGGGAGTTGCTCGACACTGCCGAACTGCTGGCCTCCGAGCTCGTCACCAACGCCTACCGGCACACGAAAGGGCCCGCCGCGTTGCGGCTCCGTGGGCTTGGCGAGGCTGACGGCGTGCCCCGGAGCGGGGTGCGCGTCACCGTATGGGACACCGACTCACACGTGCCCTCGCTGTTCGACGGGCCGGCCTGTCGGCGCGGTTCGCAGGAACAGCCGGACGAGCGATCCATCGGTGGACGCGGGCTGCTCCTCGTGCACGAGTGGGCCGACCGCTGGGGCGGGTGCCTGCTCGGTGACGATCTGTTCGGGTGCGGCGGGAAGCTGCTCTGGTTCGAGCTCGATGCGCGGTCGGCGGTGGACGTGAGGGCCGCCGCGTGACCATATGCCGAGCCGTACTTTCCTCCTGGCGTACCGTGTGGACATCGACACGCCCTGTAGTCGGCGGAGGACAGTGGTGGCGGCCATGATCGAGCGCCCGGAGGCTGTGGGCGCGTCCGGGCCCGGAGATTTCGAGGACATGCTCCGGACCGTCGAGGAACTGGACACACCTCACGGCTACAAGGCCGAGCTCATCCGGGGGAAGATCATCGTGTCGCCGTGGTCGAAGCTGCGTTACCTCCGACCGATGCGGCTGCTGCGCAGCCGAGTGGAGGCGCACGCGCCGGAGGGCCATGTCACAGAGACCTCTCCCTTCCTCTTCACGTTTCGTTCGTCCGAGCGCGGCTTCGGCCCCGACCTCTTCGTCTCCGACGAAGCCGCTTTCGACGCCGAGGGGCGGTGCGCCGACGGGGCAGCACTCGCTCTCGTCGCCGAGCTGACCCCCGTAGCCGCCGAGGACGCCACCAAGGACTGCGACTGGCTCGACCAGCTGGACACGTACGGACGCGTGGTTCCCGTGTACCTGGTCCTCGACATGCAGGTCCAGGAGATCACCGCGTTCTGGGATCCGTCGCCCAAGGGCTATCGCTCCCGCACGACCGTGCCCTTCGGGCGGCCCCTCCACGTCCCCGCACCGTTCGGCTTCGAGCTGGACACCTCCGGGTTCGTCGTCCCCGCGGAGAGCACGGAGGGCAGGGAGGGTGAGACCAGGGACGGGGAGTGAGGTCGACCACCCGAAAAGAGGCGAAGATATACCCACCCCACTTGATCCCCATGCGCCATGCGGCCAGATTTTCTTACCTTCCGGGCTGAATTTTTGTTGATCGTGGGTTAGGTGCACGCCCGATCGCCCTACTCTTCTTAGGGTGAACCAACTGATGTCCCGAGAGTCCGAGGCCGATCTGCCCGGGGAAGCGGCGCTTCCCGGCGCCCTGCCGGATGCCCTGCGCGCCGAGCTCGTGGCCTTCCGCCGCGACCTGCACATGCACCCCGAGCTCGGCAACCAGGAGTTCCGTACGACCGCCGCGATCAAGGCCCGTCTGGAGAAGGCGGGGCTCGCGCCGCGCGTACTCGATTCCGGGACCGGGCTCCTGTGTGACATCGGCGACTGGGACGGCGGGCGGCCCATGCTCGCCCTGCGGGCCGACATCGACGCCCTGCCGATCCCCGACATGAAGGTCGGCTGCGCCTACCGTTCCACCGTGCCCGACCGGGCGCACGCCTGCGGCCACGACGTGCACACCACCACCGTCCTCGGCGCCGGCCTCGTCCTCGCCGAGCTGCACCGGAAGGGGCGGCTGCCCCGGCCCGTACGGCTGATCTTCCAGCCGGCCGAGGAGGTGCTGCCGGGCGGCGCGGCCGACGCCATCAAGTCCGGTGTGCTGGAGAACGTGGGGCGGATCATCGGCGTGCACTGCGACCCCAAGGTGGACGCCGGGCGGATCGGGATCCGCAAGGGGCCCATCACCTCCGCCTGCGACCGGCTGGAAGTCGCGCTCGACGGGCCGGGCGGCCACACCGCGCGCCCCCACCTCACCACCGACCTCGTCACCGCCGCCGCCCGCGTCGCCACCGACGTGCCCGCGCTGGTCGCCCGCCGCGTCGACGCCCGCAGCGGCCTCGCCATCACCTGGGGGCGCATCGAGTCCGGGCACGCCCCCAACGTGATCCCGCAGCACGCCGAGCTCTCCGGGACCGTACGCTGCCTCGACATCGACGCCTGGCGGCAGGCGCCCGATCTGGTGCACGCGGCCATCGACGAGATCGCCACCCTCCACCGCGCCAAGTCCGAGATCAACTACATCCGGGGCGTTCCGCCCGTCGTCAACGACCCGGTCGTCGTCGAGTTGCTGCGCGACGCCATGACCGCCCGTTGCGGTGCGCCGTCCGTCGAGGGCACCGACCAGAGCCTGGGTGGCGAGGACTTCTCCTGGTACCTGGAGCACGTCCCGGGTGCCATGGCCCGCCTCGGCACCCGTCGGCCCGGCGACCGCGTGGGCCGCGACCTGCACCAGGGCGACTTCGACGTGGACGAGCACGCCATCACGGTCGGCGTGGAGCTCTTCACCGCGGCGGCCCTCCTCGACGCGGGGCGGTAGTCGCGGTCCGGATGAGGAGGGGTGACCATGACCGGCGACGGTCACCGTCGGCCATCGCACATCGCACATCGCACATCGCACATCGCACATCGGCCATCGGCCATCGGCCATCGCACATCGGCCATCGGCCATCGGCCGACGGCCGTCACGGTCACCCCTCCTCACCCTGGGTGGTGTGCCCCGACCCGCACCTTTCGAGACGGTGGTTCACCGGGACGTAACCGGCCATCGGCACGAATGCATAACAGCCACGCGGTACCCCGTTCCCTCGGCGGTCTACGCGCGTTAATCTGCGCCGAACTCGGCACCCACGGCGGGAGCTGAACGAGCACCCACTGCGGGGCTTTGGAGAATGGGGAACTTCACGATGCGTCGGATATCCAAACTGACCCGCGTCGCGGTGGGGGTCGCGTCGCTGGCCCTCGCGGCCACGGCCTGTGGCGGCACCAGCACCGAAGCCGGGAGCAGCGACAGCAGCGACAGCGGCGGTGCCAAGAAGGGCCTCGCCATCGCCTACGACATCGGCGGCAAGGGCGACCAGTCCTTCAACGACGCCGCGTTCTCCGGCCTGGAGAAGGCCAAGGAGGAGTTCGGCTACAAGACCGCCGACATCGAGCCGACCGAGGGCGAGACCGACGCCGACAAGGTTCAGCGCCTCACCTCCCTGGCCAAGCAGGGCTACAACCCCATCGTCGGTGTCGGGTTCGCCTACGGCCCCGCGATGAAGGAGGTCGCCGCGAAGTACCCGAAGGTCAGCTTCGGCATCGTCGACTCCGTCGTCGAGGGCGACAACGTGGCCTCCCTGGTCTTCGCCGAGAACGAGGCCTCGTACCTCGCCGGTGTCGCCGCCGCCAAGGCGACCAAGACGAACACCGTCGGCTTCGTCGGCGGCGTGGACATCCCGCTGATCCACAAGTTCGAGGCCGGCTACAAGCAGGGCGTCGAGGACACCAACCCCAAGGTCAAGGTCCTGTCGCAGTACCTGACGCAGACCGCCGAGGAGGGCGGCTTCTCCAGCCCGGACAAGGGCAAGGCCGCCGCCGAGGCCCAGCTGGAGAAGAACGCCGACGTCGTCTACCAGGCCGCGGGTCTCTCCGGCCAGGGCGTGATCGAGGCCGCCGCCACCCAGAAGAAGTGGGCGATCGGCGTCGACTCCGACCAGTACCAGCAGCAGGCCCTCGCCAAGTACAAGAACTACATCCTCACCTCGGCGCTCAAGGACGTCGGCGGCGCGGTGTACGCGCTGGCCAAGTCCGTCAAGGACGGCAAGCCGCTGACCGGCACGCAGACCTTCGACCTCAAGGTGAACGGCGTCGGCCTGGCCGAGACCAACCCCGAGTTCGCGAAGATCTCCGGCCTCACGGACGCCGTCGCCAAGGCCAAGAAGGCCATCATCGACGGCACGATCAAGGTCAAGACGGAGTAGTCGCCGATCGATCACAGAAGCGGGCGGGGCATGAGGGCCCGCCCGCTTCTTGTTTGTGAGGGGCCCGCGCCCCGTCAGGGGCGCGGGGAACTGCGCGATCAACCACACACAACCCGCAGACCTGGACGGCGCATCACCATCAACGGCGCTGTCAGACCCCGCGCGCCCAGCGGAGCGTATCGGCCCCATAACAAGGTGGACACCGGGGTTTTTCTCGTAGGTCTACGCGCGTTACTCTGCGCCAAAGACAGCGCCGACCCAGTAGAGCACTCACCCTCCGGCGCTTGTACGCAAGGAGCACTGATTCATGCGCCGGGTTTCCCGCCTCACGGTCGCAGGCGCAGCGACCGCATCCCTCGCCCTCGCCCTCTCCGCCTGCGGAGGCACCTCCACCGAGGCCTCCTCCCAGGACTCCAAGGGCAACAAGGGCCTCGCCATTGCGTACGACGTCGGCGGCAAGGGCGACCAGTCCTTCAACGACGCCGCGTACGAGGGTCTGCGCAAGGCGGAGAAGGAGTTCGGCTACGAGACCACCGACGTGGAGCCCACCGAGGGCGAGACGGACGCCGACAAGACCCAGCGCCTGGTCTCGCTCGCCAAGCAGGGCTACAACCCGGTGATCGGCGTCGGCTACGCGTACGCGGCGGCCGTGAAGGAGGCCGCGGCGAAGTACCCGGACGTCTCGTTCGGCATCGTCGACGACTCCACCATCAAGGCGGAGAACGTCGCGGACCTGGTCTTCTCCGAGGAGGAGGCGTCGTACCTCGCCGGTGTCGCCGCCGCCAGGAGCACCAAGTCGAACGTCGTGGGCTTCGTGGGTGGTGTGGACATCCCCCTGATCCACAAGTTCGAGGCGGGCTTCAAGCAGGGCGTCGAGGACACCGACCCCAAGGCGAAGGTCCTCTCGCAGTACCTCACGCAGACCGCGGAGGAGGGTGGCTTCTCCAGCCCCGACAAGGGCAAGACGGCCGCCGAGAGCCAGATCGAGAAGAAGGCCGACGTCGTCTACCAGGCGGCCGGTCTGTCGGGCCAGGGCGTGATCGAGGCCGCCGCCGCGAACAAGGTGTGGGCGATCGGCGTCGACTCCGACCAGTACCAGCAGCAGGCCCTCGCGAAGTACAAGGACCACATCCTCACCTCGGCGACGAAGGACGTGGCCAAGGCGGTGTACAACCTTGCCAAGTCGGTCGAGGACGGCAAGCCGGAGAGCGGTATCGTACGGGGCGATCTGAAGACCGGGGAGGTCGGCCTCGCGGACTCCAACCCCAAGTTCAAGGCCGACACCAAGCTCCAGGAAGCCATCGAAACGGCCAAGGAGAAGATCATCAGCGGCGAGATCAAGGTCAGGACCAGCTGACACTGCCCAGCTGACACAGCGGGCTGGCACAGCGGGGCCTCGAGCAGCCAGGCGACCCCCGGAGGACCCCCGGGAGTCGTCAGTAACCGCGGGGTTACCTCCGCTCAACGGGGTACGGGGAGTCTTTCGCCCTGTACCCCGTTGTCGACGGTGCGTCACCCTTTTCGTAGCCATAGGGGTGCTACACGCGTAGACGACCCCCTTCCACAGGAGAGTGCGCCATCAACGCGTCCAGCAGCCCTCCGGCCGGCGCGGCGGTCAACGGTCAGGTGACCGCCGTCGAACTCGCCGGGATCACCAAGCGGTTCCCGGGCGTCGTGGCCAACCACGACATCCACCTCAGCGTCCGCAAGGGCACCGTGCACGCCCTCGTCGGCGAGAACGGCGCCGGCAAGTCGACGCTGATGAAGATCCTCTACGGTATGCAGAAGCCGGACGAGGGCACGATCGCGATCGACGGCGAGCAGGTCTCCTTCTCGTCGCCGGCCGACGCCATCGCGCGCGGCATCGGCATGGTCCACCAGCACTTCATGCTCGCCGACAACCTCACGGTCCTGGAGAACGTGGTGCTGGGCAGCGAGAAGCTGCACGGCATCGGCGGCAAGGCGCGCCGCAAGATCAAGGAGATCTCCGAGCGGTACGGCCTCGGGGTGCGCCCCGACCTCCTGGTCGAGGAGCTCGGGGTCGCCGCCCGCCAGCGTGTGGAGATCCTCAAGGTCCTCTACCGCGGCGCCCGCACCCTGATCCTGGACGAGCCGACCGCGGTGCTCGTGCCGCAGGAGGTCGACGCGCTCTTCGCCAACCTGCGCGAGCTGAAGTCCGAGGGTCTGTCGGTCATCTTCATCTCCCACAAGCTGGGCGAGGTGCTGTCGGTCGCCGACGAGATCACGGTCATCCGGCGCGGTACGACGGTCGGTACGGCCGTCCCCGCCGAGACCACTTCGCGTCAGCTGGCCGAGCTGATGGTGGGCAGCGAGCTGCCGACCCCGGAGACCGCCGAGTCCACGGTCACCGACCGCCCGGTCATCACCGTCAAGGATCTGCGCCTGGAGGCCGCGGGCGGCAAGGCGCTGCTGGACGACATCAGCTTCACCATCCACGCGGGCGAGGTCCTGGGCCTGGCCGGTGTCGAGGGCAACGGCCAGACCGAGCTCGTCGACGCGCTCATCGGCCTCAAGTCGGCCGACTCGGGCACCATCACGCTGGCCGAGGAGGAGATCACCACCTGGGCCACGCGCAAGCGCCGTGAGCAGGGCATCGGCTACATCCCCGAGGACCGCCACCGCCACGGCCTGCTCCTGGAGGCCCCCCTCTGGGAGAACCGCATCCTCGGCCACGTCACCGAGCGGCCCAACGCCAAGGGCTTCTGGCTGGACCCGAAGGCCGCCCAGGAGGACACACGGCGGATCGTCAAGGCGTACGACGTCCGCACCCCCGGCATCGACGTCACCGCGGCCTCGCTCTCCGGCGGCAACCAGCAGAAGCTGATCGTCGGCCGCGAGATGAGCCACAAGCCGCGCTTCCTGATCGCCGCCCACCCCACGCGTGGTGTGGACGTCGGCGCGCAGGCCCAGATCTGGGACCAGATACGGGAGGCCCGCCGGGAAGGTCTGGCCGTGCTGCTCATCTCCGCCGACCTCGACGAGCTGATCGGCCTGTCCGACACCCTCCGGGTGATCTACAACGGCCAGCTGGTCGCCGACGCCGACCCCGCCACGATCACCCCGGAGGAACTCGGCTCCGCCATGACGGGCGCCGCCACGGGCCACCTGGAGTCTCCGACGGAGGACCCGGTGGAACCCTCGGCGGACGCCTCGCTGGGGACTCCGGCGGACGCCCCGCTGGGGACTCCGGCGGGCGCCCCGCTGGAGACTTCGGCGGACGGTGAGGCGAAGGCCCCGGCAGACGGTTCGCCGGACGACCCCGCGGAGACCTCGGCGGACGCCCCCGCCGCGACCTCGGCGGACAGCCCGGCGGAGCCCTCGGCCGACGCCCCGGCCGAACCCCGAGCCGAGAGCCCCGTGAAAGTTCCCTCCCAAGGCACGGCAAGCACCCCATCCCAAGGTCCGGCGAAGACCCAGGCAGACGCGGACGCCCCGGAAGACGAGGACGCCCCGGACGCGGACGCACCGGCAGACGCAGACGCCCCGGAAGACGAGGCCCGCTGATGAAGAAGTTCGACAAGGAGCGCGTGCTCCTCGCGGTGGCCGGGCCGGTCATCGCGCTCGCCGTGGCCTTCGCCCTGACCTCGGTGGTGCTGATCGCCTCGGGTAAGAACCCGGTCGAGCCGTACACCCTGATGTTCGAGCAGGCATCGTTCTCCGACATCCAGGTCCTGATCATCAACCAGGCCTCGATGTACTACATCGCGGCCCTCGCGGTGGCCATCGGCTTCCGGATGAACCTGTTCAACATCGGTGTCGACGGCCAGTACCAGCTCGCCGCCATGATGGCCGCGGTCGTCGGCGCCCACGTGAACCTCCCGGCGGTCCTCCAGATCCCGCTGCTGCTCCTGACCGCCGTACTCACCGGCGCCTTCTGGTCCGGCATCGCCGGTGTCCTCAAGATCACCCGCGGCGTCAGCGAGGTCGTCGCGACGATCATGCTCAACGCGATCGCGACCTCCGTGATCGCCTACCTGTGGCTGCCCAGCGTCTTCGGCGTCAAGGTCGGCAACAACAACACCACCGGCGAGATGCACAAGTCCGGCTGGGTCCCCGGCATCGACATGGGCGCGGCCGGTGAGATCTACGGACTCGTCTTCCTCGCCGTCCTGCTCGGCGTCGTCTACTGGGTCGTCCTCAACCGCACCCGCTTCGGCTTCGACCTGCGCGCCTCGGGCGCCTCGGAGAGCGCCGCCGCGGCCAGCGGGGTCGACCCCAAGCGCATGGTGCTCACGGCCATGCTGATCTCCGGCGGTATGGCCGGTCTCGCGGGCCTGCCGATCCTGCTCGGCGACACCCACACGTACAGCCTGAACTTCCCCACCGGCATCGGCTTCCTCGGCATCGGCATCGCCCTGCTCGGCCGCAACAACCCGACCGGCATCGCCTTCGCGGCCCTCCTGTGGGCCTGGCTCGACAAGGCCTCGCCCGAGCTGGACTTCCACAACTACGACAAGGAGATCGCGGTCATCATGCAGGGCCTGATCGTGCTCGCCGTCGTCGTCTCGTACGAGGCCGTGCGCGAGTGGGGTCTGCGCCGCCAGCAGCGCCGCGTCGGCGCGGAGCTCGCCGCCGGTCTCGTCCTCGGCGCCACCGACAACACCGCCCAGAAGGCCCAGAAGGAGGTGGCTGGCCGATGACCACAGTGACCACCGCGCAAGACGTCAACCAGCCCACGCTGCAGCCCGCCGCCCCGGCCGGCCGCAAGCTGTCGCTGCCCGTCCTGCTCCTCATCATCGCCGGCGGCCTCGCACTGACCTCGCTCGTCCGCGTCGTCACCGGCGCCGACGGCATCACCAACGTCAGCCAGATGTCCACCGCGCTGGAGCTGGCCGTCCCGATCGGCCTGGCCGGCCTCGGCGGTCTGTGGGCCGAGCGCGCGGGCGTCGTCAACATCGGCCTCGAGGGCATGATGATCCTCGGCACCTGGTTCGGTGCCTGGGCCGGCTACCAGTGGGGCCCGTGGACCGGCGTCCTCGTCGGCATCATCGGCGGCGCGATCGGCGGCCTGGTGCACGCGTTCGTCACCGTCACCTTCAACGTCAACCACATCGTCTCCGGTGTGGCCATCAACATCCTCGCCCTCGGCGCCACCCGCTACCTCGCCCCGCTCGCCTTCGAGGGCAAGGAGGGCGGCTCGGCCAAGCAGTCCCCGCAGGTGGAGTCCCTCGGCGACTTCACGGTCCCAGGACTCTCGGACGCGCTGAGCGATCTCAACCACAAGGGCTGGTTCCTGGTCTCCGACATCGCGGGCCTGCTCGGCGGCCTGGTCACCAACGTCTCCTGGCTGACCCTGATCGCCGTCGCCCTGATCCCCGGCAGCTGGTGGATCCTGTGGCGTACCGCGTTCGGTCTGCGGCTGCGGTCCTGCGGTGAGAACCCGGTCGCCGCCGAGTCGCTCGGCGTCAACGTCTACAAGTACAAGTACCTGGCCGTGATCATCTCCGGCGGCCTGGCCGGCCTCGGCGGTGTCTTCCTGTCCATCGTGGCCAACCCCTTCTACCTGGAGGGCCAGGTCAGCGGCCGGGGCTACATCGGTCTCGCCGCGATGATCTTCGGCAACTGGATGCCCGGCGGACTCGCCCTCGGCGCCGGTCTGTTCGGCTACACCGACAGCCTCAACCTGCGCGGCGGCTCCGAGAACGTCCACGCGCTGCTGCTGCTCGGCGCCCTCCTGCTGGTCATCGGCGCCGTCTGGCTGGTGGTCCGCAAGAAGTACACCGCCGCCGCGATCACCCTGCTCATCGGCGTCCTGGTGTTCACCTGGTACGCGACCACCAACGAGGTCCCGAACCAGGTCGTCTCCGCCACGCCGTACGTCATCACGCTGATCGTCCTCGCGCTCTCCGCGCAGCGGCTGCGGATGCCCAAGGCGGACGGTCTGCCGTACCGAAAGGGACAGGGCAAGTGACGTCGCCCGCCGGTGTCGCCGACGTCGACGGCGTCGACTGGGAGGAGCTGCGGGCGGTGGCCCGGGACGCGATGTCCCGTGCGTACGCCCCGTACTCCGGCTACCCGGTCGGCGTCGCCGCCCTGGTCGACGACGGGCGGATCGTCTCGGGCTGCAACGTCGAGAACGCCTCGTACGGCCTCGGGCTGTGCGCCGAGTGCGGGCTGGTCTCGCAGCTGCAGAACACCGGCGGCGGTCGGCTCACGCACTTCACCTGCGTGGACGGACAGGGCGAGATCCTCGTCCCGTGCGGTCGCTGTCGCCAACTGCTGTACGAGTTCGGCGGCCCGGACATGCTCCTGGAGACCCCGGCGGGGATCCTGCCGCTGTCGGAGATGCTGCCGCAGGCGTTCGGCCCGGACCATCTCACCAAGTAACCCCCGAGCGGCCCCTCCTGACGACCGGTCGGAGGGGCCGCTCACTTTCGGCCCTCGAACTCCACGAGAACCTCGAAAGCCACCTTCGCAACCTCGGAAGGAACGTCATGGCCATGGACGCCATCTCCGTCATCCGCACCAAGCGGGACCGCGGCGAGCTCAGCGACGAACAGATCGACTGGGTCATCGACGCGTACACCCGCGGGGAGGTCGCCGACGAGCAGATGTCCGCGCTCGCGATGGCCATCCTGCTCAACGGCATGGACCGCCGTGAGATCGCCCGCTGGACGGCCGCGATGATCGCCTCCGGCGAGCGCATGGACTTCTCCTCCCTGTCCCGCCCGACCGCCGACAAGCACTCCACGGGCGGCGTCGGCGACAAGATCACACTCCCGCTGGCCCCGCTGGTGGCGGCCTGCGGCGCCGCGGTCCCGCAGCTCTCGGGCCGGGGCCTCGGCCACACGGGCGGCACCCTGGACAAGCTGGAGTCGATCCCCGGCTGGCGCGCCCTGCTCTCGAACGAGGAGATGCTGTCCGTCCTGAACGGCGCGGGCGCGGTGATCTGCGCGGCGGGCGACGGCCTGGCCCCGGCGGACAAGAAGCTGTACGCACTCCGCGACGTCACGGGCACGGTCGAGGCGATCCCCCTCATCGCCTCCTCGATCATGTCGAAGAAGATCGCCGAGGGAACGGGCTCGCTGGTCCTCGACGTGAAGGTGGGCACGGGCGCCTTCATGAAGACCATCGAGGACGCGCGTGAACTGGCCTCCACGATGGTCGGCCTGGGCACGGACCACGGCGTACGGACGGTCGCGCTGCTGACGGACATGGCGACCCCGCTCGGTCTGACGGCGGGCAACGCCCTGGAGGTCAGGGAGTCGGTCGAGGTACTCGCGGGCGGTGGCCCGGCCGATGTCGTGGAACTGACCCTGGCCCTGGCCCGCGAGATGCTCGACGCGGCCGGGGTGAAGGACGCGGACCCGGCGAAGGCCCTCGCCGACGGCTCGGCGATGGACGTGTGGCGCCGCATGATCGCGGCCCAGGGCGGCGACCCGGACGCTCCGCTGCCTACGTCCCGCGAGCAGCACGTGGTCACGGCCCCCTCCTCGGGCGTCCTGACCCGCCTCGACGCCTACGACATCGGCATCGCCGCCTGGCGCCTCGGAGCCGGCCGCGCCCGCAAGGAGGACCCGGTGCAGGCGGCGGCGGGTGTGGAGATGCACGCCAAGCCCGGCGACGCGGTGACCGAGGGCCAGCCGTTGCTCACACTGCACACGGACACGCCGGAGCGGTTCGCGTACGCGTTGCAGGCGGTCGAGGGGTCGTACGACATCGGGGCGTCGGGAGTGGACTTCACGCCGTCGCCGGTGGTGCTGGAACGCATCGGCTGAGCCGCACGCATCGGCTGAGCCGCACCTCACCCCAACAACGCCGCCACCACCACCAACACCGGCACTGACAGCACCGTCGACAGCAGGATCGCCTCCCGGGCCAGGACCTCGCCCACGCGGTAGCGGCTCGCGTACGTGTAGAGGTTCTGCGCGGCGGGCAGCGCCGAGGTGACCACGACGTCGAGCAGGGGCGCCCCGCGGAGACCGAAGAGCCCGGTCGCGAGCGCCCAGGCCACCACCGGCTGGCCCACCGACTTCAGGGCGACCGAGAGCAGCACCGGGTGGCGGTCGGAGCCGCGGCCCGGGAGGGTGCTGCCGCACAGGGAGATACCGAAGGCGAGCAGCACCGCGGGCACCGACATGTTGCCGATCAGCGTCAACGGGTCCATGACCGGCCCCGGTACCGTCAGTCCGGATGCCGAGACCGCGACCCCGGCCAGCGAGCCCACCGCGATCGGGTTGCGCAACGGCGTGATCAGCCGCCGCCACAGCGGGCCCTTCTCGCCCGGGCCCGACAGGTCCAGGATCGTCAGCGCGACCGGTGTCACGGCGATCACCTGGAACAGCAGCACCGGCGCCACGAGCGAGGCGTCGCCCAGCACGTACACGGCGATCGGGATGCCGAGGTTGCCGGAGTTGACGTAACTGGAGCACAGCGCGCCGATGGTCGTCCGGCCGACGCCCCAGCGCCGTACGACACCGACCGCGACGAAGGCTCCGGCCGCGGCGGCCGTGCTCAGCGCCGTGACGAGCAGGCGGCTGGAGAAGATCACCGACAGGTCGGCCCCGGCGAGCGTCGTGAACAGCAGGGCCGGTGAGGCCACATGGAACGCGAGCTTGGTCAGCACCTCCCGTCCGTGCTCGCCGAGGTAGCCCCGACGTCCGATGACGAAGCCGACGCCGATGACGACGGCGATCACCGCGAACCCCGTCAGCACCCCCTGCACAGGGCCTCCTCGGCGGGAAGGAGGCCGTCGGGTATGAGGGGCGGTGCTGATTCATGGGGCATACACCCAACCCTCCGGGGAAGGCGGGCCACCGGTCAATGTGATCCTTGCCGGACCGCGCGGGCGCATACCGTCGGTTGGGCACGGCGCGATGAGTTACGAGCCCCAGGACGGTCTACCGAACGTGGATGCCACGACACCCGCCGTACTCGTGCTGCCGGGCCCCGTCGCCAAGGACGAGGTCCCCCGGCTCTGTGCCGACGTCCGCGCGCGGCTGAAGGCCACCCGGGCGGGCGTCGTGGTGTGCGACGTCGCCGGGATCGGACCGCCGGGTCTGGCCGCCGTCGACGTGCTCGCCCGGCTTCAGCTCGCCGCCCGGCGTGCCGGGGGCCGCATACGGCTACGGGACCCCGACCCGGCGCTGCGCGCGCTACTCGGTCTTGTCGGCCTCGCCTTCGAGGTGGAGGGGCAGCCCGAAGAGCGGGAACCAGCGGGCGGTGTCGAGGAAGCAGTGGAACCCGGTGATCCGGCCCTCTGATATCTCCAGGACCTGGATCGCCCAGGAAGAGAAACCGCCCTTCTCCGGGTCCGGCTTGTACTGGGCGAAGCCCGGCAGGCCGTTCACGGAGACCGGCACCAGGTGCGAGCCCGCGCAGGGCGCGCCCAGCGTCGTCATGAAGCCCGTGATGTCGTCCGTGCCGCGCAGCCACAGGTCGAACGGCGGCATCGTCATGACCGCGTCCTCGTGCAGCAGCGCGGTCAGCGCCGCCATGTCGTACCCCTCGAAGGCCGCCACATAGCGGTCCAGGAGCTTCTGCTGCTCCTCGTCCAGCGGGTCGGAGACGGCGCCCTCCGCCCCCTGGCCGTTGCCCTCGGCGAGCGTCGCCCGGGCTCTCTGCAGCGCGCTGTTCACCGACGCCACCGAGGTGCCGAGCAACTCGGCGACCTCGCTCGCCTTCCAGGCCAGCACCTCGCGGAGGATGAGCACGGCACGCTGCTTGGACGGCAGCTTCTGCAGGGCCGCGACGAAGGCCAGCCGCACGGACTCCTTCGCCACCGCCGCCTCCGCCGGGTCGCTGGTCGCGGGCAGGACGCGGGCGTCCGGGACGGGCTCCAGCCAGGTGTTGTCCGGGCGGGGGGCGAGCGCCGCCTGGGCCAGAGGGGTGGAGTCGCTGAGGTCCATGGGGCGTGCCCGTTTGTTGCCCGCCGTCAGCATGTCCAGGCACACGTTCGTCGCGATGCGGTACAGCCAGGAGCGGAGTGAGGAGCGGCCCTCGAACTTCTCGTAGCTCCGCCAGGCGCGGACGAGGGTGTCCTGCACCGCGTCCTCGGCCTCGAAGGAGGAGCCGAGCATCCGGTAGCAGTAACCGGTCAGCTCGACCCGGTGCTTCTCGAGCTGGAGGTCGAGGTCTGCTGTCGTCGCCGTGCCGTTGCTCATGGCCCACCCACCCCTGTGGCTGTTACCTGTGGCGCGACTGTGCGCCCCAGCACTTCGGAAGCTACCGCAGCCCACTGACAACGGCGCCCGGAGTGGATGAACGCGCAGGTCGCAGTGGGTGTCTGGGGTGGGT
>NZ_VJZC01000741.1 GCF_009377185.1 Streptomyces spongiae
GGTTGGGGGTGGCTGGTCGCGCAGTTCCCCGCGCCCCTAAAGGCCGTGTCGTTGCCCGCGCTTCTAAGGAACCGGGCAGTTCCCCCGCTCCCTGAAAGCCGTGCGGTTCCCGGCGCTCCTAAGAAACCGTGTGGTTCCCGGCGTCCCTAAGAAACCGCGCAGTTCCCCGCGCCCCTAAGAAACAGTGTGGTTCCCCGCGCCCCTAAGCGACCGTGCGGTTCCCGGCGCTCCTAAGCGACCGTGCGGTTCCCGGTGCCCCTAAGAAACCGTGCGGTTCCCGTGGCCCGTTTGGTCTGGCTGGCTCGTTCTCGGCTGGCCCCGGCGCCGTCGGGATGGGTTGCCTGTGCGGCGGGATGTGCGGCGGGCGTGTTGGGTGCGGGCCTTCTCGTATTCCTCGCGGTGGAGCTTTTCGCCGGGGGCCTCGGTGAGGGAGCGGAAGAAGTAGGCGAGGAGCGAGCCGACGAAACCGATGGCCATGAGGCCCCGCAGGGATGCCTGGCGGTCGGGGTCGGGGCGCTTGGTGAACGCGCCCCAGGTGTGGCCGAAGGCCAGTGCGCTGCACGCCGCGAACATCACCACGATCATGAGGCTGACCAGGCCGCCCACCGCGGCGATCTGCAGGCCCTGGTAGGCCATCCGCAGGACCACGCAGGCCACCGCGGCCGTCGCGAGCGAGCCGGCGGACACCGCCACGCGGCGGGCCCGGTAGCCGTCGTCGTGGTTCAGCCAGGTCGTTCCGAAGAAACGGATGGGCTCGGGGCGCGGGCCCTTGCTGCCGTTGGCCGGTATGTCGCTCTGCTCGTCGCTCACGTGGCAATTATGGCCGTGCCCGCTCGTGCTGTGCGGGCACGGCCGGCTCTCAGTGCGTGAGCCTCATGGCCTCACGAGCAGCGCGGTGCCACGTAGCCGTCGCTGCCCGTGAACACGTACGCGTCCGAGATGTAGTCGCCGTCGGCGATGTTGTCCCAGAGGTTCGTCGTGCCGTACGGGCCGCTGATCGTCTGGCCGGGCCGCTGGCAGTAGATCGGGACCCGGGCGCCCTCGGACAGGACGCGGACGATGCTGTAGTTGGTGCCCGGGCCGCTGCGGACGTTGAGACGGACGCCCGGTGCGACCGAGTAGTAGCGAACTGCCGTTGTCACGGAGGCCGTCGTGACCGCCTCCGCGTCGTCTCTGTCGGCTCTGTCGGCTCTTTCCTCTGTCTCCTGGACACGGTCGACTGACATGAAACCCTCCCCCGTTTTGACCCCATGAACGGCATGGGGTCCCGATGATTCCCCTAAATCAGGCCACGCACACATGTGCGCGATTCGCACGCCGAGGCTAGCAAGCCGCCTCTGTCCCGCACGAGTCATCGACTAGGCTCCGTGCGTCGCGCGTACGGACGAGCAGCCCGGGGGTGGGTCCATGGCGCCACAGCCCAACGCCGGAGCGGGCGCGGAAGCGGAACTTCCCGAGTACGCCGGTCACTACCGTCTGGAGTCCCGTCTGGGCTCAGGCGGCATGGGCGTCGTCCATCTGGCCAGCTCGACCTCGGGGTTGCGGCTGGCGGTCAAGGTGGTGCACGCCGAGTTCGCCAAGGACCCCGAGTTCCGGGGGCGGTTCCGGCAGGAGGTCGGGGCCGCGCGGAGGGTGAGCGGTGCCTTCACCGCGCCCGTCGTCGACGCCGATCCGGAGGCCGAGCGCCCTTGGATGGCCACCCTCTTCATTCCCGGGCCCACGCTCGCGGACCATGTGAAGCGGAACGGCCCGATGGCTCCGGCCCAGCTGCGCCGGCTCATGGCCGGGCTGGCGGAGGCGCTGCGTGACATCCATCGTGTCGGGGTGGTCCACCGGGACCTCAAGCCCAGCAACGTCCTGCTCGCCGAGGACGGTCCCAAGGTCATCGACTTCGGCATCTCCAGGCCAAAGGACAGCGAACTGCGGACCGAGACCGGGAAGTTGATCGGTACTCCGCCGTTCATGGCGCCCGAGCAGTTCCGCCGCCCGAGGGAGGTCGGGCCCGCGGCCGACATCTTCGCGCTGGGCTCGGTGATGGTGCACGCGTCGACGGGGCGCGGGCCGTTCGACTCCGACAGCCCGTACGTGGTCGCGTACCAGGTCGTGCATGACGAGCCGGACCTGACCGGTGTGCCGGAGAACCTCGCTCCGCTGGTCCTGCGTTGTCTCGCCAAGGAGCCCGAGGACCGGCCCACGCCGGACGAGTTGATGCGCGGGCTGCGGTCCGTGGCCGCCTTGTACGACACCCAGTCGTTCGTCCCTGCCCAGCCGGCAGACCCCGCGGTTCTGCCGGTGGACCCTGCGGTTCTGCCGGTGGATCCTGGGGGCCTGCCGGTGGATCCCGGGGGCCTGCCGGTGGATCCCGGGGGCCTGCCGGTGGATCCCGGGGGCCTGGCGGTGGATCCCGCCGTCCAGCAAGCCGATGCCGCGGACGCCGGCGGTGATGCCTCGAAGCCGCGCGGCGACTCCCCGGAGGGGCTGCCGGGAGCGGCCGAGGAGTTGGCCACGCCTCGTCTCCGCAGGCGGGTGTTCCTCGCCACGGGGGCCGTGGTCCTCACCGTTGGTGCGGCGCTCGGCTCGGTTCAGCTGCTCGGTGGAAGTGGCGGTGCCGCCGAGTCGAAGGACGAGCCCTCTCGGTCCGCGTCCGCGGCTGTGCGGCCGTGGGACACGAAGCCCGCGTCCGCCAACGGCGACTCCGCAGGTGCGAGTACGCCTCAGTGCTCGTACGGAGCGGGGAAGTTGCTCTGCGCGCAGCCGGGGCTGGTCTCCGCCCTCGACCCGGCCGACGGCAGCGTGCTGTGGCGGCGCTCCCTCGGCACGGGGGACGTGGCCTTGCCGCCCGTCGTGTCGGGCGGGCTGGTGCTCGTGCTGGCGGACGCGAGCCGGCGGCTGGAGGCGCTCGACCCCGCCTCGGGCAGGACACGGTGGAAACAGGACGTGTCCGCGTACAACGAGCCGCGTTTCGCGGGCGGCATGGTCCTGCTGAGTTCCGCCGACGGCACGGTCACCGCGCTGGACGGCGCGAGCGGCACGAGGAAGTGGAGGCACCCGATACCGGGCCACAGCGAGGCGTTCTTCACCTCGTTCGCCGGGGATCGCCTGGCCTACATGGCGAGCGCGGCCGATGACGGGTCGAGCACCCGGGTCACCGCGGTGGATCCCGTCACGGGTGACGTGCGGTGGGACGCGCGGCTCAAGGGCTCCCTGCAGCCCGTCGGCAGCGAGGGCGGGCGCGTCTTCTTCGCCGCCGTGGACAACGTGTACGGGGCCACCGTCGCCGTCGTCCGCTACGACCCGGAGACCAGGGCGTCGCGCCGGGTGACCCTGCCGGTGCGGCTCGACCAGACCGATGCCATCGTGCGCGGCGACCAGGTGTTCCTCCTGGCCGCCGGTGGCTCGCTGGTGGCCGTCGACATGGACGCGCGGAAGCAGCGGTGGCGTCTGGAGACGTCCGTGACCCGCGGTTCCACGCCCGTCGTCGACGGGCGGCGCCTGTACTTCACGGCGCCCGACGGACGGCTGCTCGCCGTGGACGCCGGTACGGGCAGGCTGCTCGGGCAGACATCGCCGCGGCTCGGCACGCACTCCGACCGGGTGTCGGGCGCGCTGCCCGAGCCCGTGGCCGTCGGCGGCCTGGTCTGCACGGGAGCACCCGACGGAACCGTGTTCGCGGTGGACCGGGACAGCCCCGCGGACTGGTGACGTGCGGCTGGTGACATGTGTGGGGGCCGCTCCCAAGGGAACGGCCCCCGTGTACGGCGTCTCAGCCCAGCATCGTCACGTCCCGCACCGCGCCCTTGTCGGCGCTCGTGGCCATCGCGGCGTAGGCGCGGAGGGCGGCGGAGACCTTGCGGTCGCGGTTCTTGGGGACGTACGCGCCGTTCAGGGCCTGCTCGCGGCGGGACAGTTCGGTGTCGTCCACGAGGAGCTCGATCGTGCGGTTCGGGATGTCGATGCGGATGCGGTCGCCGTCCTCGACGAGCGCGATCGTGCCGCCGGACGCCGCCTCCGGGGAGGCGTGGCCGATGGACAGGCCCGAGGTGCCGCCGGAGAAGCGGCCGTCCGTGATCAGGGCGCACGCCTTGCCGAGGCCGCGGCCCTTCAGGTACGAGGTCGGGTAGAGCATCTCCTGCATACCGGGGCCGCCCTTGGGGCCCTCGTAGCGGATGACGACGACGTCGCCCTCCTTGATCTGCTTCAGCAGGATCTTCTCGACGGCCTCCTCCTGCGACTCGCAGACCACGGCCGGGCCCTCGAACGTCC
>NZ_VJZC01000742.1 GCF_009377185.1 Streptomyces spongiae
AACGTGGGCGGCGCCGCGGTCTGCGCCGGCGGTGCGAAGCCCGGTGCGGCGCCGGACTGCGGCGGCTCGGGGGCTGCGGGCTCCTCCTCGGCGACCTCACCGCCGAAGTTCTTCAACAGCGCGTCCAGGCCGCCGTCGAAGCCCTGCCCGACGGCGGCGAACCGCCAGACGTCCTTCAGGTAGAAGTCGCCCAGCATCACGGCGCGCTCGGTGGAGAACTCGGCGCCGTTGAACGAGTACCGGGCCACCTCCTCGCCGCCCGCGACGATACGGATGTAGCCAGGGGCGATCTGCGACATCTGCCCGGTGCCGTCGATGGTCGCCGTGAACGACAGCTTCTGGATCTGCTGCGGGACCCTGTCGAGCGTGACGCGGAAGGACTCCGTGTCACCCGCCTGGGACCCCAGCAACTGAATGGCTTCCTCCGGGGACTTCGGCTGGTTGAAGAAAACGAAGTACCGGTCGTCCGAAAGCCGTTCATCGGCGTCCAGACCGAAGCAGCTGATGTCGAAGGTCACTCCGGGGCCCGAGATCTGTACACCCACGTACAGATCCGTCCCCGCCGTGAGGTCACTGATCCTGGCCTTGTGGCCGCGTTGGAATTCCCTGGCCATGCGTAACGACCGTCCCCCATCCCGATGCGAGTGCGTCGCGCCAGGCTAACGGCAAAATCCGGCAATGAACGAGGCCGGTACAGACCCGGTACACAACGCCTGCTTCCGGGCCGCCTCGGGGCCGCTTCCCGTACGGGCACGCGCACGCGTGGTGGCCGGTTTTCGTCAGTCGGTCACTCGTCGCCGCCGGTGGGCCGATGTGGCAGCCGGTCCGCCGCGACCACTCCTTCGAGGTAGCCGCGGGCGCGCTCGGTCCGCGGATACGCGTCCAGCAGTCGCCAGAAGCGGGGGCCGTGGCCGGGCACGAGCAGGTGGGCGAGTTCGTGGACGAGGACGTAGTCGACGACGTACTCGGGCATCCCCTGCAATCGGTGTGAAAGGCGGATACTTCCCTCGGACGGGGTGCACGAGCCCCAGCGCGTGTTCTGGTTGGTGACCCAGCGGACCGACGTGGGCCGGGCCCGGCCGTCGAAGTACTGGATCGACAGACGCTCCGCGCGCTCGGCCAGCTCGGTGTCACCGATGAGCCGCTTGCTCTCCTGCGCGGCGAGCTTGTCGAGCATGACGGTCACCCAGCGCTGCTCCTCCGCCTCGGACATGCGGGCGGGAATGAGCACGACGGTGCGATCACCCTCACGGTACGCGGAGACCGTTCTGCGCCGGCGCGCACTCCTGCGGACCTCGATCGCGCTCACCCCCGAGCCGCTCGGCGGCTGGCTCGTCGTGCTGCGCTCTGGCTTTCCGGCACGGTGCAGTGGGTCGGCGGGCACGCCCCGACGTTACCCGCTGCACACGCGCCAAGTCCCGGCTCCGGGACGGTTCGATGCCGATCGGCAATCCCAGCGCTCGATTTGTACGACTAATACAGCGGCCTGTGGACAACTCTCGACGCGGGGCGGCGGGACCCGGGCATTCTGGCATTCGCCGGCGGAGCGGACACGACACCGGACTGAGTCTTGTGGCGTCCGCACACACCCGCCGGCGATTGGGGACGTATCTACGGCTACGGGGGCCGATCATGCATCCGATGGTGAAGCCCGCGCTGCGGCGCGGCTGGCGGGACCTCAACACCGTGCAGTTCGGGATGGCACCTGCGCACGCGATGGTGCTGGGACCGGTGGACTTGGCGACGGGCAGTTTCCTCTCCTTGCTGGACGGGACGCGCGGCCTGCCGCTCCTGCGCGACGAAGGACGCCGGATGGGGCTGCCCGACGGTCATGTCGACGGGCTGGTCGAGCGGCTCGCCGCGTCGGGCCTGCTGGACGACGCGACGGGAGGCGGCCCGGACGCGGACGCCCTGCGAAAGAAGGTCACGGTCGTGGACCGTCTGCGCCCCGACCTCGCGGCGCTCTCCCTCGTCTCCCCCGAACCGGGCGGCGCGATGGGCCGCCTGGCCACCCGCCGCTCCCTGCGGGTGCAGGTGCGCGGTGCCGGCCGGGTGGGCGTGGTGCTGGCCGCACTCCTCGCGGGCGCGGGCGTGGGCAGCGTCGACGTACGCGACGTCGGCCTGGTCGAGCCGTGGGACGTGGCACCGGGCGGGCTGCCGGCCGACGCGATCGGCGAGCGCAGGGAAGAGGCGGCGCGCCGGGCGGTACGGCGGGCGGCTCCGGAGCGTCCCCCACGGACAGCCGCGTCCGGAGAGGACCCCGGCTTCTCCCTGGTGATCCTCGCCCCACGCAAGGGGGTCGATGTCCACGCCCCCGACCCGGTCAGCGCCGAACCGCTCATCGCCTCGGGAACGCCGCACCTCTATGCGGGAGTCGTGGAGGGAACGGGTGTGGTCGGCCCGCTGGTCCTGCCCGGCGAGACGGGATGCGCGGGCTGTCTGGACCAGGGGCGCGCCGACCGGGACGCCTGCTGGCCGCGTCTTGTCGCTCAGTGGCGCTCGGGCAGACAGCACCAGGTGGAGTCCTGCGACCTGGCCCTGGCCTCGGTCGTGGCCGCACTGGCCGCGGGGCACGCGCTCGCCTTCCTGGACGGTCGGGTACCGTCCAGCGCGGGCGCACGCTGGGAGGTGTCCTCCCCGGGGCTCGACTGGCATTCCAGGCCGGTGTGGGCACACCCCGCATGCCCGTGCGCGGCCACGGAGAAAGGTAAGGAGGAACACACCTCGGAGGACGGGGAGTCACACGAGACAATGGCGGGGCAACAGCGGTCAACGAGCTTGTCCCTCACAGCGCACGCAGCACGGCGGTCTGGGACTTGGAGGGCGCATGTCTGATCTTCCCCGGAAGGCGGTCACCCGTACCGCCAAGCTCGCCGCGCTCCCGCTCGGCTTCGCCGGGCGGGCGACCTGGGGGCTCGGCAGAAGGATCGGCGGGAAGTCGGCGGAGATCGTGGGCCGTGAGCTGCAACAGCGCACGGCGGAGCAGCTGTTCAAGGTGCTCGGCGAGCTCAAGGGCGGCGCGATGAAGTTCGGGCAGGCCCTGTCCGTCTTCGAGTCGGCGCTGCCGGAGGAGATCGCGGGGCCGTATCGCGCGGCCCTCACGAAGCTCCAGGAAGCAGCCCCGCCCATGCCCACACGCACGGTGCACGCGGTGCTGGAGGAGCGGCTCGGCGAGGACTGGCAGGAGCTGTTCCTGGAGTTCGAGGACAAACCGGCCGCCGCGGCCTCGATCGGCCAGGTGCACCGCGCGACCTGGCACGACGGCCGTGAGGTAGCCGTCAAGGTGCAGTACCCGGGCGCGGGCGAGGCCCTCCTGTCCGATCTGAACCAACTCGGCCGGTTCGCCCGCCTTCTGGGGCCTTTGATCCCGGGGATGGACATCAAGCCGCTGATCGCCGAATTGCGCGACCGTGTGTCCGAAGAGCTCGACTACGGCTTGGAGGCTCAAGCCCAGGAGACGCACGCGGCAGAGTTCGCGGACGACCCGGACGTCCTGGTTCCGGCCGTGGTCCACCAGTCCGAGCAGGTCCTGGTGACCGAGTGGATCGACGGCACACCGCTGTCGGAGGTGATAGCGGACGGCACCCAGGAGCAGCGCGATCGTGCCGGCCAACTGCTCGCCCGGTTCCTCTTCTCGGGCCCCGCTCGCACTGGCCTCCTGCACGCGGACCCGCATCCGGGCAACTTCCGCCTCGTACCCGACGAGAAGAGCGGCTGGCGCCTGGGTGTTCTCGACTTCGGCACGGTGGACCGCCTCCCGGACGGTCTGCCCGAACCGATCGGAGACTCCCTGCGGATGACGCTGGAGGGCGAGGCCGATGCGGTGTACGAGCTCCTCTGCGCGGAGGGCTTCGTCAAGGAGACCGTGGAGCTGGACCCGGACGCGGTCCTCGACTATCTACTGCCGATCATCGAACCGGCCCAGGCCGACGAGTTCACCTTCACCCGGGGCTGGATGCGCACTCAGGCAGCCCGCATAGCCGACCCGCGCTCTCCCGCACACCAGCTGGGAAAGCAGCTCAACCTGCCTCCGTCGTACCTGCTGATCCACCGGGTGACGCTGAGCACGATCGGGGTGCTGTGCCAGTTGGGGGCCACGGTCCGCCTGCGGGACGAGTTGGAGGAATGGCTCCCGGGGTTCCTGCCGGAGCAGCCGAGAGCCGCGGAGGCGTGAGCGGCTGTCCACCGCTCACGCTCGGTGCCGCATCCGGCGGTCCGGTGGACGCAGCGCACAGCGGGGGCCGGTCCGTTCGGACC
>NZ_VJZC01000743.1 GCF_009377185.1 Streptomyces spongiae
GGACGGGTAGGGGCGGCGGGGGCGCAACAAGCCGTCGGCCACCCTCCGGCACCGCCCCCGCCACGACGCGCACACGCGATCACCGTCCATCCCGTCAAGACTTCGGGGCCGTACGCCCCTGTGAGGTAGACCGGAATGTCCAGCGAGTTCTTCATCCCCGACCCCGAGGGCCAGATACCCAGCGCCGAGGGGTACTTCGGCGCGTTCGGCGGCAAGTTCATCCCGGAGGCGCTGGTCGCCGCCGTGGACGAGGTCGCCGTGGAGTACGACAAGGCGAAGGCCGACCCCGAGTTCGCCCGCGAGCTCGACGACCTGCTCGTCAACTACACCGGCCGGCCGAGCGCGCTCACCGAGGTACCGAGGTTCGCCGAGCACGCCGGGGGCGCCCGCGTGTTCCTCAAGCGCGAGGACCTCAACCACACCGGGTCCCACAAGATCAACAACGTGCTCGGCCAGGCGCTGCTCACCAGGCGCATGGGCAAGACACGCGTCATCGCCGAGACCGGCGCGGGCCAGCACGGCGTGGCGACGGCGACCGCGTGCGCGCTGTTCGGCCTCGACTGCACCATCTACATGGGCGAGATCGACACCCAGCGACAGGCCCTCAACGTCGCGCGCATGCGCATGCTCGGCGCCGAGGTCATCGCCGTGAAGTCCGGGAGCAGGACGCTCAAGGACGCCATCAACGAGGCGTTCCGGGACTGGGTCGCCAACGTCGACCACACCCACTACCTGTTCGGGACCGTCGCGGGCCCCCACCCCTTCCCCGCCATGGTGCGCGACTTCCACCGCGTCATCGGCGTCGAGACACGCCGGCAGCTGCTGGAGCGTGCCGGGCGGCTTCCCGATGCCGCCGTCGCCTGCGTGGGGGGCGGTTCCAACGCCATCGGGCTCTTCCACGCCTTCATCCCCGACAGCTCCGTACGGCTCATCGGATGCGAGCCCGCCGGGCACGGGGTCGAGACCGGGGAGCACGCCGCGACCCTGACCGCGGGCGAGCCCGGGATCCTGCACGGGTCGCGGTCGTACGTCCTCCAGGACGAGGAAGGGCAGATCACCGAGCCGTACTCGATCTCGGCCGGTCTGGACTACCCGGGCATCGGGCCCGAGCACTCCTACCTCAAGGACAGCGGCCGCGGCGAGTACCGCGCGGTCACCGACGACGCGGCGATGCAGGCACTGCGCCTGCTGTCGCGCACGGAGGGGATCATCCCGGCCATCGAGAGCGCCCACGCGCTCGCCGGTGCCCTGGAGGTCGGCCGTGAACTGGGCAAGGACGGGCTGATCGTCGTCAACCTGTCCGGCCGCGGTGACAAGGACATGGACACGGCCGCCCGGTACTTCGGCCTGTACGACACCGACGCCACCGTTGCCGCGGACGCCGACGGCGACACCGCCGAGATCGAGGGGGACGCCAAGTGAGCGGGGCTGCTGTGACTGGTGGAAAGGGCCGGCTGCTGAGTGACACCCTGGCGGCCGCCAGGGCCGAGGGGCGCTCCGCCCTCATCGCGTACCTCCCGGCCGGGTTCCCGACCGTCGACGGCGGGATCGCCGCGATCAAGGCCGTCTTCGAGGGCGGAGCCGATGTGGTCGAGGTGGGGCTGCCGCACAGTGACCCCGTCCTCGACGGGCCCGTCATCCAGACCGCCGACGACATCGCCCTTCGGGGTGGCGTCAAGATCGCCGATGTCATGCGCACGGTGCGCGAGGCGTACGAGGCGACCGGCAAGCCGGTGCTGGTGATGACGTACTGGAACCCCATCGACCGGTACGGCGTCGAGCGCTTCACCGCCGAGCTCGCCGACGCCGGAGGGGCCGGGTGCATCCTGCCCGACCTCCCCGTCCAGGAGTCGGCCCTGTGGAGGGAGCACGCCGAGAAGCACGGGCTCGCCACGGTCTTCGTGGTCGCGCCCAGCAGCAAGGACGCCCGGCTCGCCGAGATCACCGCGGCGGGCTCCGGCTTCGTCTACGCGGCCTCGCTGATGGGGGTCACGGGGACGCGTGCGTCGGTGGGCGCGCAGGCGCAGGACCTGGTCCAGCGCACCAGGGCCACCACCGAGCTGCCCGTCTGCGTCGGGCTCGGGGTCTCCAACGCCGCGCAGGCCGCCGAGGTCGCCGGCTTCGCCGATGGCGTGATCGTCGGCTCGGCCTTCGTGAAGCGGATGCTGGACGCGCCGGACGAGGCCGCCGGCCTGGACGCCGTACGGACGCTGGCGGGCGAGCTCGCCCAGGGTGTGCGCGGGGCGTAACGGACGATCCGCTCACTCGAACGAGTGGACCTGGGGCCGGGGAGGCGCTTGGCGCCTCTCCGGTTCGTTCTGCCGGACGTGAGCGAGAAGAACCAAGAGGGAAAGCGCACCGCCCGGGAGAGGCTGGCGGCGGAGCGAGAGAAGCAGAGAACCGCGGAGAAGCGCCGCCGCGCACTGATCGTGGGTGCCTCCGTGGTGGGCGTCCTGGGCCTGGCTGCGGTGATCGGCGTCGTCGCCGCGAACGCGGGCAAGGACGGGGAGGACGCCTCGGGCCCGTTCGTGGGGCCCTCGGGAGCGCAGGGCAAGGACGGCCTGGTGATCCCCGTCGGCAAGGACAGCGCGAAGTCGACCCTCACGGTGTGGGAGGACTTCCGCTGCCCGGCGTGCAAGTCCTTCGAGGACGCCTACCGCTCCACGATCCACGAGCTCACGGACGCCGGAAAGCTCAAGGTCGAGTACCGCCTGGCGACGCTGATCGACGGGAACATGGGCGGCAGCGGCTCGAGGAACGCCGCGAACGCCGCCGCGTGCGCGCAGGACACGGGCAGGTTCCCGGCGTACCACGACGTGCTGTACCAGAACCAGCCGCCCGAGACGGACGACGCCTTCGCCGAGAGCGGCAAGCTGGTCGAGCTGGCCAAGAAGGTCAAGGGGCTGGACACGGCCGCCTTCCGCCGGTGCGTCGAGGACGGCACGCACAACAGCTGGGTCGTGAAGTCGAACGAGGCCTTCCAGAAGGGCCGCTTCTCGGGCACCCCGACCGTGCTCCTCGACGGAAGGAACATCTACCAGGACCGGTCGATGACCCCGGCGAAGCTGAAGCAGATGGTGGAGGCGAAGAGCGGGGGGTGAGGCCCGCGCGCCGTGGTGTGACGGAGGTGTTCGCGGCGGTGGCGTTATGGAGCCGTAGCCGGGCGGGTTGCCGTGGTGCCTGTCCGGCAGGGTAGCGTCGACCCTGCCATGGACCTTGACCTTGCCTTCATTCCGAGCCCGTCGCGCGGGGTGCTGTACCTCGGCCCCGTTCCGCTGCGCGGCTACGCGTTCTGCATCATCATCGGCGTCTTCGTGGCCGTCTGGCTCGGCAACAAACGCTGGATCGCCCGCGGTGGGCGGGCCGGTACGGTGGCCGACATCGCGGTCTGGGCCGTGCCGTTCGGCCTTGTCGGCGGACGGCTGTACCACGTGATCACGGACTACGAGCTGTACTTCAGCGAGGGCCGTGACTGGGTGGACGCCTTCAAGGTGTGGGAGGGCGGTCTCGGTATCTGGGGCGCGATCGCGCTCGGAGCGGTGGGGGCGTGGATCGGCTGCCGCCGGCGCGGTATCCCGCTGCCCGCGTACGCCGACGCCGTCGCGCCCGGCATCGCGTTCGCGCAGGCGATCGGGCGGTGGGGCAACTGGTTCAACCAGGAGTTGTACGGGCGCCCCACGGATGTTCCCTGGGCCCTGAAGATCACGTCCTCGACGGACGGCCGGGTTCCGGGTACGTACCACCCGACGTTCCTCTACGAGTCCCTGTGGTGCATCGGCGTCGCGCTGCTGGTCATCTGGGCCGATCGGCGCTTCAAGCTCGGGCACGGGCGGGCGTTCGCGCTGTACGTCGCCGCGTACTGCGTGGGGCGTTTCTGGATCGAGTACATGCGGGTCGACGACGCCCACCACATTCTTGGTCTGCGGCTCAACAACTGGACCGCGATGTTCGTGTTCCTTCTCGCTGTGCTGTACATCGTGCTCTCTGCGCGGAAGCGGCCTGGGCGGGAGGAGGTCGTGGAGCCGGGTGTCTCCGACGGTTCCGGTGACGACGGTGACCGGGATGGTGACGTGGTGGAGCCCGAGAAGAAGGCGGACGCCGCGGAGTCCTCGGACGAGTCCGAGACCGGCAAGGCCGAGGGTGACGGGACCTCGGAGAGTGAGTCGGAGAAGTCGTCCGAGGAAGAGTCCGAGGCCGAGTCGGCGAAGAAGAGCTGATCTTGACGGTACGTCCGAGGGGCGCCGCGTCCGTGGACGC
>NZ_VJZC01000744.1 GCF_009377185.1 Streptomyces spongiae
GGGTAGGGGCGGCGGGGGCGAAACAACCCCGGGTCCGCCCCCTCAACCGTGACGAGCGTTACTGCAGGGGTGGTCTGGACGGGTGTTCGTACTCGCCGGTACCGTTGCTGACTGAGCAAGCGCTTAGACAAGTCAGAAACGTACGCAGGTGGAGGTGGCGGCGGTGCGCCGTACGGTGTTCAACGAGGACCACGAGGCGTTCCGGGAGACCCTCCGGGCCTTCATCGAGGCCGAGGTCGTCCCCGTCTACGACGAGTGGTTCGCCGCCGGCCAGGCGCCGCGCGACTTCTACTACAAGCTCGCCGACCTCGGCGTCTTCGGCATCCGCGTCGACGAGGAGTTCGGCGGCGCCGGCATCGACTCGTACAAGTTCGAGGCCGTGATGTACGAGGAGACCGCCCGCGCGGGCGTCACCTTCGGCGGCTCCGGCGTGCACGTCCTGCTCGGTCTGCCGTACATCAAGATGCTCGCCACCGACGAGCAGAAGAAGCGCTACCTGCCGAAGTTCGTCACCGGCGAGGAGATGTGGGCCCTCGCCATGACCGAGCCGGGCACGGGGTCCGACCTCGCCGGCATGAAGACCACCGCCAAGCTCTCCGAGGACGGCACGCACTACGTCCTCAACGGCTCCAAGACCTTCATCACCGGTGGCGTCCACGCCGACCGGGTCATCGTCTGCGCCCGCACCTCCGCGCCCTCCGCCGAGGACCGCCGCCACGGCATCTCCCTCTTCGCCGTGGACACCAAGTCCGAGGGCTACTCCATCGGCCGCAAGCTCGACAAGCTCGGACTGAAGACCTCCGACACCGCCGAGCTCGCCTTCGTCGACGTCAAGGTGCCTGTCGAGGATCTGCTCGGCGAGGAGAACAAGGGCTTCTACTACCTCGGGCACAACCTGGCCTCGGAGCGCTGGGGCATCGCCTACGGCGCGTACGCGCAGGCCAAGGCCGCCGTCCGGTTCGCCAAGGAGTACGTGCAGGACCGCACCGTCTTCGGCAAGCCGGTCGCCCACTTCCAGAACACCAAGTTCGAGCTGGCCGCCTGCCAGGCCGAGGTGGACGCCGCCGAGGCCGTCGCCGACCGCTCGCTCGAAGCCCTCGACGCCGGTGAGCTCACCCCCGCCGAGGCCGCCTCCGCCAAGCTGTTCTGCACCGAGGTCGCGCACCGCGTCATCGACCGCTGCCTCCAGCTGCACGGCGGCTACGGCTTCATGAACGAGTACCCGATCGCCCGCCTGTACGCGGACAACCGCGTCAACCGCATCTACGGCGGCACCAACGAGATCATGAAGTCGATCATCGCGAAGGACATGGGCCTCTAGGTCGCCCAGGTCCCCGGCCGCCGCGTCGTGTGATCTTCAACCAATCTCTACTCGTGGGTAACAATCGGCGGCCCGCTGTAACAAGGGGCTGGCAGACTCACGGCATGAGTCAGGCACCACTGCAGTCTCTCCTCGATCTGCTCGACCTGGAGCAGATCGAGGAGAACATCTTCCGCGGCCAGTCCCGGTCCGGAGTCGTCCCCCGCGTCTTCGGCGGACAGGTCGCGGCCCAGGCCCTCGTCGCCGCCGGGCGGACGGTCCCCGAGGACCGCCTCGCCCACTCCCTCCACGCGTACTTCCTGCGCATCGGGGACGCGGGCGCGCCCATCGTCTACACCGTCGACCGCATGAACGACGGCCGGTCCTTCACCACCCGCCGCGTCGTCGCCGTCCAGCACGGGCAGCCCATCTTCGCGCTGTCGGCGTCCTTCCAGCGGTACGAGGAAGGGCTCGACCACCAGGCGCCGATGCCGCCCGCACCCGATCCGGCGACCCTGCCCACCGCCGAGGAGAGACTGCCCTCGTACGGTCTGGACCCCGAGATCGTGGAGAAGTTCCTGGAGGCGCGGGCCGCCGTCGACCTGCGCTACGTCGACGACCCGCCCTACGGCCGGTACGGGCAGCCGCGTGAACCGCACTCCCAGGTGTGGTTCCGCGCCAACGGCAAGCTCGACGACGACCCCCTCCTGCACGTCGTCCTCGCCACCTACGTCTCCGACATGACCCTCCTGGACTCCATCCTGCTCGCGCACGGGCGCGGCGGCTGGGCCGTGGGGGACGTCGTCGGGGCCTCGCTCGACCACGCGATGTGGTTCCACCGTCCGTTCCGGGCCGACGAGTGGCTCCTGTACGACCAGGAGTCGCCGTCCTCGTTCGGCGGGCGCGGGCTCGGCCAGGGCCGTATCTACACGCAGGACGGGCAGCTGGCGATCTCGGTGATCCAGGAAGGGGTCGTGCGCGTACCGCGAGGGGAGGCCCGCTGAGCGGCGCTCAGTCCGTGAGGCCCGCCTGGTCCAGCAGGTACGCCGTCATCGGGTCGTAGTAGCGCGGGCTCAGCACATGGTCGTCCAGCGGGACCGTGACCTGGACGGTGCCCTCGGACTCGGCGAGGAAGAGGGCCGGGTCGTTGCAGTCCGCGTAGCCCACGGAGTCGACGCCGTGCTGGCCCGCGTAGCCGGCCCAGCCGTGGTCGGCGACCACCAGGTCGGGCAGCGGGCGGCCCTCGCGCTCCATGGCGGTGAGGATGGCCTTCATCGGCTCGCCGGAGTGGGTGTGCCACAGGGTGGCGCCGTGCTCCAGGACGGACACGTCGGCGAACTGCACGACGTACCCCTCCTCCGTCTGCAGATCCTCCGGGATCACCACGATCTCGCAGCCCGCGGCGCGCAGTGCGGCGGCCGTGGCGCGGTGCACGTCGAGCAGGCCGCCCGGGTGGCCGGTGGCGAACAGGACGCGCTGCTCGCCGTCCGCGGCCTTGCGCAGCCGCGCCGCCATGCGCTCCAGCGCGGCCACCGTCAGCTCGGGGTCGATGGTGTCCTGCCCGTAGCGGTGCTCCGCGTCGTCGTTCACGCCGACTCGCTCCGCCATCACCGCGAGGACGTCCTGCTCGTCGGTCCAGCGGTCGCCGAGCTCCAGGCCCAGCCAGTAGTGGCGGTTGCCGTTCGACAGCTGGCGGTAGTGGGAGAGGTTGTTCTCGCGGGGCGTCGCGACGTCGCCCGCGATACGCGTCCGGACAAGGTGGTCGACGAGTTCGGCGCGGCTGGGGGTCCCGGGTATCGGCATGCCTCCCATTGTGAGGCAGACAACTGGGCGGTACGCCGACGTCCCGAACGCTGGGACGCGGGTCACTCGATGCTCAGGCACCCGTCCGCTCGTCAGCCGCGCCACGCGCTGCGGCTGCCTTCTTCCGCCGCCACCAGGTGCCGAGGCAGACGACGAGCCCGATCACCGGGAGCAGAACGGCCGCCCCCCTGACGGTGCCCTCCGCGCCTATGAGCAGCGTGTTGAACAGCACCACGCCGATCGACGGATCTTCCCCCACCTCTCAACCCCCGGGATCCACTAGTGGCGGAGCGCGAACCACAATTCCATGCGTACGTCCGGGTCGTCGAGGTCCGTGCCCAGCAACTTCGCGCAGCGGGCGACGCGTTGGCGGACGGTGTTGCGGTGGACGGAGAGGGCCACCGCCGTACGGTCCCAACTGCCGTGCAGCGAGAGCCAGGTGCGCAGGGTCTCCGTGAGCGCGGGGGTGCCGGCGACGGGTGCGAGGAGGGCGCGGGCGTGGGAGGCCGCGTCCTCGGCGGGGACGAGGTCGGCCAGGGCGGACCGCGCCGCGTGGTGGACCAGTGGCGTGCGGGTGGCACGGGCGCGGGCCAGGGCGCGGGCGGCCTGGGTGTCGGCCAGGGGCCACTCGTGGGGGCCCACGGGCGCGCTCACCCCGCAGGTCCAGCCCGGCTGCGGGGGCACTTCGCGGCCGGCCGGGACCAGGACGCGTACGAGGTCATGGTCCAGGTCCACGAGCGGGGAGCCGAGGGCGGTACCGAGCGCGGCGGCGGCCATGGCGTCGGGAGCGTGCGCGTCCGGGCTGACGTGCGCGTCCGGGCTGGCGTGCACGACGACCCATCGCTCGGCTCCGAGCAGGGGCGCGACCGCCTCCGGCGCGGCCCCCAGCAACAGCCGCACCAGCGCCGAGGAACGCGCCGCCCCCGCCCCGCTGTGGTGCTCGCCGGTGATCAGGGAGAGGAGCACGGCGGCGACCGAGGCGATCGTGTGGTCCCCGGTGTCACGCCGGGGCACCGCGACCCCGAGCACGAAGCCCTGCCCGGCGCCCAGGGCGTACGCGGCGAGATGGGTGCCCGCGATGGTGTCGGTGGCGGAGGAGGGCGCGGGGGCGGGGGCGTGGCGTGCCACTGTCCCGTCG
>NZ_VJZC01000745.1 GCF_009377185.1 Streptomyces spongiae
CGCCCGGCGCGTGCCCTCCCGGCGCGTGCGCTCCGGTGTTGGGCGCGGCCGCCGAGCTGTCGGTGGCTCCGCCAGGTCTCGGATGGTCCCCGCCCCGGATCTGGTCGACGGCGTGGACCAGCAGCGGCTCCAGGACCGCCAGGCCGTCCTTCACGCCGCCGGTGGAGCCGGGGAGGTTCACGATCAGTGTGCGGCGTGCGACGCCCGCGAGGCCGCGGGACAGCGCCGCCGTGGGGACCTTCTCCCTGCCGAACGCCCTGATGGCCTCGGCGATGCCGGGCACCTCGTGGTCGAGGACGCTCCGGGTGGCCTCGGGGGTCCGGTCGGTGGGTGAGATGCCGGTTCCGCCGGTGGTCACGATCACGTCGTACCCGACGTCGACTCCCGCCCTCAGTGCCTCCGCGACCGGGTCACCGTCGGGGACGACTCGCGGGCCGTCGACGGCGAAGCCGAACCTTCTGAGCCCCTCGACGATCAGGGGCCCGCCCTTGTCCTCGTACACACCGGCCGCGGCCCGGTTGGAGGCGGTCACGACCAGGGCGGCGTACGGCGCGGCCAGGGCGCCGCCCGCCGACGGGTCCGCGGAACCGGTCATCCCCGGCTCCAGTCGCCGGACTTCCCGCCGGTCTTCTCCTCCACGCGTACGTCCGTGATGACCGCCCCCTTGTCGACCGCCTTGACCATGTCGATCACGGTGAGCGCAGCCACGCTGACCGCGGTGAGGGCCTCCATCTCCACCCCCGTGCGGTCAGTCGTCTTCACGGTGGCCAGGATCTCGACGGCGTCGTCCGCGACCGACAGATCAAGCTTGACACCCGACACTGACAACGGGTGACAGAGCGGGATGAGGTCGGGGGTGCGCTTGGCGCCCATGATCCCCGCGATACGCGCGGTGGCGAGGGCGTCGCCCTTGGGAACCCCCTCGCCGCGCAGCAACTCGACCACGCGCGGTGAGACCAGGACCCGGCCGCTGGCGCGGGCGGTGCGCGCGGTCACGTCCTTCCCGGACACATCGACCATGCGGGCGGCTCCCGCCTCGTCGATGTGCGTCAGTCGGTCCTCCGGCGGTCCGGGGGTCTCCCCCCGGGAAGACACAGTCATGTGGTGTGGCGCTCCCGGTCAGGGCCGTGGCGGTGCCGCGCACGGCCTGTTGTGCGACGACACGGTACGCCAACTTCAGCGGCCTCGCGGAGCGGGATCTCCCGGGCCCCGGCGGCGGTCAGCCGAGGAGGACGACCTCGACCTCGCTGCCCGGCTCGACCGACTCCACGTCCTCAGGCACCACGATCAGCGCGTCGGCATGGGCGAGGGCCGCGACCAGGTGCGATCCGGCGCCCCCTACGGGAGTGACCTTGCCGTCGGCGTAGGTCCCGCGCAGGAACTGCCGGCGTCCGGCGGGCGATGTCAGCGCCTTGGGCGCCTCCAGGGTCGCGCGCGCGGTGGGCCGGTGGAGGTCCTCCAGTCCCATCAGGGCGCGGATGGCGGGCCGTACGAACATCTCGAAGGAGACGTACGACGACACCGGGTTGCCCGGCAGCGCGAGCAGCGGGGTGTGGTCGGGGCCGATGGAGCCGAAGCCCTGGGGCTTGCCGGGCTGCATGGCGAGCTTGCGGAACTCGACGCCGCTGCCCGCCTCGTCCTCGTCACCGACGGACTGGAGGGCCTCCTTGACGACGTCGTACGCTCCCACGCTCACCCCGCCCGTGGTGACGAGCATGTCGGCGCGGACGAGTTGGTCCTCGATGGTGGCGCGGAGGATCTCGGCGTCGTCGGTGACGGCGCCGACCCGGTAGGCGATCGCCCCGGCGTCGCGGGCGGCGGCGGTCAGGGCGAAGCTGTTGGAGTCGTAGATCTGGCCGGGCTCCAACTTCTCGCCGGGCTGGACGAGTTCGCTGCCGGTGGACAGGACCACCACGCGCGGGCGGGGGCGCACACGGACCGTGGCGCGGCCGATCGAGGCGAGCAGCGCGATCTGCGGCGGTCCGAGGACCGTGCCGGCCGTGAGGGCCCGGTCGCCGGCCTTCACGTCGCTGCCCTTGGCGCGCACGTGCGCGCGTGCCTCGGCCGCGCGGTGGACGGCGACCTGGCCCGAGGCGCCCTCGGGGCCGGTGCTGCGGGCGCGCATCGTGGAGACGGGTCCCTCGCCGAGGCCGCCGTCGGTCCACTCCACGGGGACGACCGTCTCGGCGCCGGGCGGCAGCGGGGCGCCGGTCATGATGCGGGCGGCCTCGCCGGGCCCCACGTGCGGCTGCTCGCCCTGGCCCGCGGCCACGTCGCCGATCACCGTCAGGACGGCGGGGTACTCCTCGCTCGCGCCCGCGACGTCCGCGACCCGCACCGCGTACCCGTCCATCGAGCTGTTGTCGAACGGCGGCAGCGACAGCGGCACCGTGACGTCCTCGACCAGGACGCAGCCCAGGGCGTCGAGGAGTTGCAGCTCGATGGGTTCCAGGGGGCGGACGGTGGCGAGGATGTCCTCCAGGTGCTCGGTCACCGTCCAGATCTGGTCCCGGCCGGTGTCGCGGGTCGCGGCGCTGCTCAAAGTCCCTACATCTCCTCGGCTACGTAACTGCGAAGCCAGGTCCGGAAGTCCGGGCCCAGGTCTTCACGTTCGCACGCGAGTCGGACAATGGCACGCAGGTAGTCGCCACGGTCGCCGGTGTCATAGCGGCGGCCCTTGAAGACGACGCCGTGGACGGGGCCGCCCACCTTCTCGTCGACGGCCAGCTGCTGGAGGGCGTCGGTGAGCTGGATCTCGCCGCCGCGGCCGGGCTCGGTCTTGCGGAGGATCTCGAAGATGTGCGGGTCGAGGACGTAGCGGCCGATGATCGCGTAGTTCGAGGGGGCGTCGGCCGGTTCCGGCTTCTCGACCATGCCCGTGACCTTGACGACGTCGCTGTCCTCGGTGGTCTCGATGTCCGCGCACCCGTAGAGGTGGATCTGCTCGGGGGCGACCTCCATGAGCGCGATGACGCTGCCGCCGTGCTGCTCCTGGACCTCGACCATGCGCTGGAGCAGGGGGTCGCGCGGGTCGATGAGGTCGTCGCCGAGGAGGACGGCGAAGGGCTCGTGGCCGACGTGCGGGGCAGCGCACAGGACGGCGTGGCCGAGGCCCTTGGGGTCGCCCTGGCGGACGTAGTGCATGGTGGCGAGGTCGCTGGACTCCTGGACCTTGGCGAGCCGACGGGCGTCGCCCTTCTTCTGGAGGGCGGACTCCAGCTCGTAGTTGCGGTCGAAGTGGTCCTCCAGGGGACGCTTGTTACGACCGGTGACCATGAGGACGTCGTCGAGCCCCGCGGACACCGCCTCCTCGACCACGTACTGGATGGCCGGCTTGTCCACCACCGGCAGCATCTCCTTGGGAGTGGCTTTGGTGGCCGGCAGGAACCGGGTGCCGAGACCGGCTGCGGGGATGACAGCCTTGGTGATCCTGGGGTTCGACTCAGTCATGCGCGCAACCTTATCCGGTGCCTTTGTGCACAATCTGTGGCTCCGGTTAATTCGCTCTCATATGAGCCCACTATGAACAGTACGGGAGCAACCTGTGAGCCGGATGAGGCACGGTATGGACCCTGCCAAGCGGATGTTGCGACGAGACCTCCTCACGGTGAGGAACGGGTTGACGGCGGATGACGTCCGGAAATCGACCCACGCCCTTGCCGGCCGCGCCCTCGCCCTGCCGGAACTGGCGGATGCGCGCACGGTCGCGGCGTACGTCTCCGTCGGCAACGAGCCGGGCACCCTCGCGCTCCTCGACGCGCTCCACGCGCGCGGGGTGCGTGTTCTGCTGCCGGTCCTGCTGGAGGACAACGACCTCGACTGGGGCGCGTACGAGGGTGAGGGCTCCCTGGTCCGTGTCCAACACGGCGGAAGGATGGCCCTGTTGGAGCCGTCGGGCGAGCGGCTCGGCCCGGCGGCCGTCGAGCGGGCCGACGCCGTCCTGCTGCCCGGTCTCGCCGTGGACGCCCGCGGGATGCGTCTGGGGCGCGGCGGCGGCTCGTACGACCGCGTTCTGGCCCGTCTGGAGCGCGCGGGGGCCGATCCGGCGCTGGTGGTGCTCCTGTACGACACGGAGGTCGTCGACCGCGTGCCCGAGGAGCCGCATGACCGTCCGGTGCACGCGGTGGTGACCCCTTCGGGAGTACGGCGCTTCCGCAGCCGCCCTTAGGGTGCCCCCTTGATGAAATTAGGTGCCCCCTTGATGAAAAGGGCCCACTGATGAAAAGGGGCCCTCCACGCG
>NZ_VJZC01000746.1 GCF_009377185.1 Streptomyces spongiae
GGGTGGGAGGCGGGAAGACGTACGACGGTCAGCGGAGCGGATCCGGTGCCGGGCCGAGCAGGACGGCGAGGTCGCCGGGCTGAGGTGAGGCGGGTGCGCCGCTGCCGTCAGCGGGCACCAGCCGGCCGCCGGAACGTACCAGGATCAGCAGATCGTGCCGGTCGGGGAGCGTTCCTGCCGGGTCGTCGACGTGTTGCGTCACGATGCGGGCCCCTTGCGCGTAACGCTGGGCCAGGGCGAGGCGGGTGAGGTCCGGGGCGAGCAGGGTCTCCCCCTTGCCGTAAGGGGCGACGACGCCGTGACTGTCGCTGCGAGGTCCGAGGCGGTAGACCGGCACTCCGTCGTCGCTGCTCAGCACCGTCGACGCGAGGGCGTTGAAGTCGTCCTCGTCGGTGAGGAGCAGGACGGCCGTGATGCCCTTCAGCCGGGCTCCGCGTCCCGTTGCCGCCGCGAGCAGTTCTCCGGGCGCCAGCTCCAGTCCGGCTTCCCGGATACGCCCCCGCTGTTGCTCGGAACCCGCCCACATCAGCACCTCAAGGCCGGCCGACCGCAGGGTGCGCCCGAGGTCGACCGCCCATGGATCGCCGCCGACCAGGAGGGGGGCGGGCGCGGGAAGGGCGGGTGGCGCCGAGCCGGCGGGCGACGGGCACCGCTGTCAGACCGTAGAGCGTCACGGTCGCTACGATGGTGAGAAAGGTGGCCGGGAGGATCTTGGACGCCCCGCCGACGCCCGCGCTGACCAGGCCCGCCGAGAAGGTGGAGGCGTTGGCCGCGGCCACGATGCCGCGCGGGGCCATCCACGCGATGAAACCCCGCTCACCGCGTGTCAGGCCCGCCCCGAGGGTGGCCAGCCACACGGCGAGAGGACGCGTGACCAGGACGAGGACCGCGACGATCCCGAGCGTGGGCAGGACCACATGGCGCAGGGACGCCGGGGTGACCGTGGAGGAGATGGAGACGAACAGCAGCCCGATGACCAACTGGACCAGCGTTTCGGAGAACGGGTGCCGCTCGGGCATGTCGACACCGGGCAGATGGGCCACCGCCAGGCCCATGACGATGGCGGCGATGAGCCCGGTGTCGTCGCGGACGATGTCGCAGACCGCGGCCACCGCGATCACTGTGGCAAGTTGCCCGGCGGTGCCGAGCGTCCCACCGGGCCGGAATCTGGTCAGCAGCAGCCACAGCAGTGCGCTTCCCACCACGGCTCCGGCCAGACCGACCCCGACGCTGATCAGGAACTGCACCACCTGGTAGCCGGCGGACTTGTTGTGACCGCTGTCGAGGACGGCGGCGAACACAAGAGCCCCAAGAGTGGCCCCGATGGGGTCGACCAGGGAGCCCTCCCAGGAGAGGATCGTCTGGGGCCGGTCCGCCGGCCGGACGAAGGCCAGCAGCGGTCCGACGACCGTCGGCCCCGAGACGACGAGGATCGCGCCGAGCATCACCGCCGAATCCCCGGACATCCCCAGCCACGGATCGGCGAGCAGGGCGACGGTGACCCAGGACAGCGCCACGCCCAGCACGATCAGCCTGACCACGGTGCGGCGCGTGTGCCCGCGGAGCTTGCGCGGGTCGAGCCCGAGGCCGGCGTCGTACAGGATCAACGCCACGGACAGCGACACCAGCGGGCTGAAGGCCGGGCCAAGCAGGTTGTCGGGGTGGATGTCGTCGGTCAGGGCGCCCGCGACGAAACCCGCCGGGAGCAGGATGATCAGCGCCGGAACACGCAGACGGGAAGCGGCCAGCTGGGAGCCGACGGCCAGGACGAACGTCAGCCCCACGCCGAAGAGGATCTCGTCGGTCGTCACCGCCCGGACTCCTCCCAGCCCACCTGCCCACGCATGCGCACGACGTCCACCATGATCACTAAGCGGGAAGCCGTCGGCCTCCCCGCTGACGCTTCCGGGCGACCGGGACGACGGAGTCCCCGGCGCGGCACCGTCGTCGTGGGCCGTCAGAGGCGCGACGCCCGGCTGTGTCACCATCGTCACGGCCGTCGCCGCCTTCGCCGGGTTCCTGTGAAGGCGACCATGTCGAACAACCGGAGGACCGCACGCCGTGCAGCACGACGGAGAGACGCATTCGCAGATGCGCACGGCCACGCCACCGACGGTGTCCACCGAAGCCCGCCCCGCAGCTCCGCGCCCCATCACGCGCCAGATTCTCACCTTCGCCCTTGTCGGTGTGGTCAACACCATGACCTACTACGGTCTCTACCTGCTGTTTCTCCTTCGCCTGCCGTATCTCGCCGCCCACGTCCTCGCCTTCGCCCTGAGCATGACGGGATCGTTCTTCCTGAACGCCCGGTTCACCTACCGCATACGCCCCACCTGGCGGAAGTTCCTGCTGTTCCCCCTGAGTAACGCCACCAACTTCCTGGTCACGACGTCGGGCGTGTACCTGATCGTCGACGTCCTGCACGCCAGCAGCCGGCTGGCCCCTCTGGTCGCGTCCGGAGCGGCGGTCCCGGTGACGTTCGCGGTGTCGCGGACGATCATGCTGCGGGGCTCGCGAAGCCGCCCTGCCGGCGCCGGGCTCGCCCGCACCCGCCGGCTCTTCTGAGGCCGAGGCCGCGGGAGCGCGGGAGCCCCGGGCGGCGCACACTGGAAGTGGGTGGCGGTTGGTGCTCGTAGGGGGTGTCGGCCGATGTCACAGACACAGGGAAAGAAAGCCCTCACCCGCGCGGGACTGTGGCGGTGGCGCCGCAACCCGCTCCGGCGGGGCAGCGACCTCGTGGAGGCGTGGGTGCTGCTGGCGGCCTGGGTTCTGGCCTTGGTCGGCGGTGCCCTGGTCGGGATGGTGGCGGCGAGCGCCGCCAACCGGACTTTCGACCGTCAGCGGGCCGAACGCCAGGAGGTGACGGCCACGGTCGTCCAGAACACCAGACGCGCCGTCGACACCGAGGGCGCGGCGTCCGGAAGCGGAACCGGCGACGATCTGTCCTGGGTCACGGTCCGCTGGAAGGCGCGGGACGGCGCGGAGCACATGGGCCGTACCCAGGCGGCGCCCAACACACGGCCCGGTACCCACATCACCGTCTGGACCGACCGGCACGGCCTTCTGGCTGCCCAGCCGCTCGAACCCGCCGAGGCCCAGGTGGAGGCGGCCCTGCTGGGCACGATGGCCACGGCCTTCACGGGCGGGGCGGTGTGGTTGTCTGCGTACGGTGTGCGCAAGCGCCTGGAGCGGCGGCGTATGGCGCAGTGGGACGAGGAGTGGGAGCGCATCGACACCCGTTGGGGGCGGAAGACGGGGTGACGGGACCCAGCCGTGCTGATCCATCCTTCCATCCATCCGAGCCGAGCCATCCGAGCCGAGCCATCCGAGCCGAGCCATCCGAGCCGAGCCATCCGAGCCGAGCCATCCGAACCGAGCCATCCGAGCCGAGCCATCCGAACCGAGCCGCCGGGCACAACGGCCGGGCCGCGCGAGAGTGCTCGCCGAAGCAAACCGGTCATGTGCGTGGCTTGTTGCCGCGATGTTTCCTGGCGCGAGCGGATCTCTGTGCGTGAGCCGTTAGGATCACGGCGTGGTTACGGCTTGGTCACCCCGGCATATGGTGCGGGCCCGCTCTGGTGCGGGTCCGCTGGTGCGCCTCCTGGCTCTCGCCGTGCTGCTGTTCGGCATCGTCCTCACGCACGGAGCGAGCCCCGACGGCGTCGCAGGACACCTGGTGACCAGCGCGGCGACGCCTGCCGCCGGGCCGGCCGAGAAGGCCCACGGCCCGACGGACGCCCACGGCAAGACCCGTCCCACCGCGAGGGATGAACGCCGCGGGGACCACACGCCGTCGCATCCGGCCGAGCACTGCGCCGCCGGGCAGCCCTACCAGGGTCCGGCCCTCACCCAGCCGTGCTTTGCAGTGTCGGTCGGCGAACCGGTCAGCCCTCGGCGGGCGATGGCACACCAGGGTCTCAACGAGCCGGAGCTGTCCGTCTCGGCGTCGGCGAGCCTCAGAGCAGCGGTCGTTCAGCAGGTCTAGAAGCCGGCGACTTCCCCCTCTCCGGCTGTTCCGCTCCGCGTCCGGCTCAGGCTCTGCGCTCCGGCGTTCGAGTCAGGCTTCCGGGTTCGATCTCGTGCCCGATTCCGAGCCCGAGCCCGAGCCCGAGCCCGGTCCCGGCCCGAATCCGGTCCCGGCCCGAATCCGGTCCCGGCCTTATCCCGGTCCCGACCCGTTTCCGGGACCGCATGCGACGGACAGCAGGACCGTTCGCCGTGCCACCCCCCACCCATACCC
>NZ_VJZC01000747.1 GCF_009377185.1 Streptomyces spongiae
GGGTGGGGGCCGGCCGGGTGCTGACGTGGGTCACATCGGAACCATGCGTGCCTTAAATCCGATTTACCAGCTTTACACGCCCGTGTGGGCCTGGATTCCGCCGCCGGAAGGCAGCCGCACCGTGGTTGTCAAGGGCGGGCAGGCCGTTCGGTCCGCGTTCGCTCGGGGCTGTCGGAGAGCTTGAGCCAGACGACGCCGACGATGATCACGGTGAGCCAGAAGGCCTTGGCCGGAGTGAGGGTCTCGGAGAAGAAGACGGGGCCGAGCAGTGCGGCCCCGACGGCGCCGATGCCGGCCCAGACGGCGTAGCCGATGCCCACGTCGATGGTGCGGAGCGCGAGGCTCAGGGCGAAGAGCGTCAGGAGGAAGAAGAGCACCGCGACGAGCGACCAGGAGAGCACGGTGAAGCCTTGGCTGCCTCCCACGGAGAGGGCGTAGCCGACCTCGAAGACTCCGGCGAGGAGGAGTACGAGCCATGCTCGTGCTCGGTCGCTGCGAGCGGTGACGTTCTCGCGGGTGGTGGCGGTGTCGCCGGACATGTGGGTTCCTTCCTCCTGAACGACTTCCTGAAGGATTTCCTGAACGACTTCCTGAACGACTTCGGCAAGGTGGCGTGGCGCGGGGCCGGTGTCCTGAGGCATCACGCCGCTCCGCTGAGTTGGAGGCCGACGACCCCGGCGATGACGGCGGCGATGCCGAGGAGCTTGCGCCAGTCGAGACGCTGGCCGAAGAGGAGGGCGCCGAGGACGACGATCCCGACGCCGGCGACGGAGGTCCAGATCGCGTAGCCGACGCCGACAGCGAAGGTGAGAAGCGCCAGGCTGAGGAGGTAGGTGGCGATGCCACCGCTGACCAGCGTGGCAGTGGTCCAGGCAGGGCGGGTGAAGCCCTGGGCCTTGCCTGCGGAGACGGCGACGGTGATCTCGAAGACGACGGCGATGCCGAGGTAGAGCCAGTGCATGGCGGGTGTCCTTCTGCCGAGGTGAGTTATGAGCCGAGGTGAGTTACGAGCGGGTGGTGAAGTCGGAGCGGGTGGTGAAGTCGGAGCGGTGCAGGTCGAGGTACCGGGTGAAAGGGACCAGACCTCGCTCCACGGCGAGGTGCTGGGCCGTCGCCGCGAGGGGCAGTCGGCCGGTCCCGTCGGCGTCGTAGCCGGCCCGGTAGTCGAAGCCCTGGTCAGCAGCGGTATCGCGATCGACGGCGAAGCAGACGGCGGCGATGCCGTGAGAGGCGGCGACGCGATAGCACAGGGCACACGGCTCTCCCGTCGCCAGCAGCGTCGCGCCCTCCGGACCGGAGCGACCGCGGGCCTGGACGGCCTTGCGTAGGGCAACGATCTCCGCGTGGGCGGTGGGGTCGCCGGTCTCTCGGACGAGGTTCACGCCGGGGTCGGAAACCCACCCGTCGCTCGCGACGAGCAGCCCTACGAAGGGAATTCCGCCGGACTCGACATGGCGGACGCAGACTTCCACGGCGCCGGCCATCAGGGCCTCGAGCCGGGTCGTGTCCGCGGTCATGCGGCGGACGCTTCGTCCAGGGCGCGGCGGATCACGCCTTCGTCGGCGACGCCCTCGATGCGTCGGGTGCCGATGATGATCGTGGGCACGACGGTGATGTCCATCCGCGCCGACTCGGCCAGCGCCTGCCGGTGCCGCTCGGCGTACTCCTCGTCGTCGAGGGCCGCGGCGTAGGCGGCCGGCGCGAGCCCGGCCTCCTCGGCCAGACGGACCAGGATCACGGGGTCCCCGATGTCGAGGTTCTCGCGGAAGAACGCCCTCATGACGCGACGGTGGTAGACATCGCCTCGGCCCTGTTCCAAGGCGTACTGGGCGCCACGGAAGGCCGGCTCGGTGTACGGCTGCGGCGAGACGGTCGGCAACCGCATCGGCACCTCGTGGCGGCGTGCCATCGGGTACACGGCACGCTGCCAGATATCCGGAAGGTACGGGTCCTCGGGTCGAAGAGTGGGCGCCGGACGGGGACGAAGCTCGTGAGCGTGATGGACGACCTCGACATGGGGCCGGTCGGTGATCGCGCGCTCGATCACCTCGTCCGCGATCAGGCAGAACGGGCAGACGTAGTCCGACCACACATGGATCTGAGCAGTCATGGCGACCTCCGGTTCCACAGGCACCCCTGATGGGTGCGGCCCCTGGATCGTGGAACTTCACACCGGTGTCAACTGCAAGAATCGGGAGCCGGCGGACAGCCCCGGGAGGTCTCATGCGCATCGGCGAGCTGGCGGACGCCAGTGGCGTCACCACCCGTTCCCTGCGGTACTACGAGGAGCACGGGCTCATCCGCTCCGAGCGCACCCCCGGCGGGTGGCGAGACTTCGACAGCGCCATGGTCGAGCGGGTCGTCATGATCCAGCACCTGTTCGCCGCCGGCCTGTGCAGCGCCACCATCGGCGAACTGCTCCCCTGTCTGGAGGCCCCACCCGAGGAGCGCACAGGCGTCATGGAGCGGTTGCTCGCCCAGGAGGTCGAGCGTCTCGAGGCCAAGCGGCGCGACATCGATCGCGAGCTCGACACCCTGAGGGCGCTCCGCGACGAAACGGCCTTGTTCGGCGAGGTCCCGTGACCGACGGCATGAAGTTCACCGCCACGGGACGCCACCGCCCGGCGCGCTAGAACGCTGCCTTGAGCCGCCCCGCCGCCTCCTGGAGCACCTCGGTCTGCTTGCAGAAGGCGAAGCGCACGAAGGGTGCCCCGGCCTCGCGGTGGTCGTAGAAGACGGCGTTCGGGATGGCGACCACGCCCGCGCGCTCCGGCAGCGCCCGGCAGAAGGCGAAGCCGTCACTCTCGCCGAGGGGCCGGATGTCGGTGGTGATGAAGTACGTGCCCGCCGTCCGGAACACCTCGAACCCCGCCTCCGCGAGCCCGGCCGCCAGCACGTCCCGCTTGGCCAGCATGTCCGCGCGGAACGCCGCGAAGTACGTGTCCGGCAGCGCGAGCGCCTCGGCGACGGCGTACTGGAAGGGCCCGGACGCCACGTACGTGAGGAACTGCTTGGCCGCGCGGACGGCGGACACCAGCTCCGGCGTGGACGTCACCCAGCCCACCTTCCAGCCGGTGAACGAGAACGACTTCCCCGCGCTGCCGATGGTGACCGTCCGCTCCCGCATCCCGGGGAACGTCGCCAGCGGCAGATGCTCGGCGTCGTCGAAGACCAGATGCTCGTACACCTCGTCCGTCACGACCAGCAGATCGCGCTCGACGGCCAGCTCGGCGACCGCCGTCAGCTCCTCGCGGGTGAGGACGGTGCCGGTGGGGTTGTGCGGGGTGTTGATCAGGAGGAGGCGCGTGCGGTCGGTGACGGCGTCCCGCAGTTCGTCGAGGTCCAGCCGGAACGACGCGCTCTCCTCGAAGTGTGGCCGGAGTGTGACCGGCACCCGCGTGCCGCCCGCCATCGCGATGCAGGCCGCGTACGAGTCGTAGTACGGCTCCAGGGCGATGACCTCGTCGCCCGGCTCCAGCAGGCCCAGCAGGGCCGCGGCGATGGCCTCGGTCGCGCCCGCCGTGACGAGCACCTCGGTGTCGGGGTCGTACGTGAGCCCGAACCGCCGCTGCTGGTGGGCGGCGACGGCGGTGCGCAACTCGGGGACGCCGGGGCCCGGCGGGTACTGGTTGCCGCGCCCGTCCCGCAGCGCCCGCACGGCCGCCTCCCGGATCTCCTCGGGGCCGTCGGTGTCGGGGAAGCCCTGGCCCAGGTTGATGGACCCGGTACGGACGGCCAGGGCCGACATCTCGGCGAAGATCGTCGTCCCGAACTCGGCGAGCCGGCGGTTGAGCGGAGGGCGGGCACTGCGGGAGCTGGAGGTCATGGGCGCCATCCTGCGCCGAAGCTCTGGAGTTCCTCAACTCTGCTTTGGCCCGTGAGGCGCCCGGGAATCGAACCGTCACGCAAGAAGCGGAGAGACCGGACCGAGCCCACGGGGGGCGACCGGGGGGCCGCTTCGGGGGAACGAAAGGAGGGTGACGCCATGGGAGTGGTACTCGGCATCATCCTGGCGCTCGTCGTCGTCTTCGTGGTGGTCGCGGTCGCCGTCGCCGCCGGCCGGAGCAGTGCCAGGCGGGCGGTGCGGTCGGGTGGCCGCACCCGGGGGTCGGGCTCGTCCCGCAGCTGGTGGGCGGGCACCGGTGGCAGCACTGGGGCGTCGTGCAGCAGTGGCTCGTCCTGCGGGAGCAGCTCGTCCTGCGGCGGTGGGTCCTCCTGTGGGGGCGGCGGG
>NZ_VJZC01000748.1 GCF_009377185.1 Streptomyces spongiae
CTCCGGTTGCATACCGGGATCGGCTCGTCACCCCCCGTTCACCCACCCCCGCCGGGAATGTCGCCTTCCGAGAGCACCCTCCTCATGTGAGACGAATCGCAGGAATCGTCCTGGCGATCCTGCTGCTCGGCGGCGTGGCGGCAGCCGTCGTGGCAGGACGCGAAGAGCAGGACACGAGCACGGCAACGAAGACCGTGCGCATGGTGATCGGATCGGAGAAGGCCGAGTTCTTCGCCGATCCGGACGTGGTGAAGGCCCTCGCCACCAAGGGCTACACCGTGAAGGCCGAGACCTCCGGCTCCTGGGCCATGGAGGGGCTCGACCTCAAGGGCTACGACCTCGCCTTCCCCTCCAGCCAGGCCCCCGCCGCCGAGCTCGCGAAGAAGTACGGCGTGAAGCAGACCTGCCGCGCCCCTTCTACTCCCCGCTCGTCGTCGTGGCCCACCGCAACGCCGTTGTGGGGCGACTTCGAGAGGCTGCGCGGCTATCTGGCGGATGTCGAGCTGCCGCCCGCCGCCTCCGGCCGCCTCACCGAGCTGACGGACCTTTTCACGGCCCTCCTCGACGCCGGCTGGGTCGCCGAGGTCCTCGCGGGGGACCCGGAGGGCGTGCACGCCCTGTCCAGGGCCGTGCGGCAGGACGTCCCCGAGGCGGTCGACACCTTCGTACGGACCCGGTGGTGGACCCGGCTGAGCCCGGGGGCGGATCCGCCCGAGCGCCACCTGGAGCGCCAGCTCTCCGTTCTGCAGGAGGAGTTCACGACGCTCGCGGCCCCCCTCCGGGACGTCGAGGCCCGGCGGCAGGAGTCGCACACACGCTATCTGGAGGACCGGTCGCGCTGAGAAACAGGGACGAGGTCGGGCCGTCCGTTCCCCCTCGGCCCGGGTCGGCGGGCGCCGGGCGCCGGAGGGACCGCGACCGTCGCCCGCACGGATCGGCAACACCCTCCGTGCGGCGGAGACCCGGCCGACGGACAAATACGGGCTCGATGCCGTGGCGGTGTGGCCTCATCTGTGGCTGCTGCTGCCGGACACGTCACGAAAGGACATCGCCACCGCTCGGCTGTCGCTGGACGCGTCGATCGCGGCGTGTGTGGGGACTGGCCTTCGCGGCCTTCGCGCCCTGGACCCTGTGGACCCTTCCCATCGGCCTCACCGTGGCCGTCGCCGCCTTCGCCGGCTGGCTCCCGGAACGTGCGGAGACCTACGCGGCCTTCGCGGCGGCACCCCGCCCTCTGAGGACCCGTGGAGGCAGGTGCCCGGACGCCGTTGTCCAGCCACCTGCCTCGTCTGGGGTGCTACGGGCGTCAGCCCAGGCGCTGCACCAACGCGTGGTACTCGTCCCACAGCTCCTTGGGCGTGTGATCACCGAAGGTGTTGAGGTGGTCGGGAACCAACCCCGCCTCCTCACGCCACACGTCCTTGTCGACGCTGAGCAGGAAGTCCAGCTCGGACTCCGACAGCTCCAGACCCTTCGTGTCCAGGGCCCCCTTCGCCGGCAGGACGCCGATCGGGGTCTCCACGCCCTCGGCCCGCCCGTCCAGCCGGTCCACGATCCACTTCAGGACGCGGCTGTTCTCACCGAAGCCCGGCCAGACGAACTTGCCCTCGTCGTTCTTCCGGAACCAGTTGACGTAGTAGATCTTCGGCAGCTTGGCAGGGTCCTTGCCCTTGGCGACGTCGACCCAGTGGCCCATGTAGTCGCCCATGTTGTAGCCGCAGAAGGGCAGCATCGCGAAGGGGTCGCGCCGCAGTTCGCCGACCTTGCCCTCGGCCGCCGCGGTCTTCTCCGACGCCACGTTCGCGCCGAGGAACACGCCGTGGTTCCAGTCGAAGGACTCCGTCACCAGCGGGACGGCGGTGGCCCGGCGGCCGCCGAACAGGATCGCGGAGATCGGGACGCCCTTCGGGTCCTCCCACTCGGGCGCGATGATCGGGCACTGCGAGGCCGGGACGGTGAAACGGGCGTTCGGGTGGGCGGCCGGGGCGTCCGCGGAGGGCGTCCAGTCCTTGCCCTTCCAGTCCGTGAGGTGCGACGGGGTCTCCTCCGTCATGCCCTCCCACCAGATGTCGTTGTCATCGGTGAGTGCGACGTTCGTGAAGACCGAGTTGCCCCACAGCGTCTTCATCGCGTTGGCGTTGGTGTGCTCGCCGGTGCCGGGCGCGACCCCGAAGAAGCCGGCCTCGGGGTTGATGGCGTAGAGACGCCCGTCCTCCCCGAACCGCATCCAGGCGATGTCGTCGCCGATGGTCTCGACCGTCCAGCCGGAGATCGTGGGCTCCAGCATGGCGAGGTTCGTCTTGCCGCACGCCGACGGGAAGGCCGCCGCCACGTACTTCGACTCACCGGTCGGCGGGGTGAGTTTGAGGATCAGCATGTGCTCGGCCAGCCAGCCCTCGTCGCGCGCCATCACGGACGCGATGCGCAGGGCGTAGCACTTCTTGCCGAGCAGCGCGTTGCCGCCGTACCCGGAGCCGTACGACCAGATCTCGCGCGTCTCGGGGAAGTGCGAGATGTACTTGGTGCTGTTGCACGGCCACGGCACGTCCGCCTGGCCCGGCTCCAGCGGGGCCCCGAGCGTGTGCACGGCACGCACGAAGAAGCCCTCGGAGCCCAGCTCGTCCAGCACCGGCTGCCCCATACGGGTCATGGTGCGCATGGACACCGCCACGTACGCGGAGTCGGTGATCTCGACGCCGATCGCGGACAGCGGCGAGCCCAGCGGCCCCATGCAGAACGGGACGACGTACATCGTCCGCCCCCTCATCGAGCCCCGGAAGATACCGCCGTCCCCGTCCCTGCCCCGGAAGATCTCCCGCATCTCGGCGGGGGCCTTCCAGTGGTTGGTCGGGCCGGCGTCCTCCTCGCGCTCGGAGCAGATGAACGTACGGTCCTCGACCCTGGCGACGTCGGTCGGGTCGGAGGCCGCGTAGTAGGAGTTCGGGCGCTTGATCGGGTCGAGCCTCTTGAAGGTGCCCTTTTCGACAAGCTCGGCACAGAGCCGGTCGTACTCGGCTTCGGATCCGTCACACCAGACCACGTTGTCCGGTTGCGTCAGTTCGGCGATCTCGTTCACCCACGCGACCAGTTCCCGGTGGGTGGTGGGGACGGTATCTGGGGGAGCCGCGATGTCCTGCGCCACGATTGCTCCTAAATGAGGGATTTTTTTCATGGAACGCCCCGTGGGGGCCGCGACCCGGATGCTTCGCGATATGGATTTCCTGGCGCTCATCCGGTGCCGACCACACTCATTTGATCATCCGACGCATCCGCGCATATGTCCAGAGGGCCTCACACCTGAGCGGAGTGACCATCACCACTTGGTAGAATTCGCCCACCTGGTTTCGTCGTGTCACCGGCGCTTCACCATGGGTATCCCCGTTTCGGACGGCCGGTGAGAGCATGACCACTCTTGGGCACCCAACCGGTCGGACTGATAGGTCACTTACGGCTCCGTAGGTACGATGCCGGTCATGACAGCGTCCGCCTCCGACGCGCCCACGGACTCGCCGGTCGCCGACCGCGGTCCCGCAGCGCTCTCCCTGCCGCACCCGGTCAAGCCGCGACTCCGCGGCTGGCTGCACGCGGGCATGTTCCCTGCCGTGATCGTCGCGGGTCTGGTGCTCACCGCGCTCGCGAACTCGACGCGGGGACGCATAGCCTGCGGCATCTACGTCCTGACGGCCTGCCTGCTCTTCGGGATCAGCGCGCTCTACCACAGAGGCAACTGGAGCCCGCGCATGGACGCCGTCCTGCGCCGTCTGGACCACGCGAACATCTTCCTGATCATCGCGGGCACCTACACACCCCTGACACTGCTGCTCCTGCCCGACTCCAAGGGACAGTGGCTGCTGTGGGGCATCTGGGGTGCCGCCCTCGCGGGCATCGCCTTCCGCGTGTTCTGGATCGGGGCCCCACGCTGGCTCTACACCCCCTGTTACATCGCGATGGGCTGGGCCGCCGTCTTCTTCCTCCCCGACTTCCTGCGCACGGGCGGGATCGCCGTCCTCGTCCTGGTGATCGTCGGCGGCCTCCTCTACAGCGCGGGCGGCGTGATCTACGGGATGAAGCGCCCGAACCCGTCACCGCGGTGGTTCGGCTTCCACGAGGTCTTCCACTCCCTCACCCTCGCGGCGTTCGTCGTGCACTACGTCGGCATCTCACTCGTGGCCTATCAGCACGCCTGACCCTCCTGCCCCTCCCGCCCCTTCCGGCGAACCCCTCTTCAG
>NZ_VJZC01000749.1 GCF_009377185.1 Streptomyces spongiae
GCTCTCCCGTATGACCCTGGAGGAGAAGACCGCCCAGCTGTACGGGGTGTGGGTGGGCGCCGCCACGGACGGCGACGGAGTCGCCCCCCACCAGCACGACATGACCGAGTCCTTCGACTTCGACGAGCTGATCACCCGGGGCCTCGGCCAGCTCACCCGCTCCTTCGGCACCGCCCCCGTGGACCCGGCGCTGGGCGCGCAGGCCCTGGCCCGCGCCCAGCGCCGCATCATCGCCGCGAACCGCTTCGGCGTCCCGGCGCTCGCCCACGAGGAGTGCCTGGCCGGTTTCACGACCTGGGGCGCCACCGCGTACCCGGTCCCGCTGGCCTGGGGCGCCAGCTTCGACCCCGGCCTGGTCGAGGAGGTGGGCCGGCACATCGGCCGCGATCTGGCGTCGGTGGGCGTGCACCAGGGCCTCGCCCCCGTCCTGGACGTCGTACGGGACCCGCGCTGGGGCCGGGTCGAGGAGACCATCGGCGAGGACCCGTACCTGGTCGGCACGGTCGGCGCCGCGTATGTGAAGGGCATGGAGTCCGCGGGGGTCGTGGCCACGCTCAAGCACTTCGCCGGGTACGCGGCGTCGGTGGGCGCCCGCAACCTCGCTCCGGTACGGGCCGGGGTGCGGGAGTTCGCCGACGTGACGCTGCCGCCGTTCGAGATGGCCGTACGGGAGGGCGGAGCGCGCTCGGTGATGGCGGCGTACAACGAGACCGACGGCGTTCCGGCGTCCGCGGACCCGTACCTCCTCACCCGGCTGCTGCGCGAGGAGTGGGGCTTCACCGGCACGGTCGTCTCGGACTACTTCGGCGTCGGCTTCCTCGAAACCCTGCACCGGATCGCCGGCAGCCCCGCCGAGGCGGCGGACGCGGCCCTGACGGCGGGCATCGACGTCGAACTGCCGACGCTGCGCTGCTACGGGGACGCGCTGGTGCGGGCGGTACGGGACGGTGCCGTGCACGAGTCCCTGGTGGAGCGCGCGGCCCGCCGAGTGCTGCTGCAGAAGTGCGAGCTGGGCCTCCTCGACGGGGAGATGCCCGAGCCGCCGGAGCGGGTCGACCTCGACTCACGGGCCAACCGGGCGCTGGCCCGCCGGCTGGCGGAGGCGTCGGTGGTCCTGCTGGACAACCCGACGAATGCCCTGCCCCTCGCCTCCGACACGCGTGTCGCGGTGGTGGGCCCGCGCGCCCATGATCCGCTGGCGATGCTCGGCTGCTACTCGTTCCCGTCCCACGTGGGCATCCATCACCCCGAGCACCCCATCGGCATCGAGATCCCGACGCTCTGGGAGTCGCTGCGCGCCGAGCTCCCCGACGCGAAGATCGCGTACGCGGAGGGCTGCGACACCTCGGGCGACGACACGAGCGGCTTCGACGAGGCGGTGGCGCGCGCGTCGGAGGCCGACGTGGTCGTGGCGGTGCTCGGGGACCGGGCGGGCCTGTTCGGCCGGGGTACGTCGGGCGAGGGCTGCGACGCCGCGGACCTGCGGCTGCCGGGTGTGCAGGGCGAGCTGCTGGACGCGCTGACGGCCACGGGGACCCCGGTGGTGCTGGTGCTCCTCACCGGCCGCCCGTACGCGCTCGGTCGCTGGCACGGGCGGCTCGCCGCGACGGTGCAGGCGTTCTTCCCGGGCGAGGAGGGCGGCCCAGCGGTCGCGGGCGTCCTCTCGGGGCGGGTGAACCCGTCGGGCCGGCTGCCGGTGAGCGTGCCGCGCACCCCGGGGGGCCAGCCGTGGACGTACCTCCAGCCGCCGCTGGGCCTGGCGGGCGACGTCAGCAACCTCGACCCGACCCCGCTGTACCCCTTCGGCCACGGCCGCTCGTACACCGGCGTCACCTGGTCCGGCTTCGCGGCGCCGGACGCCGAGATCCCCACGGACGGGTCGTACGACGTGAAGGTCACCGTCACCAACACGGGTGACCGCGAGGGCAGCGAGGTCGTCCAGCTGTACCTGCACGACCCGGTGGCGCAGGTGACCCGCCCCGACGTGCGGCTGATCGGCTACCAACGGGTGGACCTCGCGGCGGGCGAGGCGCGACAGGTGACGTTCCGCTTCCATGCCGACCTGTCGGCGTTCACCGGCCGCACGGGCCGCCGCATCGTGGAGCCGGGCGTGCTGGAACTGCGGCTGTCGGCGTCCAGCGCGGACGTACGGCACACCACGCGCCTGACCCTGACGGGGCCGGAACGGGTCCTGGGCCCGGACCGAGTGCTGCGCTGTGCGACGGAGGTGTCGCCTGCGGACTGAGACTCAACCCACTGAGACTCAGCCCAGGGCCCGGTCCAGGTTGAAGGCCGCGCTGATCAGGGCCAGGTGGGTGAACGCCTGCGGGAAGTTGCCCTGTTGCTCGCCGGTGCGGCTGATCTCCTCGGCGTACAGGCCGAGGTGGTTGGCGTAAGTGAGCATCTTCTCGAAGGCGAGCCGGGCCTCGTCGATCCGTCCGGCCCTGGTCAGCGCCTCGACGTACCAGAAGGAGCAGATGGAGAACGTGCCCTCCTCGCCGCGCAGGCCGTCGGGGCTGGCCTCGGGGTCGTAGCGGTGGACGAGGGAGTCCGACACCAGGTCCTGGGTGAGCGCGTCGAGCGTGGACAGCCACTTGGGGTCGGTGGGCGAGATGAACTTGGCCAGGGGCATCATCAGGACGGCGGCGTCGAGGACGTCGCCGTCCTCGTGCTGGACGAAGGCCCGGCGCTCGTCCGACCAGCCGCGGGTCATGATCCGCCGGTAGATCGTGTCGCGGGACCGGCGCCAGTGGGGCAGGTCGGCGGGCAGGCCGCGCCGGTTGGCCATGCGGATCGCGCGCTCGATGGCCACCCAGCACATCAGCCGTGAGTACAGGAAGTTCTGGCGTCCGCCGCGGGTCTCCCAGATGCCCTCGTCGGGCTGGTCCCAGTGGTCGCACACCCACTCGACGAGCGCGCAGACGTCGTCCCACTGGTCGCTGGAGATGGGCTGGGCCCACTTGTCGTAGAGGTAGATCGAGTCGATCAGGGCGCCGTAGATGTCGAGCTGGAGCTGGCCGGCGGCGTCGTTGCCGACCCGGACCGGTGCCGAGCCGAGGTGGCCCTCCAGGTGGTCGAGCTCGCGTTCGGGCAGGTCGGTGCGGCCGTCGATGCCGTACATGATCTGCAGCGGGCCGGAAGGGCCGCCGTCGCACGGGGTGACGTACCGGTTCAGGAACCTCATGAACGCCTCGGCCTCGCCGGTGAAGCCGAGCCGCAGCAGGGCGTACACGCAGAAGGCGGCGTCACGGACCCACACGTACCGGTAGTCCCAGTTGCGCTCGCCGCCCGGCTGCTCGGGCAGGCTGGTGGTGGGCGCGGCCACGATCGCGCCGGTCGGGACGAAGGTGAGGAGCTTCAGGGTGAGCGCGGAACGGTGCACCATCTCCCGCCAGCGGCCGCGGTAGCGGGAGGCGTGCAGCCAGCGGCGCCAGTACGCGACGGTGTCGGCGAACTCCTGCTCGGCCTCCAGCCGGGCGCACCCGCGCGGTTCCACGTCGTCGCCGACCTGGTCGAGCGCGAACACCGCGGCCTCGCCCTCGGCGAGCTTGAACTCGGCCCGGGCGTCGAGGCCGTCCTGTTCCAGGGCCACGGTGGAGGTCAGGGCGAGCGTCAGCCGGGCGGACTCGAAGACCGCCGTGTCGCCGAGGGTCCGCAGGGTGTGCGGGTCGGCCCCGTAGGCGAACCGCGGGGCCACGCGCGTCCGGAACGGAACGGTGCCGCGTACGCACACCACCCGGCGGATCAGCCGGTGCCGTCCGGCCTCGCCGCCGATGGCGGTGTCCGCCTCGTGCACCGGCATGAAGTCCTGGACCTCCCCCACACCCTCCTCGGTGAAGAAGCGGGTGATCAGCACATTGGTGTCCGGGAAGTAGAACTGCTTGGTTCGCGCCGGTACGGTCGCCGTCAGCTCGAAGCATCCGCCCTTCTCCGCGTCCAGGAGAGCGGCGAACACGCTCGGGGCGTCGAAGCGGGGGCAGCAGTACCAGTCGATCGTGCCGTTGCTGCCCACCAGGGCCACGGTTCGCAGGTCGCCGATCAGGCCGTGGTCGGCGATGGGCAGGTATCCGCCGGATCCGCTTGTCTCCGCCATGGCAGCACCCCTCGTGGGGACCGGCCCGCACTGGTCGGCCGATGCTTCCCAGGCTACGACCGCCTGGCCTGGCGGGCCTGCTGACGCCCGCCGGGGAGGTTGTCTCGCCCCCGCCGCCCCTACCCGTCC
>NZ_VJZC01000750.1 GCF_009377185.1 Streptomyces spongiae
GTTCAGGGCGGGTTCAAAGTGGGGTCAGGAGTGTTCGACGAGGGTGTCGGCGAGCACGGGGGCGTCGTCCCGGTCGACGGCCGTCACCGACACCTGGACGCGGCTGTCCCCGCTGTTCCCGCCGTCTCCGCCGTCCCTGCTGCCCCCGCTGCCCCTGCTCCACATGCGGATGCGGAGCGTCTCTCCCGGATACACGACCCCGGCGAAGCGCGTGGCGTACGAGCGCACCCGGCTCACGTCGCCGCCGAGCAGCGTGTCGACGACGGCCTTGAGGGTGATGCCGTAGGTGCACAGCCCGTGCAGGATGGGCCGCTCGAACCCGGCGACCTTGGCGAACTCCGGGTCGGCGTGCAGCGGGTTCCAGTCGCCGGAGAGGCGGTACAGCAGTGCCTGGTCCTCGCGGACCGGGCGTTCGACGACCTTGTCGGGCTCGCCGGCGGGCGGTTCGAGGCGTGCCGACGGTCCGCGGGCCCCGCCCCAGCCGCCCTCCCCGCGTACGAAGATCTGCGCTTCGTTGGTCCACAACGGGCCCTCGGCGTCGGTGACTTCGGTGCGCATGACGAGGACGGCCGCCTTGCCCTTGTCGTACACGGCGGCGATGCGGGAGGTGGCGGTCGCGGTGCCCTCGGCGGGGAGGGGGCGGTGGATGCGGACGGTCTGGCCGCCGTGCAGGACGCGGGCCAGGTCGACGTCGATGCCGGGCATGGACAGGCCGCTGATGACCCCGGGCGAACCGGCGCCCGCGACGGTGGCGAAACTCGGCAGGACGTGCAGCCGGGACTCCAGGGTGTAGCGCAGTTCGTCGGGGTCGGTGGCAGGGCTGCGCTTGTCAGGATTCGCGGCGGCGCCCACGCCCAGGTGGTAGAGCTGGACGTCCTTCGGGGTCCAAGCGATCTCCCCGGACCGGGGTTCGGCGGCGAGGGCCTTGGCTGCGTCGATGGGCATGGGGCTCCTGACTCACGACACTGACGACACGCACGACACGCACGACACGCACGACAGAGGAGACCTCGATACGGCCGTCCGCACCGTCGGCCGCACCGAGGTCGTCACGGTGCCGCGGAACCCGCCCTTCTAGAACGCGTTCCAGTCCGGCGATCCCCTGTATAGCCCAGGCGCGTGTACTTGTGAAGACTCCTGACGGCACGTCAGATATGCATGTCGTGCCGGGCGGCGGCACCGGTGACATTTGTCCCGCCCGACTCGGTACAAGCGCATCTGCCGCGTCCCACCCGGGGGTTCGTAGCGTCGTAGCCATGACGCAGAGAGCTGGAACATCGCCTCACGCCGTGTCCTTCGCCGGCGTGGTCAAGGCCTTCGGTGCCGTACGGGCCGTCGACGGGGTGGATCTGGAGATCGCGCGCGGCAGGACGGTCGCGCTGCTCGGGCGCAACGGCGCCGGGAAGTCCACGACGATCTCCCTGCTGCTGGGCCTGAACCAGCCGGACGAGGGGCGTGTGGAGCTGTTCGGCGCTCCGCCGGAGGAGTCGGTGCGCGCCGGACGGGTCGGCGCGATGCTGCAGGACGCCCGGGCCGTGCCCCGGGTCACCGTCCGGGAGCTGGTCTCCTTCGTGGCCGGGCGCTATCCGGAGCCGTTGCCGGTGGCCGACGCGCTCGAACTGGCCGGGATCACGCAGCTGGCGGAGCGCCGGGTCGACCGGCTCTCCGGCGGGCAGACGGTGGGGGTCCCCCCGCTCGAGCGAAGCCGAGAGTGGGGGAGGGTGCGCTTCGCGGTGGCGCTGGCCGGGAACCCCGCGCTGATCGTCCTCGACGAGCCGACGGCCGCCCTGGACGTGGAGGCGCGGCACGCGTTCTGGGACTCGATGCGGGCGTACGCGCGGCGCGGACACACCGTCCTGTTCTCCACGCACTACCTGGAGGAGGCCGACGCGCACGCCGACCGGATCGTGGTCATCGACCGCGGCCGGATCGTCGCCGACGGCACCGGCGAGCAGCTGAGGCGGGCGGCGGGCGGCAACCTCGTCTCGATCGACCTGGCGGGCCTGGCGGGCCATTCGACCGACGGGCTCGAGCTGCTGCCGGGTGTCGTGTCCGTCGAGGTGCGCGGGCGGCGGGCCCTGCTGCGTACGGAGGACTCGGACGCGACGGTGGTCGCGCTGGCGCGGAGGGACGCCGTACGGGGGCTGGAGGTCGCCCCGGCCTCGCTGGACGACGCCTTCCTGGCTCTGACGGGCGCCTCCGTCCGTACGAGCACCCCCGCCCGCACCCACATTCAGGTCAGGGAGACGGTCTGATGCTCGACTATCTTCGGCTCGAAGTGCGCCGGACGCTGCGCGACACGGGGTTCGTGGTCGGTGGTGTGGCGCTGCCCGTGATGATGTACCTGCTGTTCACCAACCTCGGTGAACAGGAAGGGAGTTGGAAGACCGCCTCGATGGTCGGCATGGCCGCGTACGGAGCGGTGGGCTCGGCGTTGAACACCGGTGGCGGGGTCGCCGAGGACCGGTCCGTCGGCTGGCTGCGGCAGCTGCGCGTCACGCCGATGGCACCGCGCGAGGTGGTGCTGGGCCGGGCGTTGACCGGGTCGGTCACCGTGCTCCCGGCCATCGTGGCCGTGCTGGCCGCCGGCGGTCTCGTCAACGGCGTACGGATGGCCGCGTGGCAGTGGGCGGCGGTCGCGGTACTGCTGTGGCTGGGCTCGGTCCCGTTCACGCTGCTGGGCCTCGGCAACGGCTACCAGCTGACCGGGCAGACCACGGGCGTGGCGAACATGGTCTGCAACCTGGGGCTGGCGGTGGTCGGCGGCCTGTGGTTCCCGGTCACCCTCTTCCCCGGCTGGCTGCGCACGCTGTCGGCGTACACACCCACGAACCGCTTCGCACAGCTCGGCAGCGCGGTCGCCTCCGGCCACGCGCCCACGGTCGGCGCGGTCCTCGTGCTGGGGTTCTGGCTGCTGGCGTTCGGTTCGTACGCTGTGCTGGCGTACCGGCGCAATGCCGGGACCATCTGATCGGGGGCTGGGACATGTCCTGGTGGCGTAAGGCTGAACACAAGACCGAGTCCAAAGCCGAGCACAAGACCGAGCACAAGACCGAGCCCAAGGCCGAGCCCAAGGCCGAGCCCAAGGCCGAGCCCAAGGCCGAGCCCAAGGCCGAGTGCGAGGCTGGTGAGGGACCGCGGAACACCGGTCCGGCTCCTACCGGATTCAGCCTGCTGCCCTGGCTGCTGATGGGGATGGGTGCCTTCTCCAACCTCTTCCAGGGCGAGACCCCCAACCCGTGGATCGGCGGCCTGGGGCTGTTCACCTTCAACTCCCTCTACATCTACGTGGCGTTCCGTGCCTTCGTGAAGGAGAAGCGGGAAGCGGTCTCCACGCGGGTGGTACTGGTGTTGCTGGGTCTCGTGACCTGCGGTCTCGCCATGACGTACGGCGGCAGCTGGCTGCTGTTCTTCCCCTTGTTCGGGCTCGCGACCGGCGCGGTCGTGCGGATGCCGCACCTGCGCTGGGCCGGCGCGGTGGTGGCCGTGGTCGCCGGTGCGGCCTCCGTCTTCCACGAGGGCTGGGGCGGCATCGACACCGCGTACGCCACCTGGATCTCGACGATGGTGACGGCGGCGATCCTGTCCCTGGCCGAAGCGGTACGGGAACTGCGGGCGGCCCGCGAGGAGTTGGCCCGCCGCGCGGTCGCGGAGGAGCGGCTGCGCTTCTCCCGCGATCTGCACGACCTGCTCGGCCACACGCTCTCGGTGATCGTGGTGAAGTCGGAGGCGGCCCGGCGTCTGGCGCCGCGCGACCTGGACGCGGCGCTGCTGCAGGTGCGGGACATCGAGTCGGTCGGGCGTCAGGCCCTGACGGAGATCCGCGAGGCCGTGACCGGCTACCGGGCGGGGAGCCTGGCCACGGAACTCGACCGTGCGCACTCGGTGTTGACGGCCGTCGGGGTGACGTCCTCCGTACGGCTGTCCGGGCCGCCTCTGGCGCCCCAGGCCGAGGCTCTGCTCGGGTGGGTGGTGCGCGAGGCGGTCACCAATGTTGTGCGGCACAGTGGGGCTGGCCACTGTGCCATCAGCCTCACGGGCACGGAGGAGTGCGTCCGGCTTGTGATCTCGGACGACGGCGCGGGGGTGGGCGCGTCTGCCTCTTCGGTCCCCTCGGTCTCCTCTGGCTCCTCTGGCTCCTCTGGCTCCTCGCCCATCGGTGGTACGGGTCTGAAGGGGCTCACGGAACGGCTCGCGGCGGTGGGGGGTTCCCTGGAGG
>NZ_VJZC01000075.1 GCF_009377185.1 Streptomyces spongiae
CCTCAAACGCCGGAGGGGCTGAATCTGTCCGGCCGGGGCTTGGAATTTCAGCCCGTCCGGCGTTTGAGGACGAGGCCGCAAGGCCGACAGCGGGTCCCTGGGGGCGCAGCCCCCAGGGACGGGACGGGTAGGGGCGGCGGGGGCGACCTCACTCGCCCAGGAGCCGCCGCAACCACGCCAACCGCGCCCCCACCGTCGCCTGGGAAACCGCGGCCTGCGGCGCGAACCCCTCGTAACCGTGAAAGCCACCGGCCCACACATGCAGCTCGGCGACACCCCCGGCCTGCCAGATCCGCGAGGCATAGGCGACCGTCTCGTCCCGGAAGGTCTCCGCGGACCCGACGTCCAGGAGGGCGGGCGGCAGGCCGGACAGGTCCTCGGCCCGCGCCGGAGACGCGTACGGGGACACGTCCGGGCCCCCACGCAGACCGCCCAGCAGCGCCGTCCACCCGGTCTCGTTGGACGCGCGGTCCCACACACCGAGCCCCGCCATCTGGTGGGCCGACGGCGTGTCGTTCCGGTCGTCGAGCATCGGGCACATCAGCATCTGCCCGAGCGGCCGAGGCCCCCCGCGGTCGCGGGCCAGCAGGGCCAGCGCCGCCGTCAGACCGCCACCCGCGCTGGCCCCCGCGATGACGATCCGCTCGGGATCGCCGCCGATCTCCTTGGCGTGCTCCGCGGTCCACAGCAGACCGGCGTAGACGTCCTCGACCGGCGCAGGATGCGGATGCTCCGGCGCCAGCCGGTACTCCACGGACACCACGACCGCGTCCAGCTCCCGCGCCCAGTCCAGGACCAGGTCGACGCCGATCCTGTTGTTGCCGAGGATCATCCCGCCACCGTGGGTGTGGTAGATCACCGGCCGCCCGCCGCCGGACCCGGCCGGACGGCAGATCAGCAGCGAGATGTCCGGCGCGCCCCGCGGCCCCGGCACCGCCCGGTCCTCGACCTCGAAGAACCCCTCACGGCTCAGCGACTCCTCGGGCAGGTCCAGGAGGGCCAGGCCCTGGCGCAGCTCGGCGATCCCGTCGAGGGTGAAGGACGAGGGCAGCGACTCGGCGAGCACCTCCAGGGCGGCGGCGAGCTCGGGGTCGAACGGCGGCGGGGTCGCGGTCATGGGGTTCTCCTCACGGGCGTGCCGAGCCGGCGACTCGTACGGCCCCATGGTCCGCACACCGGACCCGCCCCCGCAGTCCGCCGTACGGCGGCACCTGCCCGCCAGTCGGCGGGTGCACCGTACAGGGCCACAGGGGCAGGCCGCGCGCCTGCGGCCTGCCCCTGTGGCGCTTCAGCCCATCAGCCCTTCGCGGTAGCCGCCTCCGCTCGCATCATCACGCAGTCGAACTCGACCACGCGACCCGTGCTCTCCTCCCGCGTGACCGGATACATCCCGGTGATCCCGAACCCGCTGCCCTCGTACACGGCGATGGCCTCGCTCATCTCCGGGCTGCCCTCGTACAACCGCAGCGCGGCGACCTCCGACTGCAGGCCCACGAAGTCCGCGATCCGCTCGCCGCCGCCCGCGAAGACCTCCAGGTCGAACCCCTGGGTGTCCATCTTGAGGTAGGGCCGGGGGTCCGCGATGCCGTCCAGGGCCTTCTCGATCACCCCGTCGAGCCGCCGGATCTCGATCTCCTCCGTCTGCGACTTCGCGAACCGCTTGTAGCGGCCCCGGCCGTAGTCGCTCGGCGGCAGCAGCGAGTTCATCGAGTTCCACCCGGTGTGGATGGACTGCGTGGTCTCCTCACGCCCCAGGGCGAAGTGGTGCACCTGCCACTCGGGGTCGTCCGCCGCGGCCCGTTCCAGGCGGGCGAAGGCGTCCGCGGTGGGCTCGAAGGAGACGATCCGGCCGGTGTAGCCGAACCGGCGCAGCCGCTTGGCGTACTGGCCGGCGTTGGCCCCGACGTCGAACACGCAGTTCACCTCGTAGGCCGCCAGCATGCCGGCCACGTGCTGGGCGCACAGGTACTCACCGGCCGCCAGCTGGAACCGGCGCTCGTCCGCTTTCGCGTCCTCGGTCATCAGCAGGTGCGCACCGGTGTCGCCGAGCCGGACATCGGTCCACTTGCCTGGCGTCTGCGCGGCCTTGTGGGCCTTCTTGTCGAGGACCACCCACGTGCCCTTGCCGGCGCGGGTCACGGAGTACCGGCCGGTGCCCCTGGCGAGCAGGTCGGCGCCCGGCTGCAGCGGGATCCGGGCGTGCCCGCCGCGCCGGGAGACCACGGCCGTTCCCGGGCCGAGGTCGGTCACCTGCACACCCAGCCGGGGCATCACCTTGAGCAGTCTTCTGTAAAGCGTCTCCATCCGCCCACCCTTGCAGAGATGGCGCGAAACGGGTGCACGCTTGAACGAATTCAAGCCGCGGGTCGCTCGCTAGCCGCACGGTTCGCGTACCGCGTCCGCGGCGACGGGCCGACTGCGGGAGACGACGCGCATACCGCGCTCGTCGACCACGCGGACCTGGAGCGAGCCGCATCCGCAGCGGGTCCACACGGTGTGGCCCGCGGCCGTGACATGCCGCGACACGACCTGGAAGGGCTCGGCGCGGTCGGGCCAGCCGCAGTGCGGGCAGGCTCCGGCCATCGTGCTGGTCATGGCAACTCCTCGTGAGTCGGGAAGGGGGACCGTCGCGACACAACCAGGGTGGGCCGAGGCCGTCGTACACGTCTAGGTTGACTTTCTGGACTTCATCTTGAAGCGTGGGCTTCATGATTGACCTGCGCCGACTGCACGTCCTGAGGGCGGTCGCCCACTACGGCACGGTCACCGCGGCCGCCCGCGCCCTGCACTTCACGACGTCCGCCGCCTCGCAACAGATCCGCCAGCTCGCCCGTGACCTGGACGTCGACCTGCTGGAGCCGCAGGGCCGCGGGGTCCGGCTCACTCCGGCGGCACAGAGCCTGCTCGCGCACGCCGACGCCATCCAGGCCCGCTGGGAACAGGCGGAGCTCGACCTGCGCGCCGACCACGGGTCCCCGGCCGGCGTCCTGCGCACGAGCGGATTCCCCGTCGCCGTCTCGGTGCTCCTCGCCCCGGCGGCGGCCCGCCTGCGTGCCCTCCACCCGCGCCTGTCCGTAAGGATCCAGGAGGCGGGCGTACCGGAGAGCTTCGATCTGCTCTTCGAGGGGGAGATCGACCTGGCGGTCGTCGAGGCGACCCCGCAGAACCCGCCGCTCGCCGACGAGCGTTTCGACCAACAGCCGCTCCTGGACGACCCGTTCGACCTGGTCGTCCCCGAGGACCACCCCCTCGCGGGCCGCGAGCGCGTCGACCTCGCGGACGCGGCGCACGAGGACTGGATCGCCCCGGTGCCCGAAAGCCCCTGCCGCCCCCACGTGATGTCGGCGTGCGGCGGCGCCGGTTTCAGCCCCAACGTCGTGCACCACGCGCTGGACTGGAACGTCACGGCCCACCTCGTCGCCCACCGGCTCGGCGTCGCGCTCATCCCGCGCCTCGCCCAACTGACGCCTCATCTGCCCATCACCCGCGTCGGCTGTACCGGCGACCCGCACCGCAAATTGCTCACGTGTACACGTGGCGGCGCCGCCCAACGCCCCGCCGTCGTCGCGGTGTTGCGGGAGTTGCGTATGGTGGCACACACGGCCGTCGCGTGACCGTCCCGTGAGGGACAGGTCCCTGCGGCAGCCGTCGCCTGCCCGGCACCGCCCCAACTCCCCGCCCGAACGCCCGTCACAGCTTCTGCAAAGATGCGTACGTCATGGTCCAGATACCGAACCAGCCCGCCCCGCCGTCGCCCGCACAGCGATCCGTGCCGACAAGTGCCGATGTGGCGCGCCTTGCGGGTGTCTCACGCGCGACCGTCAGCTACGTCCTCAACAACACCAGCGCCGTCCGGATCAGCGAGCCCACCCGCCGCCGTGTCCACGACGCCGCGAAGGAACTCGGATACGTGCCGCACGCGGCCGCCCGCAGCCTGCGCGCCGGACACAGCCGCCTGGTGCTGATGCCCGCTCCGCACGTTCCCGCGAACCCGCTGTACAGCGCGTTCATCTACGAGGTCCAGTGGGCGCTCAGCCGGCTCGACTACACCGTCGTCCAGTACGGCAGCATCGGCCTCCACGGCGACGAGGCTGCCCGCGCCTGGGCCGAACTGCGCCCGGTCGCGGTGATCGTGCCCGGCGCCGGACTCGGCCCGAAGGGGGTGGCCGTCCTCAAGCGGTCCGGCGCCCGTGCCGTCGTCACCATGGGACCCGAGCCCGTCGAGGGCGCGCACGGGATGCTCCTGGACCACCACGAGGTCGGACGCGTCGCGGGCGCCCACCTGGTGGCCCGCGGGCGCCGCCGCATCGGTGTGGTCGTGCCCGCGGAGCGCGGACTGAGCATCTACTCCGGCCCCAGACTCGACGGCGTGCGGCAGGCGGTACAGGACACCGACGCCACGGTGACCGAGCTGCCGCTCGCGTACGAGGAGAAGGCCGCGGCCGAGCTCGCCGGGCGCTGGCGATCCCTCGGCCTGGACGCCGTGTTCGGGTACAACGACGAGTACGCGATGCTGCTGACGCGTGCCTTGCAGGACGAGGGCATCACCGTCCCCGACCAGACGGCCGTGATCGGCGCCGACGACCTCATGCTCGGCCGGCTGTTGCGGCCCCGTCTGAGCACCGTCCACATGGAGTTGCCCGCCGGGCGCGACCTCGCGGACCTTGTGGACCGGGTGGTCCGCGATCCCGGTGGGGTGCCCGAGACGAACCAGGTGCTCGGGTTCCGGGTGGAGCACCGGGAGTCGAGCTGACGGGACGGGGCGCGAGCCGAGCCGCACCGCGCGGGATTCACACAACTCCTCGACAGATACGCGGAGTTGTGTGTCGATCGGGTGTGGCGGGCGACACGTTTCTCCTACGACAGGGCTAGGATGTTGCACGCTCAACAAGATGGGGACGTCTTCGACCACCGGCTTCGGCTCGCGCGGCTTCGGCTCGCGCGGCCGCGGCCGATCACGGCGTCCCGCCACGCGGCCGCCGAACCGGCCGCCAACTACACGGGACTCCCGCTCGCGCCGTGAGCCCCCGGGTGCGAGCCCGGTCCGTGCGGCGGGAGTCGTCAGCCCCCGGTGATCAGTAACGATCGGAGCGCCGTATGCCGCTGCTCGACCCGAAGACCTGGCAGTCCCGCACCCTGTCGGGAGGTGAGCACGCCGTCACGGAGCCCGCGACCGGCGAGACGCTCGCCACCGTCACGCTGGCCTCCGCCGACGACGTGGCGACGGCCACGCGGGAGGCCCGGGCCGCACAGGCCGAATGGGCCCGCACCCCGCACTTCGTCCGCGCCGGTGTGCTGCGCAAGGCGGGCGACCTGTTCACCGCGCACGCCGAGGAACTGCGCGACTGGATCGTGCGGGAGTCCGGCTCCATACCGGGCAAGGCGGAGTTCGAGCTGCACGTCGCGGCCCAGGAGTGCTACGAGGCGGCCGCGCTGGCCTCACGCCCGGCCGGCCAGATACTGCCCTCCGAGGCACCCCGGCTGTCGTACACGCGCCGTGTGGCGGTCGGCGTGGTCGGCGTGATCTCCCCGTTCAACGCCCCGCTGATCCTGTCCATCCGCTCCGTCGCCCCGGCCCTCGCCCTCGGCAACGGCGTCGTCCTGAAGCCGGACCCGCGCACCGCGGTCTGCGGCGGACTCTCCCTGGCCGCGGTCCTCGCGGAGGCGGGGCTGCCCGAGGGACTGCTGCACGTGCTGCCCGGCGGCCCGGAGGCGGGCCAGGCGCTGGTCGCGGACCCGCTGGTGCCCGTCATCTCCTTCACCGGATCGACGGCCGCCGGACGCGCGGTCGGCGAGGCCGCGGGCCGCCATCTCAAGCGGGCGCACCTGGAGTTGGGCGGGAACTCCGCGCTCGTCGTGCTGGAGGACGCCGACATCGACGCGGTGATCTCCACGGCCGCCTGGGGGTCGTTCTTCCACCAGGGCCAGATCTGCATGACGACGGGCCGCCACCTCGTCCACGCCTCGCTCTACGAGGAGTACGTCGAGCGGCTCGCGGCCAAGGCCGACTCGCTCGCCGTCGGCGACCCGTACCGCGAGCAGGTGCACCTCGGCCCCATCATCGACGACAACCAGCTCGCCAAGATCCGGGGCCTGGTGGACTCCAGCACGGCACGCGGAGCCAAGCTCGCGGCGGGCGGCACCCACGAGCGGCTGTTCTACCGGCCGACCGTCCTCGCCGGGGTCGACGACACCACCCCCGCGTACGCCGAGGAGGTGTTCGGCCCGGTCGCGCCCGTACGGTCCTTCAGGGACGCCGACGCCGCCGCCGCCCTCGCCGCCGACGGCCCGTACGGACTGTCGCTGGGCATCGTCACCCGCGACACCGCACGTGGCCTCGACCTGGCGGAGCGCATCCCGACCGGCATCGTCCACATCAACGACCAGACCGTCAACGACGAGGCCGTCGCGCCCTTCGGCGGGATCGCCGCCTCCGGCACCGGCGCCCGCTTCGGCGGTGATGCCAATCTGGAGGCCTTCACCGAGCTGCGCTGGACGACGGTGCGCGGAGACGTGGCGGCGTACCCGTTCTAGGCCGCCGGCCCCATCGGGTCCAGTGGCCTGGGGGACCTACTGGACCTGGCCGTTGCCCTCGGCCTGGGCCTGCTGCTCGGCGACGGCCTTGCGGACCTCGTCCATGTCCAGGTTCCGAGCCTGCCCGATGACGTCCGTCAGTGCGGACTCGGGCAGCGCGCCCGGCTGCGCGAACACGGCGACCCGGTCACGGACGATCATCAGCGTCGGGATCGACTGGACACCGAAGGCCTGGGCCAGCTCCGGCTGGGCCTCGGTGTCCACCTTCCCGAACACCAGGTCCGGGTTGTCCTCGGCGGCCTTCTCGTAGACAGGCGCGAACTGGGTGCACGGCCCGCACCAGGACGCCCAGAAGTCGATCAGGACGAATTCGTTGTCCGTGACCGTCTGGTCGAAGTTCTCCTTGGTGAGCTCCACGGTGCTGCTCATCGTGTGTATCCCTCTCCTGGTATTGAGGCTCGGGCAAGCCGCTGTCGACAACGCCGCCCTACGGTGGCGTATTCCGCGCGCGTACCCGTGTGGCCACGGCGCACACCACCAACCAGACTGACCTCATGACGGACACGGAATCCGCAGAAGACACTGCATCCATCACGTACGACGTCGTGGTCCTCGGTGCCGGGCCGGTGGGGGAGAACGTCGCCGACCGCACCCGCGCGGCCGGCCTGTCCACGGCGGTCGTGGAGAGCGAACTCGTCGGCGGCGAGTGCTCGTACTGGGCGTGCGTGCCCAGCAAGGCCCTGCTGCGCCCGGCCATCGCCCGCTCGGAGGCCCGCCGCGTACCCGGTCTGCGTCATCTGGCGCAGGGCCCTCTCGACGCGGCGGAGGTCCTCGCCCACCGCGACTACGAGACCTCGCACTGGAAGGACGACGGCCAGGTCCGGTGGCTGGAGAGCATCGGTGCCGTCCTCCACCGGGGACGCGGGCGCCTCGACGGCCCCCGCCGGGTCACGGTCGACGGCCCGGACGGCACCCGCCAGGTGCTGACCGCCCGGCACGCCGTCGCCGTGTGCACCGGCAGCCGCGCCCTCCTGCCCGACCTGCCGGGTCTGGACGAGGTGCGGCCGTGGACGAGTCGTGAGGCCACCAGCGCGCGGGCCGTGCCCGGCAGGCTGGTGGTGGTCGGCGGTGGTGTCGTGGCCGTGGAGATGGCGACGGCCTGGCAGGCCCTCGGCTCCCAGGTCACCGTCCTCGTCCGCGGCAAGGGCCTGCTGCCCCGCATGGAGCCCTTCGCCGGGGAACTGGTCGCCGAGTCGCTCACCGAAGCGGGCGCGGACGTCCGCATGGGTACGTCGATCGAGTCGGTCACCCGCGAGAACGGAACCGTCGTGGTGCGCACCGACGCCGGTGACCGCGTCGAGGCCGACGAGATCCTCTTCGCCACCGGGCGAGCCCCGCGTACGGACGACATCGGCCTCGACACGGTCGGCCTGGAGCCGGGCTCCTGGCTGCCGGTCGACGACAGCCTCCGCGTCACGGAGAGCGAATGGCTGTACGGGGTCGGCGACGTCAACCACCGCGCGCTCCTCACCCACCAGGGCAAGTACCAGGCCCGGGTCGCGGGCGCCGCCATCGCCGCCCGCGCGGCCGGCGTCCCCCTCCTGGAGACCGATCCCTGGGGCGCCCACGCCGCCACCGCCGACCACGCCGCCGTACCGCAGGTCGTCTTCACCGACCCGGAGGCCGCGGCCGTGGGCCTCTCCCTCGCCGAGGCCGAACAGGCCGGTCACCGGGTCCGCGCCGTGGACGTCGACATCGCGTCGGCCTCCGGAGCCGGCCTCTACGCCGACGGCTACCGCGGCCGCGCCCGTATGGTCGTCGACCTGGAGGAGGAGATCCTGCGCGGCGTCACCTTCGTCGGCCCCGGCGTCGGTGAACTGATCCACTCGGCGTCGGTCGCGGTCGCCGGCCAGGTTCCGATCAGCCGCCTCTGGCACGCGGTCCCGTCCTTCCCGACGATCAGCGAGGTCTGGCTGCGGCTGCTGGAGACGTTCCGGGACACCTGAGCCGGCCCGATGACGGGGAGGGCCCGTCAGCCGGGCAGCATGAAGCCGAGGGCCTGAGCCGCCCGGTGCGGCACCGGCTCGTTCCAGAGGTCGGCCATGGCCTGGTTCGAGGACAGGGAGCGCAGCTCGGCGCGGTCGAGATAGAGCGTGCCGCCCAGATGGTCCGTCTCGTGCTGCACGATGCGGGCGGGCCATCCGGAGAACTCCTCGTCCACCGCGCGGCCGTGTTCGTCCAGCCCCGTGAGCCGTACGCGGGCGGGCCGGGCCACCACGGCCTGCCAGCCCGGCACGCTCAGACAGCCCTCGAAGAACGCGGCGCGCTCGGTGCCCACGGCCTCGTACTCCGGATTGACCAGGACGCGGAACGGCTGCGGCACCCGGCCGCGCGCGAGCCGCACCTCCTCGGGCACCGGCGCCGGGTCCTCGATGACCGCGATCCGCAGCCCCACCCCGACCTGCGGCGCGGCGAGCCCGACACCGGGCGCGGCGTGCATGGTCGCGCGCAGGGCGACGACGAAGCGGATGAGGAGCGCCGGATCCAGCTGGCCGTCGAAGGGTTCGGCCGGCCGGCGCAGCACCGGGTCGCCCGCGGCGACGATCGGCAGCGGTCCTTCGTGGGAGAGGAGCTCCTCGACCCGGTCACGGAGCGGGAGGGAGGTCGGACGGTCGCTCTCTGATGCCATCGCGCCAGCATGACAAGACGCGTCGCGCGATGTGGGGCGGATCGGCCGGAAGAGGTACAGACCACACTTGGCCCGGAGTGCCGACCTGGGTGTGATGCGCACCACATAAACGGCCGGGAACTCAAGGCCCCCTCGCTCCGACTACTGGACCGCAACAACGTTCCCTTCCTCCCCGGAGTAGCCCGCCGATGTCCACCGCTCCCACGACCGAGACGGGCGAGTCCCCGAAACCCGTCCCCGCCGCCCCGGAACCCCGTGCCGCCGCCCTCAGGACACTCAAGCCGCTCGTGCTGCGGCTGCACTTCTACGCCGGCGTCCTCGTCGCCCCGTTCCTGCTGGTCGCCGCTCTGACCGGCCTGCTGTACGCGGCCTCCTTCCAGGCCGAGAAGATCGTGTACGCGGACGAGCTGACCGTCCCCGTGGGTGACCGCAAGCTGCCGATCTCCGAGCAGGTGGCCGCCGCCCGCAAGGCCCACCCCGAGGGCACGATCTCCGCCGTACGGGTGTCGCCGGAGGACGACGCCACGACCAGGGTGCTGCTGTCCGGAGTCCCCGGCGTCGACGAGACCCACACGCTCGCGGTGTTCGTCGACCCGTACACCGCCAAGGTGCGCGGCTCGCTCGAACAGTACGGATCGACGGGCGCGCTGCCCCTGCGGACGTGGATCGACGAGTTCCACCGGGATCTGCACCTCGGGGAGAACGGCCGCCTCTACAGCGAACTCGCCGCCAGCTGGCTGTGGGTGATCGCGGCCGGCGGAATCGCGCTGTGGTTCGGCCGTCGCAAGGCGCAGCGCAAGGTGCGCGGCACGAGCGGTCGGCGCCGCACCCTCGGTCTGCACGGCACCGTCGGCGTGTGGGCGGCCGCCGGGTTCTTCTTCCTTTCCGCGACGGGGTTGACCTGGTCCGCGTACGCCGGAGCCAACATCGACACCCTGCGCACCTCGCTCGGCCAGGCGACCCCGGCGATCTCGGCGGCCGCGGGCGACCACGCGGGCCACGGTGACGGTGCGGAGGCGTCCGGCAAGCCGACCGAGGGCGACCTCGACAAGATCCTCGCCGCCGCCCGCTCCGAGGGTCTCGGCGACCCCGTGGAGATCGTGCCGCCCGCCGACGCGTCATCGGGGTACGTCGTACGGCAGATCCAGCGCAGCTGGCCCTCGAAGCAGGACGCGGTGGCCGTGGACCCGGCGACCAACGAGGTCACGGACACCATCCGGTTCGCCGACTTCCCCGTGCTGGCCAAGCTCACCCGCTGGGGCATCGACGCCCACACCGGCGTCCTGTTCGGCCTGGTCAACCAGCTCGTCCTGATGGCCGTGGCGCTCTCGCTGATCCTCCTCATCCTGTGGGGCTACCGCATGTGGTGGCAGCGCGGCCGCGGCTCGGCCTTCGGCCGCCCGATCCCGCGCGGCGCCTGGCAGCAGGTGCCTCCGCAGATCCTGGTCCCGGCGTTGGCGGTCATCGCCGTCCTCGGCTACTTCGTGCCGCTCCTGGGCATTCCGCTGGCGGCCTTCATCGTGGTGGACGTCGTGCTCGGTGAGATCGCGTACCGGAAGGGCAAGCGGACGTACGCGCAGTGACGTACGCGCAGGGGCTTCAGTCCCTGAAGTCGCCGGCGAGGGCGGAGGCGATGCGCAGGTGCGACTCCGCCTCCTCGTGCCGCCCCTGCCGCTCAAGGGTGCGCCCCAGCATCAGCCGGGCGTAGTGCTCCACCGGATCACGCTCGACGATCAGGCGCAACTCGGCCTCCGCACGGCGCAGTTGGGCCGAGTGGTAGTACGCGCGAGCCAGCAGCAGCCGGGGGCCGGTCTGCTCCGGCACCTCGTCGACCAGTCCGCCGAGGGTCCGCGCCGCGGCTGTGTAGTCCTTGGCCTCGAAGAACATCCGCGCCCGCTCCCAGCGCTCCGCGGCCGTCCCGTGGTCGTAGTACGTCGTGTCCACTCGTGACCTCCTTCGCGCCCTACAACCCCACGGGGCAGTTGAACATTCCACAACCTGCCCCCAGAACACCACGCCCGGCGCAGTGGGCCACGTGTGCGGTGTCAGGGCGGGCCGCAGCCAAACGCCCCGCCCCCTCCGCACACAGGTATGGACTGACGAGGAGGGTGTGACGGGTCTAGGTTGAGCACATGAGCAATCTTGATCGCGAGGCCGTGCCCGCGGTGTGCGGTGGCCGGGGATTCGTGGTGGCCGAACCGGTGCGCGAACTCCTCAGCCCCCGTCGGGTGCGGCTCGGCGAGTCCACCGAGGTTCGCCGCCTGCTGCCCAATCTGGGCCGCCGCATGGTGGGTGCGTGGTGCTTCGTCGATCACTACGGGCCCGACGACATCGCCGACGAGCCCGGTATGCAGGTCCCACCGCACCCGCACATGGGCCTGCAGACCGTCAGCTGGCTGCACGAGGGCGAGGTGCTGCACCGCGACTCCACGGGCAGCCTCCAGACGATCCGCCCGCGCGAGCTGGGCCTGATGACCTCCGGCCGGGCCATCAGCCACTCCGAGGAGAGCCCCAGGTCGCACGCCCGCTTCCTGCACGGCGCCCAGTTGTGGGTCGCTCTGCCGGACGGTCACCGCCACACCGACCCGCACTTCGAGCACCACGCCGAACTGCCGGTCGTCACGGCACCGGGCCTCAGGGCCACCATGATCCTGGGCACCGTCGACGGCGCGAGTTCGCCCGGCACGACGTACACCCCGATCGTCGGCGCCGACCTGTCCCTCACCCGCGGCGCCGACGTACGCCTCCCGCTGGAGCCGGATTTCGAGTACGCCGTCCTCTGCATGTCCGGCGAGACCCATGTCGACGGCGTCGCCGTCCTCCCCGGCTCCATGCTCTACCTCGGCTGCGGCCGCACCGAACTCCCGCTCCGCGCCGAGTCGGACGCGGGCCTGATGCTCCTCGGCGGTGAGCCCTTCGAGGAGGAGCTGATCATGTGGTGGAACTTCATCGGCAGATCCCAAGACGACATCGCCCAGGCCCGTTCGGACTGGATGACCGGGGCGCGGTTCGGTGAGGTGAAGGGCTACGACGGGTCTCCGCTGTCGGCTCCCGAACTGCCGCCTGTGCCGCTCAAGCCACGGGGAAGGGTGCGCTGATCAGCGGGAATTTGGAGTGACGGCCGCTCGGGTCGTTTGACTACCGCGACTTGCCTGCCCGCCCCTTGCACACTGGGCGGCGTCCCGCGCCACGGCCTCCCTCGGTCTCGCCGACGCCGTCCAGGATTCCCATGTGTGGTCATCTGTAGGCGCCTTTAGCCAACCTAATGCTGACTCAATGCTGACTCAGGTCTTGGCAAGCCCCCTCGGGGGCGGGCCAGCAGCCCCACAGGGGTGTGGCGTTTGTAGAAACCGAACAAGGTCGGCTGGTTGGGCGGCTGTGGATCTGCAGCCGCCAGGTCGGCATTGCCGACTCGCCCGACGTCGTGTATCAGCAGATTTTTGGTCTGCTGGTGGTACAGCGGCTGTGCGTCGCTGACCATCGACAATAGCGACCTGCGGGACTTCGGCAGGCTAGCTGGCCCGTGCATGGTCCGGATCTTGGACGATGCGGTCTCTCGGGCTGGGTCCTTGCTTGGATGCCACCTCGACTCCTGTGCTACCTGGTGGCCTGGTCGAAAAGCGCTACTCCTCGAAGCCAGATAAGGGTTCCGCCCTGTTGCATTGCTCGTGCCCGGTTGACGTTGACACCGTTTGGCACTGCTCTCTGCAGCCCCTCCTGGCAGGGTCAATCCGCTGGACAAGCACTCCAACCGTGTCTCTCCGAGTCCCGCCGTTTCCCGCCGCGGCCGACGATGTCGCGTCGTCGCCCGTCGCTGTCTCCGGCCTGCTCATCTGCTACGCGTGACCCTGCTGATGGCGGGCAGCTGTCTGCCTATCCTCGGGGCGGTGCTGATCGCCCCCGTGCTGCCGACGATGCAGGACCATTTCGATGCGACCCCGGGGCCAAGGCGCTGGTGCCTCTCGCGCTGACCGTTCCGGCGCTGGCGCTGCCGACTCCGTTCGCCGGGGTGATCGTCGACCGGCTGGGGAGCAAGCGGCTGCTGATCGTGGCGACTCTCCTGTACGCCGTGTTCGGAACAGCCTCGCTCTATCCGGACTCCCTGGGCGCCATCATCGCCGGCCGTGCCCTGGTCGGCGTCGTAAAACCGCCATCATGACGTGCTGCACCACCCTGATCGGCGACTTCTACAGCGGTACGGGGCGGGTGAAGTGCCTCGCCCTGCAGGCCATGTGCGCATCCGCGTCGGCCACCGTCTTCTTCACGATCGGCGGTGCCGCCGGATCCGCCGGCTGGCGTGTGCCCTTCTGGGTCTACGCGGTGAGTCCGGTGCTCGCCCCGCTGATGGCGGCCGCTCTGCCCACCCCGGCGGCCCGCGCGGCTGCCGTCGGGTTCCCGGTCGAGGCGGAGACCCGCCGCCCGTTTCCCGGGCGGCGGATGGCGGGCGTCTGCGCCCTCACCTTCTTCGGCGCGCCGGTCATCTACACCGTCCCCGTCGAGATGCCGTACCTGCTCAATGACCTCGGCGATGGAGAACTCCGGTGTCATCGGTCTGTCCACCGCGATCGCAAGCGCGGCCACCGTGGGCGGAGCCATCGCCTTCGCCCGGCTGAAGCGCTCCCCGGACCCGATGCTGCCCGCCGTTCTCGCGCTCTGCGCGGCCGGCTTCGGGGTGATGTTCCTGGCGGGCAACGCTTCGCTGCTGGTCGTCGGAGCCATCATCGACTGCGTGGGCAGGCCTGCTGCTGCCTGCCCTCCTCACCAGCGCCATGTCGCACCTGGCGTTCGAGGACCGTGGCCGCGGTACGGGGCTGTGGATGGCGGCCTTCTTCGGCGGCGAGTTCGTCTGCCCGCTCGTACTGCCGGCCGTGGAGCCGGCGGTCGGCAGCCTCGTCGGCGCGGTGGGCGTGCTCGGGCCGGTCGCCGCCCTCGTCGCAGCCGGTCCGGTGGCAGCCCGCCGCCGTGCGGGCGTCCTCGATCCCCGGCCGCTGCCGGAGCAGTTGGCCTGACGGCATCGCTCCGCCGCGACTGCCACGATGCGCCGTCGTGCCCCTGCGTGCGGCGCGGCCTGGCTGGTCGCGCCCACGCGACGGAGCCGCATGCGATACAGCCCCACGCCCCTCAGGGCGTGCCATCGCCGTCGGCCTTCAACGCCGCTCCCACCTCCGCCGCCTTCTGCCGCAGCCAGATGTGGGCCGCGTCCTGGGCATGCACCGGGTGCCACCACATCGCCTCCTGCACCGGTACGGCCTCGAAAGGGCAGGGCAGGACGCGGACCGCGGCGGAGCGGACCGCTCTGCGGGCCAGGCGTTCCTGGATCATCGCGACGCGGCGGGTGCCCTCGATCATGTGGGGCAGCAGTTGGAAGGTCTGCACGGAGACCTCGACCCGGGGGCTGATGCCGAGCATGCTGAGCTGGCGGGCGGCCGGGGCGTCGTAGGGGCGCTGGTAGACGGCCCAGGGCAGCCTGGCCAGGTGGTCGAGGGTGAGTTCGTCGCCGACCTCGGGATGGTCGTCGGCGACCAGGCACAGCCAGCGGTCGCTGAAGAGGTCGACGGCGGGCAGGCCGTCGATGACGCCGTGCGGCATCAGCAGTCCGTCGACGGTGCTCAGCACGGTCGCGGTGTTCTCCACGACGGAGGGTGCCGGGTGCTGGAAGGCGAGCCGGACCCCGGGCGCCTCCCGGTGCAGGGCGCGGGCGAGGGCGGCGCCGAAGACGGCCGCGCCGTAGTCGGAGGCGAGCAGGGTGAACTCGCGGGTCTCCGCGGCCGGGTCGAAGTCGGCCTGGCTGGAGAAGACCCGTTCCAGCAGGTCGCACGCGGTGGCGCTGCGGTCGCGCAGGGCGGTGCCGAGCGGGGTCAATTCGTAGGCGTTGCCGGTCCTGGCGAGCAGGTCGTCGTCGAAATGGCGGCGCAACCGGGACAGCGCCGCGCTCATCGCGGGCTGGCTCAGTCCGACGCGCTCGCCGGCCCGGGTGACGTTGCGCTCCTCCAGCAGCGCGCGCAGGGCGACGACCAGATTGAGGTCGAGTCGGGACAGGTTCACCGGGCACCGCCTGGAAGGGGATAGCTATTCGCTTCGTGGATGGTGGTCATCCAGAAGATTCATTTCCGCGATCTGATGATCCAGGTCAGAGTAGAGCGCAAACCAGTGGGAGGAAACCTCATGGCAACGCTCGCGCAATCCGCCGGCAGGTTCGCGCTCGGCACGCTCTCCACCCCGGCAGGGGACCCGTTCCCCGGACTGGTGGTCCGGGACCGAGTGCTGGACCTGAGCCGGGCTCTGGCCTGGGAGCCGAGCGATGTGCGTTCCGTGCTGGAACGGTGGGAGGAGGTCCTCCCCGTCCTGCACACTCTCGCGGGCGAAGACGCCCTGGCGTGGCAGCCGCTCGACGGTCTACGGGTGCACGCCCCGGTCGAGCCCCGCCAGATCTTCCAGTCCGGCGCCAACTACCGCCAACACGTGATCGACCTGGAGGTCGCCCACCGCTCTCCCGACGACCCGCGCACCGTCGAGGAGGCGCGCGCGGAGATCGCCGCGGTGATGGACCGGCGGGCCGCGGAGGACCTGCCGTACGTGTTCATCGGCCTGCCGAGCACGATCGCCGGCCCCTACGACGACATCGTGCTCCCTGAGTGGGCCGAACAGCCGGACTGGGAGCTGGAGTTGGCGGCCGTCATCGGCAAGCCCGCCCACCGCCTCACCGTCGAGGAGGCGCTGGAGCATGTCGCCGGGTACACGATCGCCAATGACCTCACCGACCGTGCCACCGTCTTCCGCCGGGACATGAAGGCCATCGGCACCGACTGGCTGCGCAGCAAGAACGCCCCCGGCTTCACCCCACTCGGCCCCTGGGTCGTCCCGGCCGCCTCGATCGCCGATCCCGGTGACCTTCGGGTCACTCTGAAGCTGAACGGCGAGACCATGCAGGACGAGTCCACCAAGGACATGCTCTTCGGGGTCGCCCGCCTGGTGTCGTACATCTCCCGGACCGCTCGACTCCTCCCCGGCGACCTGGTACTGACCGGCAGCCCGGCCGGCAACGGCATCCACTGGGGCCGACTGCTGCGCGACGGAGACGTCATGGAGGGGTCCATCACCGGTCTCGGCGTGCAGCGCACACGATGCGTACGGGAGGCGTCATGAACCGGCACGATCCGGAGGGCGCGATCGCCGAGGCCGCCAAGCAGTACTCGAACTGGGGCCGTTGGGGCGAGGACGACGTCCTCGGCACCCTCAACTTCCTCGACGAGGCCAAGCGGCGCGAGGGCGCGGCCCTCGTCCGGCGGGGGGTGAGCTTCTCGCTGTCCCAGCGGTTCGACATGAACGGCCCGCAGAAGGGCTGGCGGCGGCGCACCAACCCCGTACACACCATGCTCGACACCGGCACGGACGCGGCCCTCGGCAACCAGGGCTTCCCCCACGGGCTCGGCGGCGCCGACGACGTGATCGCGATGCCGTTGCAGTGCTCCACCCAGTGGGACGGCCTCGGGCACATCTTCGACCACGGCAAGGCGTGGAACGGGCGGGCGGCCGAGAAGGTCGTCACCTCCGACGGCGACCTCGTCACCGGCATCGAGCACATGGCACCGTACGTCGCGGGGCGCGGCGTACTCCTCGACCCGGGCCGGGTCATCGGCACCGACGGTGAGCTGCCCGACGCCTTCGCCATCACCGAGGAGCACCTGACCGCCACCGCCGAGGCCCACGGGGTGACCGTCGGCCGCGGCGACATCGTCCTGGTCCGCACCGGCCGGCTCGCCCGCGCCAAACGCGACGGCTGGGGCGACTACGCCGGCGGAGACGCGCCCGGCCTGTCCTTCACCACCGCCGGCTGGCTGCACCGCACGGAGATCGCCGCGATCGCCACCGACACCTGGGGCTTCGAGGTACGCCCCAACGAGTTCGACCACGCCTTCCAGCCCCTGCACCAGGTCGCCATCCCCAACATCGGTCTGCTCATCGGCGAGATGTGGGACCTCGACACCCTCGCCACCGACTGCGCGGAAGACGGCGTATACGACTTCTGGCTCACGGCCGCACCCCTGCCCATCACGGGCGCCGTCGGCTCCCCGGTGAATCCGATCGCCGTCAAGTAGCCCGCAGAACCGGCCGGACGCGTCCACCCCGGACAGCGGCGGCGCATCCGGCCACCCCCGCTCCACCCGCCGGCGGGTGATGCATCAAAGCCCTGGCCCGCCCTCCCGGCGGGCGAGCCGCACCCCGCCGCCCGAAGCCGCGCGGCCCGACCTCGGGAGGATCCCCGACATGGCAGACAGCCTCACACGCAGAATCCTCGTCATCGGCGGCGGCGCCGCCGGCAACGCCGTGACCATTCTGCTGCGCCGCGCAGGCATCACCGTCGACCTGATCGAGGCCAGGCCCGACTGGAACGCCACCACCGGCTCCGGCATCACCCTCCAGGGCAACGCCCTGCGTGTGCTGCGCGAACTGGGTGTCTGGAAGCGAGTGAGCGCCTCCGGGTTCGCCTTCGGCACGCTGGGCATCGCCGCCCCCGACGGCACCGTGCTGCACGTCGCCGAGGACATCAAGACAGGTGGCGACGAGCTGCCGGCCACCCTCGGCATGCAGCGCCCCCAGCTCCAGCGGATTCTCATCGACGCGGTCCGTGCCTGCGGCGCCACTGTCCGGCTCGGTACCACCGCCGAGGCCCTGGAGCAGGACGCCGACGGCGTCTCGGTGCGCTTCAGCGATGGCACCGAAGGACGCTACGACCTGGTGATCGCCGCCGACGGCCTCAACTCCGCCACCCGCGTTGCCATCGGCATAGCCGAGAAACCCGAGCCGACCGGCATGGCCATCTGGCGCATCGCGGCCCCGCGCCCCGAGGGCGTGGAACGCTCCGACCTCGCATACGGAGGCCCGGCCCACATCGCCGGCTACACCCCCACCAGCGAGGACACCATCTACGCCTTCGTCGTCGAGGGGTGCCGCGAGCGTGTGTCCGTCGACCCGGCCGACTACGCCGACGAGATGCGCCGTCTGGCGCAGGAGTACGGCGGTGTCTGGCCGGAGATCACCAAGCACATCACCGACCCCGAGAAGGTCAACTACACCTGGTTCAACCGGCTGCTGGTCGAGGGCTCCTGGCACCGCGGCCGGGTCGTGCTGATCGGCGACGCCGCCCACTGCTGCCCGCCCACCATCGCCCAGGGCGCGGCCATGTCCCTGGAGGACGCCCTCGTCCTCGCCGAACTGCTGACCAGCGGACGGGACTGGGACGACGCGCTGCTCCAGAACTACTACGAGCGCCGCATTCCCCGGGTCCGGACCGTCGTGGAGGCGTCCGTGCAGATAGGCCAGTGGCAGCTGGACGGGGTGCGCGACGCCGACGTGCCCGGGCTGATCGGCGGCACGATGAACTACCTGAAGGAGCTGCCGTGACATCCCGCCCGTCGCCCGACCACCGCCCCTCATCGAGCGCTGACGCGCGCCCCTACCCGACTGTGGACGTGCACGCGCACCTCCTGCTGCCCGAGGTCGACGCCCTGGTGGCGGACCTGCCCGCATCGGCCGAGGCCCGGGCGCTCGACGCCCGCCGCAACGGCCCGGCGGCCCTCGCCGTCAGCGGCCCCATGGTCCGCGAGCGCGCCCCGATGATGACCGACGTCACCGCACGGCTGGCCGCGATGGAGAGCCAGGGCGTGGACGTGCAGCTCGTCAGCCCGTCTCCCTCGCACTACCACTACTGGGCGGACGAGGAGACGGCCGAGAAGGTCTACCGGCTCGCCAACGAGGCGACGGCCGCCCACTGCGCTCAGGCTCCCGCACGGCTGCACGGGCTCGGCCTCGTCCCGCTCCAGCACCCCGAGCAGGCCGTACGCGCCCTGCAGCACGCCCTGGAGCAGGGTCTGCTGGGTGTCGAGATCTCCAGTCACGCCCCCGGCCGCGAGCTGTCGGACCCCGCGTACGAGCCCTTCTGGTCCCGCGCCGAGGAGACCGGCGCCATCCTCTTCCTGCACCCCTTCGGCTGCACCCTCGACGAGCGCCTGGACCAGTGGTACCTGTCCAACGTCGTCGGTCAGCCGGTGGAGAACGCGGTCGCGCTGTCGCACCTGATCTTCTCAGGTGTGCTGGACCGGCACCCGGGGCTGAAGCTGATCGCCGCACACGGGGGCGGCTACCTGCCCACGCACATCGGCCGCTCCGACCACGCCTGGTCGGCCCGCCGGGACGCGGGCGCCGGCTGCGCCCACCCGCCCAGCAGCTACCTCAAGCGCCTGTACTTCGACTCCCTCGTCCACGATCCCCACGTGCTGCGGGAGCTCGTCCGGGCCGCGGGCGCCGACCGCGTCCTGCTCGGTTCCGACTACGCCTTCGACATGGGCACCGAGGCCCCCGTCGCCGCCCTGCGCGCCGCCCGGCTGCCCGACCCCGACTTCCACGCCATCCGTGGCGGAAACGCCGCCGCGCTTCTCGACCTCGCCTGAGAGGACCCCCCTCATGTCCAACCGTCTGCTCACCCATCTGCGCCATGTCGACCTCGCCGTGCCCGACTACGACAGGCAGCTCGACTTCTACTCCGGTGTCTGGGGCCTGACCAAGGTGGCCGAGGACTCCGGGATCTCCTTCCTCGCCGCCGAGGGCAGCCCCGAGCAGTACGTGGTCCGGCTGCGCAAGGCCGACGAGAAGCGGCTCGACCTGGTCTCGTACGGTGCCGCCACCCCGGACGACGTCGACACCCTCGCCGGTCAACTCCTCGCGGGAGGAGTGCGGTTGGTCTCGCAGCCGGGCAAGATCGACACCCCCGGAGGCGGGTACGGCTTCCGCTTCTTCGACGTCGACGGCCGCACCGTCGAGGTCTCCGCGGACGTGGACGTGCGGCAGCACCGCAAGATCGAGGAGAAGGAGTCGATCCCGGTCAAGCTGTCGCACGTCGTGCTCAACTCACCGGACCTGGACAGGACCAAGGCGTGGTACGAGGAGCACCTCGGCTTCCGGCTGTCCGACACGCTCAGCCATCCGCACATCGGCGACGTCATGCACTTCATGCGGATCAGCAACCAGCACCACTCCATGGCCATCGCCAAGGGCCCGCACACCTCGCTGCACCACATCTCCTTCGAGATGCGCGGTATCGACGAGTACATGCGTGGCTCCGGCCGCGTGATGCGCGCGGGCTTCAAGAAGGTCTGGGGGCCGGGCCGGCACATGGCGGGCGACAACACCTTCACCTACTTCCTCGACCCGCACGGCAACACCGTCGAGTACACGACGGAGCTGGAGCTGCTGGACGAGGACACCTGGCACCCGCACGTCTACGACTTCTCGAACCCCGAGGTCAGCGACCAGTGGGGCACCGCCAACCCCATGAACGAACTGGTCACCAAGGAGTCCTTCAACGACGTCGACCGCGGCGTGTTCGTCGCCCCGCCGGTCTGATCGGCGAAGCCCCCGATCCACGGGGACGCGGTCGCCCTGTCAACCTTCCTGACTCCCGTGCCGCGCCCCCGGCTTTCGTGCCCACCCCTCACGCCGACAGCCGACAGGAAACCGCCCATGCGTTTCGCCGCGTACGAGTACCGCAACCGACGCCACGTGGCCGTCGTCGAAGAGGACGGCGCGCTCCACGCCCTGCCCGGTGTCGGCTCACTGACCGGTCTGCTCGCCGAGGGCGGTGGCCTGCCCGAGCTGCTGGCGGCGGGCTCCGCCGCGCGGGACATCCCGGCCGGGCCCCATGTCTCCGAGGTACGCCTGCTGCCGCCGCTGCAGCCTCCCACCGTGAGGGACTTCGTCACCTTCGAGGAGCATGTCGAGGGCGTACGGCGCTCCGTCGACGGCTCCGCAGGGGTGCCGGAGCAGTGGTACGCGGCCCCGACCTTCTACTTCACCAACCCCTACGCGGTGTACGGCCCACACGACGACATTCCCGTGCCACCGGGCTCGAACGTGCTCGACTTCGAACTCGAAGTGGCCGCCGTGATCGGAAAGGAGGGCCGCGACCTCACCCCCGAGCAGGCCCGCGACCACATCGTCGGCTACACGGTCCTCAACGACTGGTCCGCCCGCGACCTGCAGTCCGCCGAGATGAAGGTCGGACTCGGCCCCTGCAAGGGCAAGGACACCGCCACCACCCTCGGCCCGTACCTCGTCACCGCCGACGCACTGGAGAAGTACCGCGACACCGACGGCTTCCTGCGCCTGGCCCTGACCGCCGACATCAACGGCGAGGTCGTCGGCAAGGATCTGTTGTCCAACATGAGCTGGACCTTCGAGGAGATGGTCGCCTACGCCTCCCGCGGCACCCGGGTGCGCCCCGGTGACGTCCTCGGGTCGGGCACCTGTGGCAACGGCGGCTGCCTCGCGGAACTGTGGGGCGTACGCGGCAGACAGGACCCGCCACCGCTGGAGCCCGGCGACACGGTCACCCTCACCGTCGAGGGCATCGGCAGCGTCTCCAACACGGTCGTCGCCGGGGCCGCCCCGGTCCCGCTGCCGACCGGCCGACGCCGCTCCCGGGAGCGGCCATGACCGATCCGGAACAGAGGCGGTTGCTCGGCAAGGTCGTCGTGGTCACCGGTGCGGCCCGCGGCCAGGGCGCCGCCGAGGCCGAGGCGCTGACCCGTGAGGGCGCCCGGGTGATCGCCACCGACGTGACGGAGGCAACGGGCTGCCGCCGGCTCGACGTCACCAGCGAGAAGGACTGGGCCGAACTCGCCGCCGAACTGGGGGAGGCGTACGGAGAGGTACACGGCCTGGTGAACAACGCCGGTGTCACCTGGCGCGCCCGCATCGACGCCGTACGCCCCGAGGACATGGCCCGCGTCCACGAGGTCAACGTCACCGGGCCGCTCCTGGGCATCCAGCACCTGGCACCGCTGATGCGCCCCGGGGCGTCGATCGTGAACATCGGCTCCTCGGCGGCGCTGACCGCCCACTACCCGGTCGCCTACACAGCCAGCAAGTGGGCGCTGCGCGGCCTGTCGGCCACCGCCGCCATGGAACTGGGGCCACGCGGCATCCGCGTGAACACCATCCATCCCGGCTTCATCGAGACCGAGATGACCACCTCCGCCGCACCCGCCTTCCGCGAGGCCAACGTCGCCGGGACACCACTCGGCCGCACCGGAACCGTCGACGACATCACCCCGCTCGTCACCTTCCTCCTCTCAGACGAGTCGTCCTTCATCACCGGAGCCGAGGTCCCCGTGGACGGCGGTCTCACCGCGCACGGCGGCGCCAAGCCGATCTCGGACGCCCTACGTCAGTAGCAGCAGAAAGGCCCTCTCACCCATGGACAAGCTCTGTTCGAACGCCGCGGAGGCGGTGGCGGACATCCCCGACGGCGCGTCACTCGCAGTCGGCGGGTTCGGCCTCAGCGGCATCCCCGAGGTGCTCATCCAAGCCCTCCACACGCAGGGCGCCACCGGCCTGGAGGTCGTGTCGAACAACTGCGGCGTGGACGGGCGCGGACTGGGCGTCCTGCTGGGCCACGGGCGGATCGCCCGCGTCACGGGCAGCTACGTGGGCGAGAACAAGGAGTTCGCCCGCCAGTACCTGTCGGGTGAACTCGAGGTGGAGCTGGTGCCTCAGGGCACGCTGGCCGAGCGGCTGCGCGCCGGGGGAGCGGGCATCCCCGCCTTCTACACCCCTGCGGGCGTGGGCACCCAGGTGGCGAACGGCGGTCTGCCCTGGCGCTACGCCCCCGACGGCGCGGTCGCCGTCGCCTCCCCGCCCAAGGAGACCCGCACCTTCCACGGTCGCCCGCACGTGCTGGAGCAGGGCATCACCACTGACTTCGCCCTCGTACGGGCCTGGCGGGGGGACCGCCACGGGAACCTGGTGTTCCGCCGGGCCGCCGCCAATTTCAACCCCCTCGCGGCCATGGCCGGCCGCATCACCGTCGCGGAGGTCGAAGAACTGGTCGAGCCGGGCGAGTTGAGCCCTGAGGCGGTTCACCTGCCGGGAGTCTTCGTCCAGCGGATGGTGGAACTGACCTCGGCCGAGGCGGCCGACAAGCACATCGAGAAAAGGACCGTACGCGCATGAGCACCACCGTCCCCACCGTGCCGGGCTGGACCCGCGACCAGATGGCCGCCCGCGCCGCCGCCGAACTCACCGACGGCTCCTACGCCAACCTCGGAATCGGTCTGCCCACCCTCGTCCCCGGCCACCTCCCACCCGGCGTCCATGTGGTCCTGCACTCCGAGAACGGCATCCTGGGCACAGGCCCCTACCCCACCGAGGAGGAGGTGGACCCCGACCTGATCAACGCGGGCAAGGAAACCGTCACCGTCCTGCCCGGCGCGAGCTTCTTCGACTCGGCGCTGTCCTTCGGCATGATCCGCGGCGGCCACATCGACACCGCCGTCCTCGGCGCCATGCAGGTCTCCGCCGCCGGCGACCTGGCCAACTGGATGATCCCCGGCAAGATGGTCAAGGGCATGGGCGGTGCCATGGACCTCGTCCACGGTGCCCGCCGCGTCATCGTCCTGATGGAACACACCGCCAAGGACGGCACCCCCAAGATCCTCACCGAATGCACCCTGCCCCTCACCGGCGAGCGCTGCGTCCACCGGATCATCACCGACCTCGGCGTCCTCGACGTCACCCCGGACGGGCTCGCGCTCGTCGAGACGGCACCGGGCGTCACCGTCGAGGACATCACCGCCCGCACTGAGGCGCCCCTGCGCACCGCCGCCGTCGCGGCCGCTTGTTGAACCTCGTCGCGCGCGAGGCCACGTGGGGCGGCCCCCGCAGTCGTAGGGCGGTTGCCGCCGGCTGCGCGGCCGGGTGCGACGGTCCATCAGGACCGCGTAAAGAACTCGGCAGCGGTCGGTGAGTAAACGCCGACGGCCGGAAAAGAGTGGACCGACGATGGTGAGGTGCACTCACTCAAGCGTCGCGCGGCAAGCGCGACGCGGCCTGTTCCCAACCCGCCGTGACTCGTCCGCATGCCGCGTGCCCCTGTGCATCACGTGGGCGCACGCCCGATCCGGATCTTGTTCTGCCCGGGGTGGCCGCCCGACGGCAGGCAGTGGTCGGGCTCTGCAGCAAACGCCCGGACGGTGGCTGGAACCTCGCCGACGGCGTGGCGGGTTCGTACGACCTTGAGGGCACGCATGTCGCCACAGCCGCCGCGGGTTGCATCGGCCGGCGGTCCTGCGGCGCCTGGCAGCCTTCGACGTGAAGCTGCACTACACCGATCGCCACCGGCACGAGGTAAGAAGGTCACCGGCGAGAGCTGCGTCGCGGGGTCCGGCAACCAGTCGGCCGTTGGAACGTGACCACGCGGAGCGGAGCACCAGGCACACGTGGGGAGGAGGCCCAGTGCGGTTGCACAGCCTCGATCTGAACCTGCTCGTAGCGCTGCAGGCCCTGTTGGATGAGCGGCATGTGACACGGGCGGGGCAGAAGATCGGCCTCAGTCAGCCCGCCATGAGCGATGCCCTGGCGAAGCTGCGCCGTCACTTCGGTGATGAGTTGCTGCTGCGTCACGGCACGCAGTACGACCTGACTCCGTTGGCCTTGCTCCTGCGTGACCGCGTGGCGGAGAGCGTGGACAGCGTCGAGCGGACGTTCCGGATCCGCGGCGACTTCGACCCGGCGACAAGTGACCGGACTTTCACCATCATCGCCAGCACCAATGGGCTCGCGGTGTTCATCAAGCCTTTGATGGCCCAGCTGCGCGACGCAGGGCCGGGTGTCCGCGTGAAGGTGCGGGACCTCAACTCTTCTACGGGTGCGTTGGAGCCGGCGCTGCGCTCCGCGGACGCTCTGCTCGCGCCCCGTGGATTCATCAGCGGCTATCCCGCATTGGACCTGTACCAGGACGACTGGGTCTGCCTGCGCGCCGCGGACCGCGAGGTCGACCACGGTCCGCTGACGCTGGAGGAGCTGGTGGAGCGTCCGTGGGTCGTTGCCCACGATCAGCAGCGAGCGCAGAATCCGGCGCTGCGGCATCTCGCGGCTCTTGGCCTCGAACCACGCGTGGAACTGCTCGTCGAAGACTTCGTCTGCCTGCCTCTGCTGGTGGCCCATACGGACCGGATCGCTGTGCTTCCCGGCCGTCTCGCGGCCTGGTTCACCGGGCATGAGGGGCTGGACATCTCTCCCTTGCCCGTCCAGGTGCCGTCTTTGACCGAGGCGTTGTGGTGGCATCCCGCCCACTCCAGGGACACCGGTCACGCGTGGTTCCGGCGATTGGTGCGCAGCACCGCGCAGGCCATGGCCGACTGATCCGACGTACTCGTGACCATGCATCGGTGTCACCGATGCATGCATACGAAAGATCTGTTGGCCGGATCAAGGGCTCGGATGTCACTGTGACAACAGGCCACAGGAAACACGCCGGCAATACCCCGGACACCTGAGGCCCCACATCCGCGCCGGTCCCGCATGAGGAGGCCAACCATGTCGCGTCCGCTCCCGCCCTTCGACCCCGGCAAGCCGCGCGAGGCCATCGCTGCCGCGGCAGCCCGTGTCTCCAACTGGGGCCGCTGGGGTGAGGACGACGTGCTGGGCACGGTGAATTTCATCGATGCCGACGCGCGGGTGCGGGCCGCGGCGCTGGTTCGGCGCGGCACGACGTTCTCCCTGTCCATCGAGTTCGGTGCGGACGGGCCGCAGACCGGCGCCGGCGGACGGATCAACCCCCTGTACGCGGTACGCGCTCTCGACACCGCTGACGCGGGCGACGACGTGCCGTTCCCCCCACACGGCTTCGGTGGTGTCGACGACATGGTGGTCATGCCGCTGCAGTGCGCCACCCAGTGGGACTCCCTGGGGCACGTCTTCGACCGCGGCCATGCCTGGAACGGCCGCAACGCCGCGGACGTGGCAAGTGTGCAAGGCGACCGGGTCACCGGCGTACAGACCCTGGCAGCGCCGCTCGTCACCCGTGGCGTACTGCTCGACGTCGGCCGTGCTCTCGGGACGGACGGCGAACTTCCGGACGGCTTCGCCATCACGGTCGACCACCTGGAGGAGACGAGCGCCCGGCAGGGGGCGACGTCCGCGGTCGGCCGCGGGGACATCCTCCTGGTCCGCACCGGCCGTATGACGAAGGCCCGCCGCGAGGGATGGGGGACCTACGCCGGGGGACCGGCGCCGGGGCTGTCCTTCACCACCGCGGACTGGCTGCACGACACGGAGATCGCCGCCGTCGCCACCGACACCTGGGGATGCGAGGTCCGGCCCAACGAGTTCGACCGGTCGTTCCAGCCTCTGCACCAGGTCGTCATCCCCCATATCGGCATGCCGATCGGGGAGATCTGGGACCTCGACGCGCTGGCCGCCGACTGTGCCGACGACGGGGTGTACGAGTTCCTGCTCGCCGCCGGCCCCATCCCGTTCACCGGCGCCGCCGGCGCTCCCGTCAACCCTCTCGCCGTCAAGTAGGGCCGCCATGACATCCGTTACGCCGCGCACCGCCTCGCTGTACCGCATGCCCACCGCGTTCGGGCCCCATCCCGGACCGCGTCAGCGACCCGGCGGCGGGCGCTGGACCGATCCCGACCGGGGCAGCACGGTCATGCTGTCGCTGACGGTGCGCTCCGATCCGGCCCGCCTCGCAGCCCTCCTGCCCGCGCCGTTCACGCTCGACGGCGACCACTGCACGGTCGTCGCGGCCGAGTTGCGGGACCTTCCCTGGCTGGCGGGCCGTGGCTACAACGTGCTGTCGGTCAGTGTCCCCGTGGTCCACCGAGGACGGGAGACCGTGCACGGCGATCTGGAGCTGGTCACCTGGGAGAGCCTCGCCGACCCCATCATCTCCGGGCGGGAGGAGCTGGGGTTCAACAAGGTCTACGCCGACGTCGGTGACCTGCGCACGGACAGCGAGGCCGGCACGGTGTCCTTGTCGGCCGCCTGGGACGGCTTCGTCTTCGCGCAGCTGTCGGGGCGCGCGTTCGCCTCGCCCGCGCCGGACACCCCGCCGACCGCGCCACGGCCGGGCCTGCACCACCGGTACGTTCCCGCGCCGGGGCGGTGGGGCGACGCCGACGCGGAGGAGGTCACCTGCACCGGTTTCGCGGCCGCACCGCAGACAAGGGTCGCGAGCGTGCGGACCGGCCAGGGCGCCGTCGCCTTCCGAACCGCCACGTTCGAGCAGCTGCCGACCCTCCACCACATCGTCAACCCACTCTCCGAACTGCCCGTCATGGGCACCCCCTGCGCCACGCTGACCGTAACCACCGGCTACGCCGACGGTTACGACGTCCGCGTTCTGGCCTGAGCCGTATCGCCGGGGCGCAGTCCCCCCGCATCTGCCAGGAGGCACCATGCCCAGTGTCCGTAACGTACTCATCGTCGGCGGCGGCACCGCCGGCAACACGCTCGCCATTCTGCTGCGCCGGTCGGGCGTCGAGGTCGACCTGGTCGAGATCGACCCCGAGTGGGGTGCCCTCGGCTCCGGCATCACGCTCGTGGGCAATGCCCTGCGCGTCCTGCGTGAAGTCGGCGTCTGGGACCGGGTCGAAGCCAATATCGCGGCCGTGCCCGCTCATCTGGACCACTTCAAGTTCGGCGGGCCGGATGTTCCCGGTGTCTGCGGGATGTACCGGCCCACACTGCAGGCGATCCTGAAGGACGCCGTCCGGCACTCGGGCGCCCGGGTCCGGCTGGGCACCACCGTCGAGAAGCTGGAGGAGACCGGCGACCGGGTCACCGTCACCCTCCGCGACGGCACTGTCCGCGACTACGACCTCGTGGTCGGCGCCGACGGTATCCACTCCGCCACCCGCGCCATGATCGGCATCCCGGACCTTCCCCGCCCCACGGGCCTGGCGATCTGGCGGGTGTACATCAGGCGTCCCCCGGGCCTGGAGCACGGTGCCATTCAGCACGGCGGCCCGCATCACTACATCACCGGCTACAACATGGTCAGCGCCACTCACATGTACGCCTACATCTTCGAGGACGCCCGTGACCGGTCCGCGGTGCGCCGGCTCGATCCCGTCGCCGAGTTCCGGCGGCTGGCCGAACCGCTGGACGGCGTCTGGCCCGCCATCCGCGAGTCGGTGACCGAACCGCGGCAGGTCGACTACCGGAACCTGGACTACCTGCTGATCGACTCCCCGTGGAACCGGGGACGGACGATCGTGATCGGTGACGCGGCGCACGCCCTGTCTCTTATACAAATCTG
>NZ_VJZC01000751.1 GCF_009377185.1 Streptomyces spongiae
CACCCACCCACTCCGCCCAACCACCGGACGCACCCCATAGGGTCGTGCCGTGAGTAACGAAGACATCACGCTGACCGCGGGTGACGCGGAAGCTGTCGTGGCGCCGGGCAACGGCGGACGGGTGAGCGGGCTGCGGGTCGGTGGAACCGAACTGCTGCGGCAGGGCGAGCGGTTCGGCTGCTTCCCGATGGTCCCGTGGTGCGGAAGGACCCGCGACGGCCGGTTCCTCAGCGGGGGCGCCGTACAGCAGATGCCGCTCAACGCCGCACCGCACGCCATCCACGGCACCGCCCGCGACGGCGCCTGGCGCACCGCCCGCGTGACCGGGAACGAGGCCGTCATCACGTACGACCTGGTGGAGCCCTGGCCCTACTCCGGCCGCGTAACCCAGGTCGTCGCCCTCACCGAGGACTCCCTCACGCTCACCATGTCCGTGGAGACGTACGACTCGTCCTTCCCGGCGCAGATCGGCTGGCACCCCTGGTTCAACCGGAACCTCGGAGGGCAGGACGTCCGCCTCGCCTTCGAGGCGGCCTGGCAGGAGGAGCGCGGCGACGACCACCTCCCCACCGGCAACCGCGTCGACCCCAAGCCCGGCCCCTGGGACGACTGCTTCGGGATGCCCGACGGTGTCGACGTCACCCTGACCTGGCCCGGGCAGCTGGAACTCACCGTCGCCTCGCGCGAGGAATGGGTCGTCGTCTACGACGAGCAGGCCGAGGCCGTCTGCGTGGAGCCGCAGACAGGGCCACCCAACGGGCTCAACACCCTGCCGCGTCTGGTCACCCCGATCGAACCCCTGGAGGCGTCGACGACCTGGACCTGGAGGCCTCTCCAAGCCGACTGAGCCGCTGTCTAAGCTGGCTGCCATGACTGAAGTACGCGGCACGCTGTTGCAGCAGATCAAGGACAAGGCCGTCGTGCACGGCAAGGTGACCCTGTCGTCGGGTCTCGAGGCCGACTACTACGTCGACCTGCGCCGCGTCACCCTCGACGGCGAGGCCGCGCCGCTCGTGGGCGAGGTGCTGCTGGACCTGACCGCCGACCTCGAGTTCGACGCCGTCGGCGGTCTCACCATGGGCGCCGACCCCGTCGCCGCGGCCATGCTGCACGCGGCCGCGGGACGAGGGCGGCGGCTCGACGCGTTCGTGGTGCGCAAGGCGGCCAAGGCGCACGGGTTGCAGAGGCGGGTCGAAGGGCCCGAGATCGCGGGGCGGCGCGTGCTCGTCGTCGAGGACACCTCCACCACTGGCGGCTCCCCCCTCACCGCCGTCGAGGCCGTGCGTGAGGCGGGCGCCGAGGTCGTCGCCGTCGCGACCATCGTCGACCGGGCCACCGGAGCCGCCGAGAAGATCCAGGAGGGCGCGGGGGTCCCGTACCTCTTCGCCTACTCCAAGGACGAGCTCGGCCTGGACTGACACGTTCGGTCTGGACTGACACGCACGAGTCACTGACACACACGAGTCGCAGACTCCCAAGGCGGCGAACATATCCGGACACCCTGGCCGGAGCATCCGGCCAGGTCTGGAAAGATGGGGCCGACGATGACGTCGCATCCCAAGGTCTAGGTCAGGGCCGTAAGCAGCGTAAGAGCCGTACAGCTGGACAAGCAGTACGCGACCCGCACATAGAGGAGCGGACAGATGCCCATCGCAACCCCCGAGGTCTACAACGAGATGCTCGACCGGGCGAAGGCAGGCAGGTTCGCCTACCCGGCCATCAACGTGACCTCGTCCCAGACCCTGCACGCGGCGCTGCGCGGTTTCGCGGAGGCGGAGAGCGACGGCATCATCCAGATCTCCACGGGTGGTGCGGAGTTCCTCGGCGGCCAGCACAACAAGGACATGGTCATCGGCGCCGTCGCCCTGGCCGAGTTCGCGCACATCGTCGCCAAGAAGTACGACATCACCGTCGCCCTGCACACGGACCACTGCCCGAAGGACAAGCTCGACGGGTACGTACGTCCGCTGCTCGCGGTGTCGGAGGAGCGCGTCGCCCGCGGCGAGAACCCGCTCTTCCAGTCGCACATGTGGGACGGCTCGGCCGAGACCCTGGCCGACAACCTGGAGATCGGCCAGGAGCTGCTCGCCCGCGCCGCCGCCGCGAAGATCATCCTCGAGGTCGAGATCACCCCGACCGGTGGCGAGGAGGACGGCGTCTCCCACGAGATCAACGACTCCCTGTACACGACCGTCGACGACGCCATCCGTACGGCGGAGGCCCTGGGCCTGGGCGAGAAGGGGCGCTACCTGCTGGCCGCCTCCTTCGGCAACGTGCACGGCGTGTACAAGCCGGGCAACGTCGTCCTGCGTCCCGAGCTGCTGAAGGAGCTGAACGAGGGCGTCGCCGCCCGGTTCGGCAAGCAGTCGCCGTTCGACTTCGTCTTCCACGGCGGCTCCGGCTCCTCCGAGGAGGAGATCCAGACCGCGCTGGAGAACGGCGTCGTCAAGATGAACATCGACACGGACACCCAGTACGCCTTCACGCGCCCGGTCGCCGACCACATGCTGAAGAACTACGACGGTGTGCTGAAGGTCGACGGCGAGGTCGGGTCGAAGAAGACCTACGACCCGCGCACCTGGGGCAAGCTCGCCGAGGCGTCGATGTCCCAGCGTGTCCTGGAGGCCTGCCAGAACCTGCGCTCGACGGGCACGAAGATCAAGTAAGCGGATCGGGGCCATGCAGGTCACGTAACCCGGTGTGCTCCACTTGGGCCCGGCACCTCCTGTGGTGCCGGGCCCTTCCGTATGCTCCGGAGCATGGCTGCGCCGCCGAGCGAGAACAGCGAGAACAGCGACAACACGGCCGTCAGGCTCGCCTCCCCACAGGGGAAGTGGATCCTGCTGACCACCGTGCTGGGCTCCAGCATCGCGTTGCTGGACTCGACCGTGGTCAATGTCGCGCTGCCGTGGATCGGGCGCGATCTGGACGCCGACCTGGCCGTCCTGCAATGGACGGTCAACGGGTACACGCTGACGCTGGCCGGGCTCATCCTCCTCGGCGGGGCCCTTGGCGACCGGTTCGGGCGGCGGCGGATCTTCGTGCTGGGCGTGGTGTGGTTCGCCCTCGCGTCGCTGCTGTGCGGCATCGCCCCGAACGCGGGTGTGCTCATCGTCGCCCGCGCTCTCCAGGGCATCGGCGGCGCCCTCCTCACCCCCGGCTCGCTCGCCCTCATCCAGGCCTCCTTCCACCCGGACGACCGGGGGCGGGCCGTGGGCCTGTGGTCCGGCTTCGGCGGGATCGGCGCGGCGATCGGCCCCTTCCTGGGCGGCTGGCTGGTGGACGGGCCGGGCTGGCGCTGGGTGTTCCTGCTGAACGTCCCCCTCGCGGCCCTGTGCGTGCCCGTCGCCCTCCGGCACGTACCCGAGTCCGCCGACCAGCGCGCCCACGGCCGCTTCGACGTCCTCGGCGCCGCTCTCGGCGCCATGTGCCTGGCCCTGGTGACGTACGCGCTGATCGAGGCCGGGCAGCGGAGCGCGGTGCTGGTGTCGGTGGTGGCGGTCGCGGGGGTGGCGGCCGGGGTGGCGTTCGTGTACGTCGAGCGCCGAAGTCCCGACCCGATGATGCCGCTCGGGATCTTCTCCTCCCGCCAGTTCACCTCGGTCAACCTGGTCACCCTGTGCGTGTACGCGGCCTTCGGCGGCTTCTTCTTCCTGGCGGCGGTCCAGCTCCAGGTGGTGTCGGGCTACTCGGCCCTCGGCGCCGGTACGGCCCTGCTGCCCATCACCGTGATCATGCTCCTGCTGTCGGCGCGCGCGGGCGAGCTGGGCGAACGGATCGGTCCGCGCATCCCGCTCACGGTCGGGCCGCTGGTGTGCGCCGTGGGCATGCTGATGATGCTGCGGGTGGGTCCGGACGCCTCGTACGTCGCGGACGTCCTGCCCGCGCTCCTGGTGCTGGGCCTCGGGATGGTCGCCCTGGTCGCGCCCCTCACCGCCACGGTCCTGGCCTCCGTCGACACCGAGCACGCGGGACTCGCGAGCGGTGTCAACAACGCGGCGGCCCGCGCGGCCGGGCTCATCGCGGTGGCCGCGCTGCCGCTGCTCACCGGGATGGGCTCGGAGGCGTACCGGTCGGCGGACGCCTTCAACTCCGCGTTCGACCGGGCGATGCCGTTGTGTGCGGGGGTGCTGGTGGTGGGTGGGGTCCTCGCGTACGCGACGGTGCGGCGTCCGGCCCCGGACTGCCGCCACCCGGAATGCCGCACCCACTGC
>NZ_VJZC01000752.1 GCF_009377185.1 Streptomyces spongiae
CACCCGCACTGATCCACAACCCGCACCCCCACCCCCCAACCGGCGGAGCTACTTCGCTCGCTCGAAGTCGATAGAGCTGTACGCCCGCAACTTGCTCAACCGATGCGTGGAGTCGATACGCCGCACCGTCCCGGACTTCGACCGCATGACGATCGAGTCGGTCGTGGCGGTCTCCGCCCGGTACCGCACACCCCGCATCAGCTCGCCGTCGGTGATGCCGGTGGCCACGAAGAAGACGTTCTCACCGGAGACCAGGTCGTCGGTGGTCAGCACACGGTCGAGGTCGTGGCCCGCGTCGATGGCCCGCTGCCTCTCCTCGTCGTCCTTCGGCCACAGCTTGCCCTGGATGGTGCCGCCGAGGCACTTGACCGCGCAGGCCGAGATGATGCCTTCGGGCGTACCGCCGACACCGAGCAGCAGGTCGATGCCGGTGTTCTCGCGCAGCGCCAGGATCGAGCCCGCGACGTCGCCGTCGGAGATCAGCTTGATGCGCGCGCCGGTCTCCCGGATCTCGTCGATGAGACCCTCGTGGCGCGGCCGGTCGAGGATGACGACCGTGACGTCCTCGGGCGTGGACCGCTTGGCCTTGGCGACCCGCCGGATGTTGACGGACACGGGCGCGTTGATGTCGACGAAGTCGGCGGCCTCCGGCCCGGTGACCAGCTTGTCCATGTAGAAGACGGCCGACGGGTCGAACATGGTGCCCCGGTCGGCGGCCGCGAGCACGGCGATCGCGTTCGTCATGCCCTTCGCCGTCAGCGTCGTCCCGTCGATCGGGTCCACGGCGATGTCGCACTCGGGGCCGGTGCCGTCGCCGACACGCTCCCCGTTGAAGAGCATCGGGGCCTCGTCCTTCTCGCCCTCACCGATGACGACGACGCCGTTCATCGACACGGTGGAGACGAGGGTGCGCATGGCGCGTACGGCGGCACCGTCGGCGCCGTTCTTGTCCCCGCGGCCGACCCAGCGGCCGGCGGCCATGGCGGCGGCCTCGGTGACGCGTACGAGTTCCAGAGCGAGGTTGCGGTCGGGGGCCTCGGACGGGACCTCGAGTTCTGACGGCAGATGGTGGTTCTCGGTCATCGGAGCGCACCTTCCTGATACGACGACGGCCGGATGAGGGTTCGACTTGACTCTATCGCCAGACCGACAAAACGAGCAGGGGACCCCACGGATGAGCAGACCGGTGCACCTGCGACGATGAGGGCGTGGCAGGTAGGAACAGCAAGCAGACGGTCCGCAACATGGTCCTCTCCCTCGGGGTCAGTGTTCTGGCGGCCGGAGTCATCTATCTCTTCGTTCCCCATGACGACTCCCCGCCCCCGCTCAAGCGGGTCGACTACCGCGTCGAACTCCTGACGGCGCGCCGTGCGGCGTCCTACCCGGTGGCCGCGCCCGAGGGCCTGCCCAAGAGCTGGAAGGCGACCTCGGTCCGCTTCCAGGGCGACGACTTCGACGCCTGGCACCTCGGTTTCCACGACCCCGAAGGTCAGTACGTGGCGATCGAGCAGTCCGCTCAGAAACCGTCCACCTTCATCGACGACGCAACCCAGGGCGCCGAGGAGACGAAGTCCACCCGGAAGATCGGCGACCAGGTCTGGCGGCGCTACGAGGGTGAGCGCTACGACGCCCTCGTCCTCGAAGGTGACGGCGTGACGACCGTGGTGACCGGGTCGGCACCGCTCGCCCAGCTGACGACGATGGCGGAGGCGCTCAAGACGGCGGAGTAGCCCACGACACAGCGGGTGCAGGACACGGCGGGTGGTGGGACGCGCCGGGGCCCGACGGTGTGGGACGCGAGGATCAGACCGTGGTCACGACCTCGTCGAAGCCCAGGCGCGGCGAGCGCGGGCGGAAGGCGTCCTCGCCGGGCTTGCCGATGTTGACGACCATCAGCGGCGTGTGGTCGTCGTCCAGGAACTCCTTGCGCACGCCCTCGGCGTCGTAGCCGGTCATCGGGCCGGCGGCGAGGCCGGCGGCGCGGATGCCGACGATGAAGTACGCGGCCTGGAGAGCGGCGTTGAACGCGGCGGAACCCTCGCGGGCCGGGCGCTCGGCGAAGAAGAGGTCCTTGATCTGCGGCATGGCAGGGAGGAGGGTCGGCAGCTCCTCGTGGAACTCGTTGTCCGCGGAGAGGATCGCGACCAGCGGGGCGGAGGCGGTCTTCGCCTGGTTGCCTCCGGACATGTGCGGGATCAGGCGTTCGCGGGCCTCGGAGGAGCGGACCAGGGTGATGCGCAGCGGCGTCTGGTTGAAGGCGGTCGGACCGTACTTGACCAGGTCGTAGATCGCCTGCACCTGCTCGTCGGTCACCGGCTCGTCGGTGAACGTGTTCGCGGTGCGGGCCTCGCGGAAGAGCAGGTCCTGGGCAGCGGGGTCAAGAACGAGGGACATACGTGAACTCTCTTGGATGTGCGTAGGGCTTGGGCGTCCGTAGGGTCCCGTTGTCGGCGGACGTCTCCGACGGTACGCGAGAGAAGTTCAACGTTCAACAAAGCCTGGGGCTGAGTGATCGGCTTCACAGCCCTCTGAGGTGGTGCGCCCGGCAGCCGACGGCGCCGGTCACTCCGCGCCGACGCCCTCCGAACCTGCCTCCGACTCCGGCCCCTCCTCCTCGGCCAACGCCGCGTCCAGCCGTCGCCGTGCCCCGTCCAGCCAGCGTCGGCACACCTTGGCCAGCTCCTCGCCGCGCTCCCACAGGGCGAGGGACTCCTCCAAGGACGTACCCCCCGCCTCCAGACGGCGGACGACCTCGATCAGCTCGTCACGCGCCTGCTCGTACCCGAGCGGCTCGGCGGTCTCGCTCGTGTTGCTGCTGGTCATAGCCCCACCCTATGTGTCGACTCGTACGGAGAACTCGCCCTCGGCCACCCGGGCCCGCAGCAACTCGCCCTCCGCGACCTCCTCCGGGGCACGCACGACATGGCCGTCGGGCTTCTGCAGCACCGCGTACCCCCGCTTCAGGGTCGCGGCGGGGGAGAGGGCCACCACGCGCGCGTGGGTGTGCGTCAGCTCCGAGTCGGCGCGGTCGAGCTGGTGGCGGAAGCAGCGGCGGCCGCGGTCGAGCAGCGCGTCGACCTGGTCCGCCCTCTCGTCCACCATGCGGTGCGGGTCCTCCATCGAGGGGCGGGCCAGGGCGTGCGCCAGGCCCCGCTCCTCACGCTCCATGAACGCCTCGACGCAACGCCGCCCGCGGTCCCGCAGCCAGCGCACCCGCTCGTACTCCTCGCCGACGTCCGGTACGACCTTCTTGGCGGCGTCGGTCGGCGTGGACGCGCGCAGGTCGGCCACGTGGTCCAGCAGCGGGTTGTCCGGCTCGTGCCCGATGGCCGACACCACCGGCGTACGGCAGGACGCCACGGTCCTGATGAGCTGCTCGTCGGAGAAGGGCAGCAGATCCTCCACGCTGCCGCCGCCCCGCGCGACGATGATCACGTCCACGTCGTCGAGTGCGTCCAGCTCCTTGACCGCCTGCACGACCTGCGGCACGGCGTGCACGCCCTGCACCGCGACGTTGCGCACCTCGAAGCGGACGGCCGGCCAGCGGTGCCGGGCGTTCTCGAGGACGTCCCGCTCGGCGGCCGAGGCACGCCCGCAGACGAGTCCGACGAGCTGCGGCAGGAAGGGCAGGGGCTTCTTGCGCTCGGGAGCGAACAGCCCCTCCGCGGCGAGGGACTTCTTCAGCTGCTCCAGCCGGGCGAGCAGTTCACCGACACCCACGGGCCTTATCTCGGCGGCGCGCAGCGAGAGCTGCCCCCGCGGCGCGTACCACTCCGGCTTCGCGTGCACCACGACGCGCGCGCCCTCGCTCACGACGTCGGCGATCGCGTCGAACACCTGCCGGTAGCAGGTGACGCTCACGGAGATGTCGTGCGACGGGTCGCGCAGCGTCATGAAGACGACACCCGCGCCCGGGCGCCGCGACAACTGGGTGATCTGCCCCTCGACCCACACCGCACCGAGCCGGTCGATCCATCCCCCGATGAGCCGCGACACCTCGCCGACGGGCAGCGGGGCGTCCGCGGACGTAGTCAGTGCCATGCGACCGAGAGTAGTGGGGAGGACTGACATTCCGGCCTTGGCCTTCCAGCGAACGAGCCAGAGCCGAACCCCTTTTTCGCCCCCGCCGCCCCTACCC
>NZ_VJZC01000753.1 GCF_009377185.1 Streptomyces spongiae
GCCCTCCTCACCGTACGAAGGCGGGGTCGTGGCCAGCCCCAGAGCCTTGCGGGCCGTGATCGCCGTGGTGCCGTCGACGATCTCGAAGGCCCTGTCGTAGTGCTCGTAGAAGACGTCGGCGTCGGCCGCCTCCGCCGCCTTCTCCCACTGCTCGCGCGCCCGCTTCAGGGCGTCCGCGTGGTCGGCGACCTGCTGTTCCGTGTCGTCGCCCCACTGGTGCTCGCCCAGCATCGCCACCTGTTCGTCCAGGGCCTTGGCGACCCGGTCCGCCCACTTCCTGTGGCCCGGCAGGTCGTCCTCGACGTACTCCTCGGCGGGCGCGGTGTCGAGGGCGTCGTTGTACATCCCCTCGGCCTGGAGATAGGTGAGCTGGTCGCCGGTCAGCATCGAGTCGTCCTTGCGCAGCGACCCCGTCAGACCGGTCTTCTCGTCCGTGCTCCCGAACATGCACGTGACCTCGCGGTCGCCCGCACCCCAGCTCTGCCGGGTGGGGGTGAAGTAGTAGACGTCGGCGTTCGCCGGAAGGGCCCAGGTGTCCATCGCGTACGAGTCGGCGAGGTCGTAGCACTTCTCGTCGGCGGTATCGGTCAGCTCGTCGTCGCCCGGGTAGTCGCCCTCCGGCATCCGGAAGTTGGCGATCACCTCCGCGTCGTGCTCGTCGGAGCACGGCACCGTGTCGACGTCGTACGCGTAGCCCTCCAGGGAACCGTTCGGCGCGTCGAAGCACTCGCCCTTCTCCACCGAGAAGGTGCTGCCGTTCTCGCGGGCCGCCTCCTGGAAGCCGTCCCAGAAGGCGGCCGCCCCACCCGTGACGAGGAAGACGGTCATCAGGAGGGTGCCGATCGACGACAGCACGATCCCCGAGACGGCCATCCCCTTGCCGCGCTCCCCCTTCCTCCTGATCTGCGCGAGCGCCACGATCCCGAGCACCAGCCCGACGAACGGCAGGCAGCAGAGGATGCCAGTCACGAGCGCGGCTATCGCGAAGCCGTTGACGGGCGCGGGCTGGTTGTACGGGGAGTACCCCTGCCCCCAGGGCTGGTAGGGGTAGCCGTACGGCTGCCCCGGGCCGGCATACGGCGTCCCCGGCCCCGGAGGCGGCGCGTACGGCCCCGGAGGGGTCTGCCCCTGGGGCGGCAGGTACGGGCCCTGGGGCTCCTGGGGCTGCTGCGGCCCAGGGGGCGGGGGTATGGCCACGACTGGCGTTGCCTCTCGTCCGGGATGTGGGGAACTGACGTACGACGTGCGCGCATGGTATGCGCGGGACGCACGAGGGCGGTACAGGGTTCCCGAACGTAGGCAGACGTCAGATCAGAACCGCAGCCCCCAGGAGTCGATCCGCCCGACGTCCTGCACCGCGCTGTCGGTCACCCGGAGCTTCCAGACGCCGTTGGCCGTCTCGGAGGACGCGTTCACCGTGTAGGTGGTGTCGATGTTGTCGGTGCTGCCGCCGACGCCGTACGCCTTCAGCGTGTAGGCCGTGCCGTCGGGCGCGATCAGCTGCACCCGGAGATCGGCGACATACGTGTGAACGATGCTCACCGGCACGCGCAGTGACGCCGGGGCCTTTCCGGAGACCCCTCTCACGCTGATCGACGACTCGACCGTCGCGTTGTCGTGGATCGTGTGGTCGGCGGTGTTCTCGAAGCGCGCGCCGGGCGGGGCCGTCGTGCCACCGCCGCCCACGTTGAGGAGGCGGTTGGGCGAGCCCGTGCCGGGGCTGGTGACGACGCCGGTGGTCGCGGAGCCGACCAGGGCCGCCTCGACGGCGGCGGGCGTGGCGGAGGGGTTGTCCGCCAGATGGAGCGCGGCGGCTCCGGTGACGTGCGGGGTCGCCATCGACGTCCCCGAGAGGGTGTTGGTCGCCGTGTCGCTGGTGCGCCAGAGCGAGATGATGGAGGAGCCCGGGGCGAACAGGTCCAGGCCCGCACCGTAGTTGGAGTAGCTTGCCCGGGCGTCGGAGTTGGTGGTGGCGCCGACGGTGACGGCCTCGGCGACGCGGGCGGGCGAACGGGTGGACGCGTTGGCCGTCTCGTTGCCGGCCGCGACCGCGTAGGTGATGCCGGAGGCGATGGAGTTGCGGACGGCCGCGTCGAGCGCCGTGTCCGCCGGACCGCCGAGGCTCATGTTGGCGACGGCCGGCTTGGCGGCGTGGGCGGTCACCCAGTCGATGCCCGCGACGACCTGCGCCGTCGTCCCCTCACCGGAGTTGTTCAGGACGCGGACACCGACGATCTTCGCCTTCTTGGCGACGCCGTAGGCCGTTCCGGCGACGGTTCCGGCGACGTGCGTGCCGTGCCCGTGGCCGTCCTGGGCGGTGCTGTCGTCGTCGACGGCGTCGTAGCCGTCGACGGCACGGCCGCCGAAGTCGCTGTGCGAGATGCGGACACCGGTGTCGATGACGTAGGCGGTGACGCCCTCACCGGCCGTGTCGTCGTAGCTGTAGCTCTGGTTGAGCGGGAGTGCCGCCTGGTCGATGCGGTCCAGACCCCAGGACGGCGGGTTGGCCTGGGTCGCGTCGATCGTGAACGTGCGGTTCTGGACGACGGAGGTCACGGCCGGGTCGGCGGCGAAACGCTTCGCCTTGTCCTCCGTGGCCGTGACCGCGTAGCCGTTGAGGGCCTTCGTGTAGGTGCGCTCGATGGTCGCGCCGTACGCCTTGGCGAGGGCCTTGCCCTGGTCGGAACCGGCCTTGGCGACTTCCGCCTTCAGGATCACGATGTAGCTGTCCTTGATGGCGCCGGCCGCGCCCGCGTACTGGATCCGGCCTTCCGGTTCGGGGTCGGCGGCGCTCGCGGCAAGGACCGGGACGAGACCGACCACGAGTGCCGCCGTGGTCGCACCGGCCAGTCTTCGCCGGGTCTGACGCATCACTGCCATCTGAGGGACCTTTCCTCAATAGGTGGTGCCAGAAGGGCATGGGCATGCCGATGCGGGATTCGCACAGGTCACTGTTGCATAAATATGGTCATACTCCGCGTATCCCCCGACAGGACGCGCCCGCCATGCGCCCGTCATGACACATCGTCACCAAACGGCACAACTACGCTGCGGTCATGACACCTCTGCCGGACTGTTACTGCCCTTCCGACGGCACGCGCGTCCCCGCGGGCTCGCTCGTCTGGTGCTGCCCGGTCTGCCGTGGCCCGCTGGACCTGGACTTCGCTCCCACGCCGGCCCCGCTCAAGTCCCTGACCGGAAGGGTGAACTCGCTCTGGCGGTACGCGGAGTGCCTGCCCCTGTCGGCTCCCTCGGTGTCCCTGGGCGAGGGCCGCACCCCTCTCGTCGAACTGACGGACGACATCTCGGCCAAGCTGGACTTCCTGATGCCGACCCTGTCGTTCAAGGACCGGGGCGCGGTGCTGCTGGCCGAACTGGCCCTGCGGCTGCGGCCCCGCCAGGTGATCGCCGACAGCAGCGGCAACGCGGGCACGTCCATCGCGGCGTACTGCGCACGGGGCGCGCTGCCCTGCACGGTGTACGTCCCCGCAGGCACGTCGGCCAAGAAGCTGGAGCAGATCCGGGCGCACGGCGCGCTACTGCACGAGGTGGACGGGGACCGTGAGGCGACGGCGCGGGCGGCCCGGGAGGCGGCGGACGAGGAGGGCGTCTTCTACGCGTCCCACGTCTTCAACCCGTACTTCCTGCACGGCACGAAGACGTACGTCCACGAACTGTGGGAGGAGCTCGACGGCCGCCTGCCCGACGCGATCGTGGTCCCCGTCGGCAACGGCACCCTGCTGCTGGGCGCCTGGCTCGCGGTGGCCGAGCTGTACTCGGCGGGGCTGATCGGCAGGCGGCCCGCCCTGTACGCCGTCCAATCCGCGGCGGTCGCCCCGCTGGCCCACGCCTGGACCGAGGGCGCCGACGACCTGGTCGGACAGACCCCGATGGCCCCCACCCTCGCCGAGGGCATCGCCATCCCGCACCCGCCGCGGGCCCGGCAGATCCTGCGGGCGGTCAGGGAGTCCGGGGGCGGATTCCTGACCGTGACGGAGGACCAGATCCGGTACGCGCAAAGGGATCTGGCGTCGCGGGGACTGTACGTCGAGTCCACGGGCGCGGCCTGCTGGGCGGCCGTACGGGAGGGCGCGCTCGGGGGCCGTACGGCGGTGGTGCCGTTGTGCGGGGC
>NZ_VJZC01000754.1 GCF_009377185.1 Streptomyces spongiae
GGGTTGGCGGACATCAGCTTGCCTTTCCTCGGGGACAGGACGGTCGCCGGCATGCCTGCGCCGTTCCGTGCACCGGAGCGGCGCGGGCATGCCCGACGCCATGGCCCGGGTGGGCGTGGTGGCGCCGTGCGACGCATCCAGAGAAGCGGTCCCGCCGGATGTTCGTGATCTACGCCTTTGGGCTAGTTACAGACGCGTACGCAGTAACTGGCGATCTGTCACATGATTCGCGACGCGCAGGTCAGAGTCGGTGCGGAGGGTCTGCGCCGACGGCCGGTGAGCTACGACCCTGCTCCCTTCGTGTTGCGGATCCCCCAGGACGGTTCATGCTTCGGGCCCGCGGCCATTCGGCTCGAATGTGACCGGAGCCTCGAACGCCGCCCGGCGCGTGGCGCGGCGCAGTGCCTTGAGGACGGGTCCGCCGAGGGTGAGGGTCAGGACGACGGTGACGGCGGCCCTGCCCAGGTCCCAACCGAGGGACGTGGCCAGGCAGTAGGCGAGGAAGCGCGCCAGGTTGGTGCCGAGGGCGGCGTCCGGGGCGAAGGCCACGGTGGACGCGAGCTGGTGGAGGAAGGGCCAGCCCGCGAGGTTCATCACGGTGCCGTAGGCGAAGGCGGCCAGGAACCCGTACACGGCGAGGAGGGTGAGTTCCGTCCGGCCCCGGAGGCGGTCCGGGCCCGGAAGCAGGCCCGCGCCCATCGTGAACCAGCCCATCGCGAGCATCTGGAACGGCATCCAGGGGCCCACCCCGCCCGTGAGCAGCGCGGACGCGAACATCGTGACCGAGCCGAGCACGAAGCCGAAGCCCGGCCCGAGGACACGTCCGCTGAGCACCATCAGGAAGAACATCGGCTCGATCCCGGCGGTCCCGGCCCCGAGTGGCCGCAACGCCGCCCCCGCCGCGGCCAGCACCCCGAGCATGGCCACCGCCTTCGGGCCCAGCCCCGACTCCGAGATCGTCGCCGCCACGACGGCCACCAGCAGGACCAGAAGGCCCGCGAAGAGCCAGGGGGCGTCCTGCGCGTGGGCGTTGAGCTGCGAGGAGGGCGGGGCGAGGAAGGGCCAGCCGAAGCCGACGACCCCCACGGCGCTGACGAGGGCGAGGGCGGCGAGGGAGCAGGGGCCCAGGCGGACGGGGCGGGCACTCATGCCGGGTCGTCCTCCGTCGTCCGACCGGCGGCGCCCAGCGCCTCCCGCACCTGGGTGACGGTCAGCCACTTCTGCGGCGCCAGGACCTTGGCGACCTGCGGGGCGAAGGACGGCGAGGCGACCACCACGTCCGCCGCGGGGCCGTCGGCGATCACCTCGCCGTCCGCGAGCAGGACCACCCGGTGGGCGAGTTCGGCGGCCAGCTCCACGTCGTGCGTGGCCAGGACGGTGGCGTGGCCCTCGGCGGCCAGTCCGCGCAGGAGGTCGACCAGGCGGGCCTTCGCCGCGTAGTCCAGGCCACGGGTCGGCTCGTCGAGCAGGAGGAGCGGCGGACGGGCCGTCAGGATCACCGCCAGGGCGAGGGTGAGGCGCTGGCCCTCCGACAGGTCCCGTGGGTGCGTGTCGTCGGCGATGCCCGGGAGCAGCTCGGAGACCAGCCTCCGGCACGTGCCCGCGGCGGCGCCCGCGTCCCGGTCGGCCGCCGCGCACTCGGCGGCGACCGTGTCGGCGTACAGCAGGTCCCGGGGCTCCTGCGGTACGAGGCCGACGCGGCGGACGAGGTCGCGCGGGGGCGTGCGGTGGGGTACCGCCCCGCCCACGCGCACGGTTCCGGCGGACGGTTCCACCAGGCCCACCAGCGCGCTGAGCAGCGTGGACTTCCCGGCGCCGTTACGGCCCATCAGGGCGATCGTCTCGCCGGGGGAGACGGTGAGGTCGACGCGGTGGAGGGCCTGGACGCGGCCTCGGCGGACGGTCAGGGCGCGGGTCTGCGCCGTGTGGGCGGGTTCGAAGGCCGGGGTCGTCTCCCTGGTCCGTGTGTGCCTGCGGAAGAGGCGAGCGCGGCGGGACGGCTTCCGGGGAGTCGCGGGGAGGAGCGGCCCAGGATCCGTCGCGGCCGCCCTTGTGCTCTCGGCGCCCGGCGCCGTGCCGGTTGCCCTGGGGCTTTCGGGGCTTGGTGCCGTGCTGGTTGCGCCCGTGCCTGGGAGGCTCGGCGCTGTGCTGGTTGCGTCGGGGTCTTCCGTGCCCGGCCCGGTGCCGGCTGCCCCGGCGCTCTCCGTGCCCGGCGCCGCGCCCACTGCCCCCATACCCACTGCCCCCGCGCCCTCGGCGCCCCGCGCCGACATCCCGCCGAGCCGCTCCCGCAGTGCCCCGGCCCGCCGCCGCGCGTCCCGTACCGTCAACGGCAGCGGCGCCCAGCCCGTGAGCCGTCCCAGGCCCACCACCGGTGGGTACACCGGAGACACGGCCATCACCTCCGACGGCGTGCCCAGGACCGGGGGCGCGCCCGGCGCGGGCAGCAGGGCCACCCGGTCGGCGTACTGGATGACGCGCTCCAGGCGGTGTTCGGCCATCAGCACGGTCGTCCCCAGGTCGTGGACGAGCCGTTGGAGGACGGCCAGCACCTCCTCCGCGGCGGCCGGGTCCAGCGCGGAGGTCGGCTCGTCGAGGACCAGGGCCCGGGGGTGCGGGGTGAGGACCGAACCGATCGCGACGCGCTGCTGCTGGCCGCCGGAGAGGGTGGCGAGGGGCCGGTCACGGAGGGCGGCCAGGCCGAGGAGGTCCAGGGTCTCCTCCACCCGCCTGCGCATCACGTCCGGGGCGAGGCCCAACGACTCCATGCCGTAGGCGAGTTCGTCCTCGACCGTGTCGGTCACGAAGTGGGAGAGCGGGTCCTGGCCCACCGTGCCCACCACGTCGGCGAGTTCACGCGGCTTGTGCGTACGGGTGTCACGGCCCGCCACGGTCACGCGGCCCCGCAGCGTACCGCCCGTGAAGTGCGGCACGAGACCGCTCACCGCGCCCAGCACGGTCGACTTGCCGACCCCCGACGGGCCTGCCAGGAGGACGAGTTCACCCTCGGGGACCTCGAAGTCCACGCCCCGGACGGTGGGTTCGGCCGCTCCGTCGTACGTCACGGAGACATCCTCGAAGCGGATCAAGCTGATCATGCGGGTTCCTCAAGAGTCGGGGGTGCGGGTGCGGTCAAGGAACCCCTCGGCGGGGCCGGCACCGTGAACGCGGGCAGCAGGCCGAGCAGGACCGCCCCCGCGGGCCACAACGGGAGCGCCGGCGCCGTCAGCGGTACGACACCGGGGTGCAGCGCGGACGGTTCGTACACGGCGGCGGTGACCAGCAGCCCGGCCACCGCCGCCCCGGAGGCCGACACCAGCCACGCCCGCGGGCCCCACTCGTCCGGCCGGTAGCGCGTGCGCGGCGAGCGGCGGCCGCCCAGCCACAACCCGGCCAACGCGAGGGCGAGCCCCGCGAGCAGCACGGGCAGGCCGTAGCTCCCGCCCTCGGCGGTGAGGACGCCGTACGTTCCCGCGCAGACGCCGAGCAGGCCGCCCAGCGTGAGCGCCGCCGTGGTGCGGCGCACGCCGGGCGCCACCTCGGCACCGCGGCCGTACCCGCGCGCGTCCATCGCCGCCGCGAGCGCCACCGAACGCTCCAACGCGCCCTCCAGCACTGGCAGGACCACCTGCGCCAGCCCGCGCAGCCCCCGGTCCGGGCGCCCGCGCAGCCGCCGGGCCGCCCGCAGCCGCCGTACGTCCGCGACGAGATGCGGAGCGAACGTCATCGCCACGACCACGGCCACGCCCACCTCGTACAGCGCGGCCGGCAGCGACTTCAGCAGCCGCGCCGGGTTCGCGAGGGCGTTCGCCGCGCCCACGCAGACGAGCAGCGTGGCCAGCTTCAGACCGTCGTACAGCGCGAAGACCAGGCCCTCCGCGGTGACCCTGCCGCCGAAGCGGACGCCGTGCGCCCAGTGGGGCAGCGGGAGTTCGGGGAGCGTGACGATCGTGTGGCTGCCGGGGATGGGCGAGCCGAGGACGGTGGCGAAGGCCATGCGGAGGAGCAGGACGGCCAGGGCGAGCTTGACGAACGCGGTGTAGGAGCGGGACCAGGGGGCGTCCGCGCGATGGGTGGCCACCACGTAACCGGCCACCGCGACGAGAAGGGCGAGGAGGAGGGGGTTGGTGG
>NZ_VJZC01000755.1 GCF_009377185.1 Streptomyces spongiae
GCAACAGCCGCAACCAGCAGAACCCCCGCCCCCGCGACAGCCGCCCCGTGCATCCCGCTGGTGAACGCCTCCCGCGCGGCCGCCGCCAGGGCGTCCCCCGCGCGCCCCGGCAACTGCTCGGCCACGGCGAGCGCACCGCCGAGGGTCTCGCGGGCGGGAGCGGGCGCCGAGGGGGGCATCTCGTGGTGGTAGACCGCCGTGCCGATGGAGCCGAGCGCCGCCATGCTCAGCGCACCGCCGAACTCGGAGGAGGTCTCCACGAGGGACGAGGCGCTGCCCGCGTTCTCGACGGGCGCCGTACTGATGGCCAGATCGGCCAGCTGGGCCGTGACGGCGATGACCCCGGAGGCCAGGACACCGCTGGCGGCGAGCACCAGCCAGAGGGAGTCCGTGCCCGCCAGGACCAGCAGGCCGTAACCGCACGCCGACGTCGCGAAGCCCCCGGCCACGACGTACGCGCGAGGCACACCTCGCTGCAGCAGCTGGGCCGAGACGGGCCCCGCGGCACCGATGAACACCGACGGCAGCAGCGCCCACAGCGCGGCCTCCAGTGAGCTCTTGCCGAGGACCGACTGGCAGTACTGGGTGGTGAAGTACGCCGAGCCCATCATCCCGAAGATCGCGACCATGTTCAGCAGGACCGCCGGGGTGAAGCCGTGGCCGTGGAACAGCCGCGGCGGGATCATCGGGGACGCGGAGGTGCGCTGACGGTGCACGAACAGCGCGGCGAAGAGCAGGCCCACCGTCACCGACATCACGTACCGCACGTTCCAGCCCTCGGCCGCCGTCTCCTTCAGGCCGTAGATCACCGGCAGGACCGCCGCAAGCGACAGCGGCACGCTCAGCAGGTCGAAACGGCCGGCGTTCGGGTTCTTCGATTCGGGGAGCAGGATCGGGCCGAGGACCAGGAGGAGCGCCATCGCGGGCAGGTTGACCAGGAAGACCGAGCCCCACCAGAAGAACTCGACCAGCACACCGCTCATCACCGATCCCAGGGCGACGCCCGCCGTCATCACACCGGACCAGAGTCCGATCGCCTTCGTCCGCTGGCCCGGGTCGGTGAACATCGTGCGGACCAGCGCCATCGTCGACGGCATCAGGGTCGCCCCGCCGATGCCGAGGACCGCGCGGGCCGCGATCAGGGTTTCGGCGGTGTGCGCGTACGCGGCCACCAGGGACGCGGCGCCGAACGCGGCCGCGCCGATCAGCAGCAGCCGGCGGCGGCCGATGCGGTCGCCGAGCGAGCCCATCGTCATCAGCAGACCGGCCAGTACGAACGCGTAGATGTCGAAGATCCACAACTGCTGGGTGCTGCTCGGCTCCAGGTCCGCGCTGATGGCGGGGATCGCGAAGTACAGGACGGAGACGTCCATCGAGACCAGCAGCAGCGGAAGCATCAGCACGCCGAGAGCGGTCCACTCACGACGGCCGGCCCGGGTCGGGTTCGTTGTCATGCCGAGGAATGTACGGCCGTATTAAACGCGCGTATAGTACGAGCGTATAAATCAAGCGTCTAGGACGGTTGTATGTATCGGAGGTACGCTGGCCCGCATGGGACACCGTGAGGATCTGCTCGAAGGCGCCAAGCGCTGCCTGCTGGAGAAGGGCTTCGTGCGCACGACGGCGCGCGACATCGTCAAGGAGTCGGGGACGAACCTCGCGTCGATCGGCTACCACTACGGTTCGAAAGACGCGCTGCTGGCGGAGGCGTACCTGGCACTGGTCGGAGACCAGGCCGACGCCTTCGACGGGGAGGGGGCCGGTCCGATCGTCGCCGCGCCCGGCTCGATCGAGCGGTTCCAGGAGGCGTGGGCGAACATCATCAGCACCATGCGGGGGCCGGGTTCCATGTGGCGGCTCAGCATCGAGATCGTGGCGATGGGCGACCAGCTGCCCGCGGTGCGCGACCACCTGGCGTCGCAGCAGCGGGACGCGGCACGCGCCCTCGTCGCGCTGTTCTCGGGCATGAAGGAGGACGGCCTGTCGGACGAGGTCCTCGACACCCAGGGCAAGTTCTACGTGACCCTGATGACGGGTCTCATCGCGCAGTGGCAGTTCGACCCGCAGAACGCGCCCGAGGCGGACGAACTCACCGAGGGGCTGCGCCAGGTGATCGAGGCCGCCCAGCGCGGATGACCCGCTGGTTCAGTCCGTGTGGAGGTCTCTGCTCAACCGTTCCCGGCCGCCCTGAACGTCACCCGAAGCCGCCTCGGGACACGAACGGCGCGGAAGACGTGGCCTTCAGCCCGGACGGCCGGCTCATCGCAGGCAGCGGCCTCAAGTGCCCGGTGCGGCTGTGGAAAACGGGGTGACCGCGGTTGACGTACGTGACAGCACCCCCCCCGCATGGCTTGGAGGTGCTGAATCGGTCGGTGGGGGCGCCGACCTCTGAGGGGGCGCCCCCACGGCCGTGTCACTTCTCGGAAGGGGCCAGGCTGGTGTTCTTGACCTGCTTCGCGAGCCCGGGTCGTTCCTTGATCAGGTCGGCGTTGATCGGGTCGTGGAAGTACTTCTTGTAGAGCTTGATGTAAGTACCGTCGTCGATCATCGCGTTGATCTGGGTGTCGATGTCCTTGAGCAGCTTCGGGTCACCGTCCTTGCGCATGGGGAAGGCGGTGCCCTGGGGGGCTTCCCGTGTGACGGCGATGCGTACCGGCGACTTCGCGGCGTATGTGTCCGCGACGCCACCACCGAGAATGGCAGCGTCGACGCTCTTGGAGAGCAGCTGGGTGACGAGCGCTGTGTGGTCCTTGAACTTCACCTTACGCACGTCCGGCATGCGCTTGTCCATATAGTCCTCCTGCACTGAGCCGCTGACGACCCCGACCCGCTTGCCGTCGAAGTCCGACAGCTTGGTCTGCTTGTCGCCCTTCTGGGTCAGGATTTTGGTGAAGCCCCAGTAGTACGGGGTGGTGAAGTCGACCTGCTTCCTGCGCTCGGGGGCGGCGATGAACCCGCCGACCCCGATGTCGCACTGGTTGGCGGTCAGGCCGGTGAGCGCGCCCTGCAGGCTCGTGGCCTTGTACTGGACCTTCACGCCGAGGCGCTTGGCTGCCTTGTTCATCAGATCGATAGCGAATCCGCTGGGCTTGCCCGACTCGTCGGTGACCGAGAAGGGCGGCTGCTCGGACACAGTGCTCGCGGTGATCACACCGGGCTTGACCAGGTTCTTGTACTTGGCTGCTCCGGAGTCCGCTGCATTGCTGTCGCCGCCGCAGGCGGTGAGGGGGAGCAGCAGCGCGGTGGTGACGGCGCCGACGAGCAGTGATCTACGAGGTGTGCGCATGGCTGGCACTTTCTGTGCTGGGAGGGCGGTTCAGAGGATTTGGGAGAGGAATTGGCGCAGCCGGGGGTGTTCGGCGCTCTCGAAGATCCGGTCGGGGGTACCGATCTCGGCGAGGCGGCCGTCGCACATGAAGGCGACGCGGTCGGCGGCCTCCCGGGCGAAGCCCATTTCGTGGGTGACGACGGCCATGGTCATGCCGCCCGATGCGAGGTCCCGCATCACGGCGAGCACGTCTTTGACCAGTTCGGGGTCGAGCGCGGAGGTGGCCTCGTCGAAGAGCATCACCTCCGGCTCCATGGCCAGAGCGCGGGCGATGGCGACGCGCTGCTGCTGCCCGCCGGAGAGCCTGCCGGGGCGCTGGTCGGCGAAGGCGCCGAGGCCCACCTCCTTGAGGCGGAGCCGTGCGATCTCGCGGGCCTGCTCGCGGCCCATGCCCTTGACGGAGGTCAGGCCGAGGGTGACGTTGCGCTCGACGCTCATGTGGGGGAAGAGGTTGAAGTGCTGGAAGACCATGCCGATGCGGGAGCGTGCGGCGTCGACGTCGGCGTGCGGCGCGGTCAGACAGGTTTCGCCGAGCCAGATCTCACCGCAGTCGGGCGTCTCCAGTAGGTTCAGGCACTTCAGCAGGGTGGACTTGCCCGAGCCGGACGGGCCGATCAGGCAGAGGGTCTCTCCGCGCTGCACATCGAGGGTGACCTCGCATACCACGGTGTTGGAGCCGTAGCTCTTGCTGAGCCCTTTGACCTGCAGGGCGGCGGCGGGGGCGTCCGGTGTCCGGGGCGCGGCTTCGGTCTCGGCTTCGGGCAGGGGGGCGACCGGGTTCGGACCAGCGGTGGCG
>NZ_VJZC01000756.1 GCF_009377185.1 Streptomyces spongiae
CCCCCAGAACCACCCTCATTCCGGACACGTCGCACGAAAAAGCGAGACCCCCGGTAATCCGGGGGCCTCGCCTTGAACGCTGCCGACGCCTGAGGCGTACTAGAGGCCGATCAGTTGTCGTCCTCGTCGATCAGGAAGCCACGCATCGGCGAAGGCGCCTGGCCCATGGGCGACGGACCCTGGGGCCGGACCGGAGCCATCGGCTGGGTCATGGCCGGGGACATCTGCTGCTGGCCGCCGTAGGAGGGCGCGGACGGGGACGGGCCATTGCCCATGCCGCCACCGCCCATACCGCCACCCATGCCGCCGCCCATCGACTGGTTGCCGCCGTACGACGGGGCGCTCGCGCCGGCCGGAGCCATGGAAGGCGCCGGGGACGGCGGGAGGGAGGCCGCCGCCGGGGTGCGCGGCGGAGCCAGCGAGTCGTCGGCCTGGGTCTCCAGCTGGCGCAGCTGCGACTCCAGGTACGACTTCAAACGGGTGCGGTACTCGCGCTCGAAGCCGCGCAGGTCCTCGACCTTGCGCTCCAGCGTGGCGCGAGCGGACTCCAGGGAGCCCATCGCGACACGGTGCTTCTCCTGCGCGTCCCGCTCCAGGGCGTCGGCCTTGGCACGGGCGTCGCGCTCCAGACCCTCGGCACGGCTGCGCGCCTCACCGACGATCTTGTTGGCCTCGGAACGAGCCTCGGCGATCGCCTGGTCGGCGGTCTGCTGGGCCAGCGAGAGCACACGCGCGGCACTGTCGCCGCCGGGGCCCTGACCGGGCAGACCGGGGCCGCCGGGACCACCGGGGCCGCCCATCGGGCCACCAGGACCACCCATGGGACCGCCCATCGGGCCGCCCATCTGCTGCTGCATCGGGCCGCCCTGGCCCATCGGGCCCTGACCCATCGGCCCCTGACCCATCGGGCCGGGACCCTGCTGACCCTGACCGCCCGGGCCCGCGGGCAGCTGCGGGGCACCGCTCGGCAGCTGGGGCGGACCACCCATGGGGCCACCCATCTGCTGCTGCGGCGGGCCCGATATTCCGGCGGGTACGGGAGCGCCCGGACCACGCATGCCCTGCTGCGGCATCCCCTGCTGCTGGTCCTGGGGACCGGGGCCGCCGGGGCCCTCCGGGGGCTTGCGCATGTTCTGCTGGTTCTGCGCGGCGGCACGCGTGGCAGCGGCCAGCTTGGCGCGCAGATCCTCGTTCTCGCGGAGCAGGCGGGTCAGTTCGGCTTCGACCTCATCGAGGAAGGCATCGACCTCGTCCTCGTCATAGCCTTCTCGGAGGCGGACGGTCGTGAACTGCTTGTTCCGCACGTCCTCGGGGGTCAACGGCATCTCTTCACCTCAACGTAGTCATCGGCAGTCGGCAAGACCGTATCGTCCACATTCACCTCGCGAGATTCGTCACGACGGAGATCAGGATGTAGACGATGATCATCAGTACGAAGAAGGACAGGTCAAGCGCCACGCCCCCGAGACGCAGCGGCGGAATGAACCGCCGCAGAAGCTTGAGCGGTGGATCAGTGACAGTGTAGGTGGCCTCCAGAACGACCACCATCGCCTTGCCGGGTTGCCATGAGCGGGCGAACTGGAACACATAGTCCATGACCAACCGGAAGATCAGCACGATGAGGAAACACATCAGCGCGACATAGAGCACCTGCCAAACCACGCTCATGATCCGTGCTTCCCTCTCCCCATGTTCCCGTGCTTCGTTCCGGTCGTGCGTATCAGCTCTGGTTGAAGAACCCGCCCTCTGCGATGCGGGCCTTGTCCTCCGCCGTGACATCGACGTTAGCAGGCGACAACAGGAACACCTTCTGCGTCACCCTCTCGATGCTTCCGTGAAGACCAAACACCAAACCAGCCGCAAAGTCGACAAGTCGCTTCGCGTCTGTGTCATCCATCTCAGTCAGATTCATGATCACCGGGGTGCCCTCACGGAAGTGTTCCCCGATGGTACGGGCCTCGTTGTAGGTCCGCGGGTGCAACGTGGTGATCCGGTAAGGCTCTCGTTCGGACACGACCTTGGGCATGATCACCGGTGCGTTCTTCTCCAGACTCTGGCGTTCTTGTGTGATGGATGCCACGGGCGCGATCCGGGCGGGTCGCGGCGATTCGGCGGGCAGCGAGGCGGAATGCGCCGCCGGTTCGCGCTGCACGGAGGGTTGCACGACTCTTACCGATTCGTCCCGTTGGGGCTGATGTGACTGGTGGGACGGTTCATGCCGCCTGCGGTCACGCTCGGGCTCCGGATCGAGCTCGGGTTCGAAGTCGTCGTCGGGGTCGAAACCGCGGCCGTCGTACCCATCGTCCTCCACGAGGCCGAGGTAGACCGCCATCTTGCGCATCGCGCCGGCCATGCTCTGAGTCCTCCGCTCTGTGGTGGATCGACCGACTTACTTGCCAAGTGCCCGCGATCCACGAGGTCGTTATGCCCGCTATCAGCGGTAATGACCATATTTTCTGCTGTGGTCCGACTTCTTGGCGACGTTACCCGAGCCTGGGGCGGACTCCGAGTACCGCCGTACCGACGCGCACATGTGTCGCTCCGGCCGCCACGGCCTGTTCGAGGTCCGCACTCATTCCTGCCGAGACCATGTTCGCAGCCGGATGAGCCCGGCGCAGTACGGTCGACAAATCCATCAACCGCTCGAACGCCGCCTGTTGGCGACCCGCGTACGGTCCGGTGAGCGGCGCGACAGTCATCAGGCCGTCCAGCCGCAGTCCCGGCGAACTCGCGACGAGGTCGCCCAACTCCTCGATTCCGCCAGACCCCACACCCCCTCGCTCCCCACGGCCGCTCTCCTCCGCGTCGAGCGCGACCTGGATGAGACATCCCACCTCACGCCCGGCCCGCTCGGCCTCCTTCGACAGAGTTGTGACGAGCTTGGAACGATCGACAGACTGCACGAGATCCGCGTAACGCACCACAGAACGAACTTTGTTGGTCTGCAACTGACCCACGAAATGCCACATGAGCGGCAGATCCGAGCACTCCGCGGCCTTGGGTGCCGCGTCCTGGTCCTTGTTCTCGGCGACATGCCGCACGCCCAGCTCCGACAGGACGCGCACATCGGAGGCGGGGTAGGTCTTGGTGACCACGATCAGGGTCACCTCCTCGCGCTTGCGTCCGGCCGCCACGCACGCCGCCGCGATGCGGTCCTCCACCTTCGCCAGGTTTCCGGCGAGTTCGGCCCTTCGGTCCGTCATGTCCATCAGTCCAGCCAGACATATCCCGCGAGTCGCCCCGTGGTGCGGTCGCGGCGGTATGAGAAGTGATCGCTCGACTCCAGCGTGCACACCGGCGACTGCTCCCGGTCGCGCACCCCGAGTCGCTCGAGCTGCGCGTGCACTCCGGCGCTCACATCGACCGCGGGCGTGCCCCAACTCGTCTCGGCGTACGCCGCCGGCTCGACGGCGGACACCTCGGCGCGCATCGCCTCGGGCACCTCGTAGCACCGGCCGCAGACGGCGGGTCCGGTGCGGGCGACGATCCGGGACGGCTCGGCGCCCAGTTCCAGCATGGCGCGTACGGCGGCGGGCACGACTCCGGCGATCATGCCGGGCCGTCCCGCGTGGGCTGCGGCCGCGACCCCGGCGACGGGGTCGGCTAGCAGGACGGGGGTGCAGTCGGCGGTGAGCACGGCGAGGGCGAGTCCGCGCCGGGTGGTGACGACCGCGTCGACGCGCGGAACGTCCGACGAGCCCCACGGCCCGTCGACCACCGCCACGTCCGGCCCGTGCACCTGGTTCATCCAGACCACCCCGGCCGGGTCCAGGCCCAGCGACTTGGCGGCCAGTTCCCGGTTGACACGCACGGCGTCGGGGTCGTCACCGACCGCCCCGCCGAGATTGAGCTCCTCGTACGGAGCGGCGCTCACCCCGCCCCACCGGTCGGTGAAGGCGAAGTGGGCGCCACTCGTCGAGGTCACAGCGTCACGCTGACCTATCACTTGAGGAAGTCCGGCACGTCCAGTTCCTCGGCCCCGCTGTCGGTGTAGGACCGGGACGGCGGGACCGGCGGGGAGACCGACAGGTCCTTGGCCGGCTCCGGCTTGGCCTCCGGCTCCTCCTTCGGCTTGACGCTGCCGAGAGAACCGAAGGACGGACGGCTCTCGGAGGGG
>NZ_VJZC01000757.1 GCF_009377185.1 Streptomyces spongiae
GAGGGTAGGGGTTCGCCATGGCCTGGTTGAATGATTCATCTTGTGAGCCGGAATCGGTGGCTCCTATCATCGAGGTCTGACGTCAGTGCCGCAGCGACCAGAGGACTCCTGAGGTGGCCCACCCCGAGCACGTGCACGACCGTCCGGACCTGTCGGCCGACCTGGACGAGGCCGCCCACCGCTGCCTCGTCGCCGGGTTCGGGGGAGCCTCGGCCGTCCCCGACCCACTGAAGCGGCTCATCGACCGCGGACTCGGCGGGGTCATCCTCTTCACCCGCAACGTGCGCGACGCCGACCAGCTCCGCGGCCTCACCGAGCAGCTGCGGGCACTGCGCCCCGACCTGCTCGTGGGCATCGACAACGAGGGCGGCGGCATCGGGCACCTGGTGGGCGCGGGCGCGCCCGAGGTCCCCGGCAACTTCGCGCTCGGCGTGGTCGACGACGTCGACCTGACCGCGCGCTGCGCCGACGCGCTCGCCGGGCACCTGGCCTCGCTCGGCATCACCGCCTCGTACGCCCCGGTCGCCGACCTCCAGCACCAGTCGCGCAACCCGATCGTGCGGACCCGTTCCTTCGGGGCCGACCCCGCGCTCGTCTCCCGCCACCTGCGCGCCTGGATCACCGCCACCGAGGCGCGCGGTGTCGCCTCCTGCGCCAAGCACTTCCCCGGCCACGGCGGGACCGAGACCGACAGCCACCACGACATGGCCGTCGACCCCCGCCCGTACGACGAACTCGCGCACGACATCGAGCCGTTCCGCGCGGTCGTCGCCGCGGGCGTACCGATGCTCATGAGCGCCCACGTGGTCTACCCGGCGCTGGACCCCGAACTGCCCGCCACCCTCAGCCCGCGCATCCTGGGCGAACTGCTCCGCGGCGACCTCGGGTTCGACGGTGTCCTGGTCAGCGACGCCCTGGAGATGAAGGCGATCGCCGACCGTTACGGCGAGGCGGCCGGGGCGCGGCTCGCCCTCGCCGCCGGGGCCGACCAGGTCATCGTCGCGGTGGCGGACCTGGACGTGACCCTCGCCTGCCGGAACGCGGTGCTCCAGGCGTTGCGGGACGGAGAACTGGCGGAGGCGCGCGTACGGGAGGCCGCGGGACGGGTCCGGCGGCTGGCCGAGCGGTACGCCGGCCAGGGCGTGACGGATCCGTGGGACGCCGACGCCGGGCTGGACGCGGCACGCCGGGCCGTACGCGGCAAGGTGCTGCCGGGGCCGGTACGGGGCGCCCATGTCGTCGACCTGTTCCCGCCGCCGCACCCCGCGCTCAACTGGGGCGGTGAGGACCTGCTGAGCGAGGTCCGTGCCCTCGAGCCCACCGCCACCGGGACGGCCCTCACCGAGGATCCCGCGGACCCGGCCGGGCTCGTCGCCGAGGTGCTGCGGGGAGCCGAGGGATCGCCGCTGGTGGTCGCCACGTACGACGCCGGGCTGTACCCCTGGCAGCTCCGGCTCCGCGACGCGCTGCTGGCCGGGCGGCCGGACGCGGTGCGCGTGGCGACGGGGCTGCCGGAGCCGGGAGACGCCGACAGGGGCGTCTGCTCCTACGGGCGGGGGCGCGTGAACCTGCGGGCGGTGGCGGAGGTGCTCACGGGCGCGTGAGAACGCCCGGGGCGCCCCCGCCAGCGCTCATTCACCGCTCGTTCACCCCTCTGCGGCCCGCACGAGTTCCGTGATCCCCCGGGCCTTGAGGTATCCGGCGTCGTCCGCGCGCTCGGCGAGGACCACCGCCGGGCGTGCGCCCTCGGTGCGAAGACGCATCCACGTCTCGAAGTACGCGCCCCCCGGACCGGAGACGGAGCGCGTGCCCGGGGCGCAGTCCAGGATCAGGGCGGTGGCGCGGGGCTCGGGAGCGGGCGGTGTGGCGCGCAGTTCGGCGACCGTGGTGGCGAGGGCCGTGGCGATGGGCTTGGCCCGGCCGGAGGAGTCGAACAGGCCGAGGGTGTACTCCAGTTCCGGGTAGTCGGCCAGGGAGCGGTCCACGTCGTGGGAGCACCACCACGTCACGCCCCACAGCCCGGTGCACCCGGCCGCGTTCAGCACGGTCGAGCGGGCGAACTCCGGGGCGTCGGCCGCGGGGATGTGGGGCTCGGGCGCGCCCGTCTCCTGGACCCAGACGAGCCGGTCCACGTCCACGGCGTACGCCTTGGCGAGCTCCACGCCGTACTCGGAGAGGTGCCGCACCTGCGGGGAGCGGGGGCCGTAGCGGCCGGCGCAGTTCGCGGAGAAGACCCAGGGGTGCACGGTGGTCAGGTCGCCCTTGCGGGCGGAGGCCTCCGGGGTGAACGGGTGGTCGTCGCCGTACCAGGCCGCGTCGTACGCGGAGTGCGTGACCAGGCGGCCGGGCGCGGCACCGGAGAGGCCGTCCCGCGCGGCTGCCAGGAGCGTGTCGAGATAGTGGTCCACCTGCTCGGGCGTCACCGGGTTGTGCTCGACCAGGTTGTTGAGCTCGTTGCCGAGCTGGAGGCCGATCAGGTGGGGGTGGCCGGCGAGGGCGCGGCCGAGGGCCGTGAGCAGCCGGACCTGGGCCTCGATGGCGTCGGGGTCCGTGAACACGTTGCGGTGGTGCCAGCTGCGGGTCCACTCCGGGTAGAAGTCGAAGCTCGACAGGTGGCCCTGCACGCCGTCCACCATGACGTCGAGGCCCGCCTCGCCCGCCAGGTCGACGAGCCGGACCAACTGGTCGACGGCCGCGGCGCGGATCAGCGTGCGGTTGGGCTGCAGGAGCGGCCAGAGGTGGAACACCCGGATGTGGTCCAGGCCCAGCTCGGCTATCTGCGCCAGGTCCTCACGGGCGTGGGCCTCGTCGAAGTCGTGCCAGGAGTGGAACCAGCCGCGACGCGGGGTGTAGTTGACGCCGAACCGGAGAGGTGCGGGCGCGGGGGGAGTGCTGATGGGGTCCTCCTCTGCGCGAAGCTGCGCCGACGGGTGGTCGGGTCTTGTCCTCGGCGAATGTATCAACCACCATAGTCGGCGATGAACAATGAATTGAACCAGGATCTCGTGGTCGGTCTGGACGCGGGCGGCACACGCATCCGCGCCGTCCTGGCGACCGCCGGGGAAGGGCGCCCACTGGGCGAGGGCGTCGCGGGCCCCGGCAACGCCCTGACCGTCCCCGTGCCGCAGCTCACCGAGCATCTCGCCGAGGCCGTCGGCCGGGCGGTGCCCGAGGGGGCGCGCGACAGGGTCGTGGCCGTGGCCGGCGGCTTCGCGGGCGCCACCGGAGCCTCCCCGGACGAGCCAGGGCAGCTCAACGCGCTGGCCGCCCTGACCGCCGCGCTCGGCGGCCTGGGCATCCGCACCGAGCCGATCGCCCTCTGCAGCGACATCGAGGCCGCGTTCGCCTCCGCGCCCGGCGCCCCCGCCGACGGCCTCGCCCTGGTGGCGGGCACGGGCGCGGTCGCGGCCCGGATCTCCGGCCGCCACTGCGCCGCCACGGTGGACGGCGACGGCTGGCTCCTCGGCGACGACGGCAGCGGCTTCTGGATCGGCCGTGGTGCTGCGCGGGCCGCTCTGCGCATGGCGGACGGGCGCGGCAGGCCCACGCAGCTGGCCGCCACGGTCGGGCGCGCGCTGGGACTGCCGGAGGACTGCCTGCCGTACGAGCCGGAAGGCTGCCTGCCGTACGAGGGGGACGGCGCCGTCCCGGAGACGCCGTACGAGAGGGACGGCGCCGTCCCGAAGAAGCCGTGCGAGAAGGAGGGCGCCGTCCCGAAGGGCTCGCAGGGGTGGTCCCGCGACCGGCGCGAGGCTTTCCGTATGCACCTGTTGCCCACCGTGATGGCGCAGCCGCCCATCCGGCTCGCCCGGCTCGCGCCCCTGGTGGCCGAAGCGGCCCGGCGCGACGACGCCGTCGCGGGGGAGATCCTCGACCAGGCGGCGGAGCACCTGACGGACACCGTCCGCGCGTTGGAACCCCGGCCCGGCGAACGGATCGTCGCCACCGGCGGTCTGCTCGGCCCCGACGGCCCCCTGACGGAACCCCTGACCCGCAGACTCCACGCCCTCGGCCTGACGCTCGACTGGGTGGCGGACGGCTGCCGGGGGGCCGTGGCCCTCGCCCGGCTCGCGCACGGCGGCCGCGGCTGATGGACGACACCCGGCAGGAACC
>NZ_VJZC01000758.1 GCF_009377185.1 Streptomyces spongiae
GGCCGGGCGCACGTCGTGCCCGGGGCGTCCGCGAAGTGGTGCGAGGACTGTGGTCATCTGCTGATCCGTGCGGATGTGCACAGGTCGGCCCTGCGAAGGACAGCTGGTCGAGCGGCGTTCCTTACGCCGGAAGCACCGTCTGACACACGTCAGATTACTCTTAATCTGACACTCGTCAAGTAGAGTGCTCATCAAGCCTTCGGGATGGAGGCGGGGTAGCCCGCGTGTTCGGGAGGCGCTGCTCTTCGGGCAGCACGGCGTTCAACGGCCACGACGTCTGCGGATCGCACGACATGCGGGCGCCATCAATCAGTCATGGAGGCAGGGGTGGAAGCAAGAACCGGATCTGCTCGACGGCCGGGGCGTCCCGGTGCGGGTACTCCCGCGGCGCCTGAAGGGCAGAGCGTCCTCCAGTGGGGGCTCGAGGCGTTCGCGGAACTGGGCTACGACCGGGCGTCGGCCCGTGAGCTGGCCCGCCGTCTCGGTGTCAGTCACAACTTCATCAACGACCGGTACGGGTCCAAGGCGGCGTTCTGGCGTGCGACCGTGGACTATGCGTTGGGGGCGCAGCTCGCCCGTATGCCGCAGCCGGATCCCTCGGCTGACGAGGCCGAGCAACTGAGGCAGTTCATCACCGGCTTCTACTGGAACGCTGTGGACACGCCCTTGATCGGACGGCTCATGGTGGACGAGTTCTCCCGGGACACCGAGCGGTTGGACTATCTGTACGAGCGCTACATCGCCCCGATGCTGCAGCTCATGCTGCCCGGCATCGAACGGCTCGTGGCGTCCGGACGCATGGCGCCCGTCCCGGTGGACGTGCTGTTCTTCGCCGTCATGGGTCCCGTCTCCGGGATGCTGGAGGTGCCTTTGGCCCTGCGCCTGGGCAGGCCCGAGAACGCCTCGCCGCAGCAGCTCGCGGCCACCGCGGAATCGCTGGCGGCACTCGTCGTCGACGGACTGCTCGCGACGGGTGCGGGGCACCGGGCCTGAGTGCGATTCAGGGATACGCCTGGCCCATTCGCGCCCATGGCCGCAGCTTCTCCGGGTTGCGGACCGCCCAGATCCGGGTGACGCGCCCGTCGGAGACGTGGAACGAGGCCACGGTCATGACGACGCCGGCACGCTGGGCCACCAGGCCCGGAACGCCGTTGACCGACCGCTCCAGGAGTTCGAGTCCCGGAGCCTTGTCGGCAATGGCGACCATGTACTGGGCGATGCGCGCACCGCCCTCGACCGGGCGCAGGACGGCACCGACCAGGCCGCCGCCGTCGGCGGTCATCACGGCGGCCGGGTCGAGGAGACCGACGAGGGCGGCGATGTCCTTGGTTTCCCAGGCTTCTTTGACCTGCCTCACCACGTCGGCCTGGCCGGTCGCCGTCACCGGCGCGTGCGCGACGCTCACGCGCCGCCGGGCGGAGGCCGCCAGCTGCTTGCAGGCCGCAGGGGTACGGCCGAGAACGTGGGCGATCTCGGCGAACGGGTACCGGAAGACGTCGTGCAGGACGAACGCCACCCGCTCGGCGGGCGTCATCGACTCCAGGACGACGAGGAAGGCCATGGCCACGGACTCGTCCAGGACAATCTGGTCGGCGGGGTCCGCAGGGCGGGTGGCGTCGGCGCCGCCCGCGTGGTCCCATTCGGTGCGGTCGGGCAGCGGCTCTGGCAGCCACGCGCCGACATAGCGTTCACGGCGGGCCCGCGCCGAGCCGAGCAGGTCCAGGCAGATGCGGCCGGTCACCGTCGTCAGCCAGGCGCCGGGGGACAGGATCTCCTCCCGCCGGCTTCGTGGCAGCCCGTACCAGCGTGCGTAGGCATCCTGTACGGCGTCCTCGGCCTCGGTCACCGAACCGAGCAACCGGTAAGCGACATTGATCAGTTGGGGTCGCTCGCCGGCCGACTCATCAGTGCCGGTCCCGACAGTCCCCATGCTTCAGGCCCCCCGCCTTACCTTTCGCAGGCCCGTGTCGTCGGGCTGGTGAGACCTTATCGATCTACCGCCCGAAGGCGGGAAAAGGGGACTATGACATGGCCACTCAGGTGACGGAGACAGCGACGGCGAACGCACAACGCGGTTCCTCGTTCCTGCGGATCGCGATCGCCCTGCAGAGCCTGACCATCTTCCTTCAGGCGGTCTCCGCCGGACTGCTGCTGACCTCGTCCTACGGAGAGACACTGCACAGTGTCGGAGCCCGTGTGATGTACGGGGCGTCGATGCTGTACGTGCTCGCGGCGGTGCTGGCGTGGAAGCCGGGCGGCGGCTCGCCCCGCCCTGTCTGGCACGCGTCCGGTTTCCTCGTACTCGCCTCGGTCCAGGTCGTGCTCGGCATCGCGCACGTTCCGTCGCTCCATCTCCCCCTGGGCGTCTTGATGTTCGGCCTGAGTGTGCTGGCGCTGGCCCGACGCTGAGGGGTTTCATGCCGTTCGCCCGTCGGAGAGGTGTCGGCGGGCGAGCGGGTGGGGCCGGATCAGTGAAGTTACGGTGAAAACCCTGTGGAAGTGGTGTCGGTGGTGCCGTTTATGCTGCTCCGGACGATCACGCGGGACCAGGGGAGGGCGCGGCATGTTCGGCAAGCTGTTCGGCAGGGATGCGGAGAGACCGGAGGCGGATCCGCACGCCCTTCCCGTCCCGCGCAGGCAGAAGAACGGGATGTACACGCTGCGCGCACTCGGGGACGCGCGGGTGCTCGCGCTGGTGGAGGCCGCCGACGCGGGTGACTGGGAGGCGGTCAAGGCGGCGCTGACCCCCTTCGACCTCGGCCGCGACCACCAGGTCCTGGGTGAACTGGCCGACATGGACGGTGTGCAGGACTGGATCGGCCGGGCCGTCGAGGAGGACAAGGAGCACCGGGCCACCGCCCTGCTGATATCCGGGGCGCGCCACATCAGCTGGGGCTGGGAGGCCCGCACCGCCGAGCGCGCCGTGAACGTCACGCAGGAGCAGTGGCGGGTCTTCCACGAGCGGCTCCGCATCGCCGAGGAGCAGCTGCTGGAGTCCGCCGAGCTGCGGCCGGAATGGGTCACGCCGTGGCGTCATCTCCTCACCTCCGGCCGCGGCATGTCGCTGGGCCCCGACATCAACGAGACCCGGCTCGACGCCGCCCTGCGCCGCGACCCACTCGACCTGGACACCCACATCCAGTGGGTGTCGCAGTTGCAGCCCCGCTGGGGAGGCGAACCCGGCCAGGCCATGGCGTTCGCCCGCGACGCCTTCGCCCGCGCCCCGCAGGGGCACGACCTCGGCTGCGTGATCGCCATGGCGCACATCGAGGACTGGGTCGAGTCGGACTACGGTGCCTGCCTCGAAACCCCCGAAATCCAGGCCGAGTTGCGTGACGCGGCCGACCACAGCATCCTGCACCCCGCCTACGCGCGGCGCCCGGGCTGGCAGCACGACTTCAACATGTTCGCCATGGCCCTGTCGCTGGCCGGTGAGCGCCACACGGTCCGGCGCGTCTTCCAGACGCTCGACGGCGCCTACACCAAGTGGCCCTGGACCTACTTCGCGGACCCCGAGAAGCAGTTCGCCCGCCACCACCGCCGTGCCTGAGTCCCCGTCGGCCCCGGTGCCGCCTGCCCGCCACCCGTCGCCCCTCCCACTCCGGACTGCCCGATGACCCTGCCCGACACCGCCGTCAACCCGGCCGACGCCGACCGCACCTTCCAGGTGGATCTGCGCGGACTCGTCGATCTCCTCTCCCACCACCTCTACTCCAGCCCTCGCGTCTACCTGCGCGAACTGATGCAGAACGCGGTGGACGCGCTGACCGCCCGGAAGGGCCTCGAACCTGCCGCCCCCGCCGACGCGTTCGGCATCCGCCTGTACGCCGACGGTTCGGTGGTACGCGTCGAGGACGACGGCGTCGGTCTCACCGAGGCCGACGTGCACACCTTCCTCGCCACGATCGGCCGCAGCAGCAAGCGCGCCGAGGGGATCGCCGAGCAACGCGGCGACTTCATCGGACAGTTCGGCATCGGCCTGCTCTCCTGCTTCCTGGTCGCGGACGAGATCCACGTCCTGAGCCGCTCGGCCCGCACCCCCGGCGCCCCCGCCGTGGAGTGGCGAGGACGCGGCGACGGAAGCTACACCGTCCGTACCCCTGCC
>NZ_VJZC01000759.1 GCF_009377185.1 Streptomyces spongiae
GGCTGCTCGCCACCACCCATGTAGTTGCCGTTGTTCTTGTACAGCCACAGCGAATCGATCGACAGGTAACCCTGGAGATAGGGCTGCTGGTCCACGGCGAACTCGATGTCACCGTCCTTGATCGCGCTGGTCAGTTCCTTGTTGAGGTCGAAGGTCGCGACCTTGGCCTTGCTGCCCGCCTCGCTGACCGACTGCGCCGCGGTCAGCGCGAACGGGGCGCCCAGTGCGACGACGTAGTCGATCGAGTCGTCCTGCTTGAGCTTGGCGTTGATCGTCGACTTGACCGACGGCATGTCGGTGCCGTTGACGTTGAGGTTCTCGGTCTTGCCCTCGAACGTCTTCTTCACGCCCGCGCAGCGCTGCTCCAGGCCGATGTTGCCCTGCTCCTGGACGACGCAGACGGCGTGCTTGGCGCCGGCCTCGTTGAGCCGCTTGCCCAGCGCCTCACCGGCGACGGTCTCGTCCTGCCCGAAGAACTCCAGGAGGTTCAGCGACTTCCAGTCGCTCAGGCCCGAGTTGAGGCCGACGACCGGGATGCCGACCTTCTCCGCCTTGGCCGCGACGTCCTTCAGGGCGTCCGGCTTGGCGAGGGTGACCGCGATGCCGTCGACCTTCTGGTCGATCGCGTTCTGCACCAGGTTGGCCTGGTTGCCCGCGTTCGGGTCCGCCGAGTAGATCAGCTTGATGTTGTCCTTCGCCGCGGCGGCCTCGGCGCCCTTGCGGACGATGTCCCAGAACGTGTCGCCGGGCGCCTGGTGGGTGACCAGCGCGACCGTCATCCGGGGGGTGTTGGCCTTGCCCGCTGACGCGTCGTCGCCGCCCTCCTCGGACTTCTTGCCACCCGAGCTGCTGGAGCAGCCCGCTATGAGCAGCGCGGACGACGCGGCCAGCGCGACGAACGGCGCGACTCGACTGGAGCGGGGGTGAAAACGAACCATCTTTCCTTGCACCTCACTGTGCGACCGGGGGGGGAAAGGGAACGGGACGGCGTCGGGCGTGAGGCCCGCCGCGGGCCCGGGCATTGAAGCCGGGGTCATTGTGCCGGTGGAGCGGCGGTGTCGTTGGGACGGGATACAAGTGCCTGCCCTGCCCAGCTGTCAATACTTTGTTAAGACATCATTTCAGTTGCAGGTCCGAATGTCAGTACAAACTCTTGACATGGACTGCCCCGGGGACCTACACCTGGTGTACGTCCGGGCCAGCGTGCCCGCATTTCCCGCACTCCGGGCCCTCCACGGCCCGCATCCCCGTACGAGGAGTGACGCGCATGCCCGAGTCCGCCGAATCGTTCGATCTCATCACCATGGGCCGCATCGGGGTCGATCTCTACCCTCTGCAGACCGGTGTGCCGCTTCCGCAAGTCGAGTCCTTCGGCAAGTTCCTGGGGGGATCGGCGGCCAACGTCGCCGTGGCCGCCGCGCGCCTGGGTCACGCTACCGCTGTGATCACTCGAACGGGCAACGACCCCTTCGGTTCGTATCTCCACGACGCCCTCAAGGAGTTCGGGGTCGACGACCGCTTCGTCACCCCGGTCGACGCCTACCCGACTCCGATCACGTTCTGTGAGATCTTCCCGCCGGACGACTTCCCGCTGTACTTCTACCGGAAGCCCAAGGCCCCGGACCTGGAGATCAACACCGACGAGCTGGACTTCTTCGCGATCCGCGCGGCGAAGATCTTCTGGATCACGGGCACCGGCCTGAGCGAGGAACCCAGCCGTTCGGCCACTCTCGCCGCTCTCAAGGCGCGCGACAAGTCGGGCACCACCGTCTTCGACCTGGACTGGCGCCCCATGTTCTGGAAGGACCCCGACTCGGCCCGCCCGTACTACGCCGAGGCCCTGCGCCACGCCACCGTGGCCGTCGGCAACCTCGAAGAGTGCGAGATCGCCACAGGCGTCCGCGAACCGCAGGCCTGCGCCCAGGCCCTGCTCGACGCAGGGGTGGAGCTGGCCGTCGTCAAGCAGGGCCCCAAGGGCGTGCTGGCCGTCCACCGCAACGGCACCACCGCCGAGGTCCCGCCGGTGCCCGTGGAGGTCGTCAACGGCCTCGGTGCCGGGGACGCCTTCGGCGGGTCGCTCTGCCACGGCCTGCTCAGCGGCTGGGAGCTGGAGAAGACCATGCGGTACGCCAACGCGGCCGGCGCGCTCGTCGCCTCCCGGCTCGCCTGCTCCTCCGCGATGCCCACCGAGTCCGAGGTCGACGACCTCCTCGCGCGCGGCTGACCGACGCCGACCCCCTGAACGGAGCCTGACTTGAGCATCAGCATCCCGGACCTCGTCACGGTGCGCGCCCGGCACCCGGAGGCCATCGCCGAAGCGGCAGCCCGCCGTGTCCGCCGCCCGCTGATCGGCGCCGGCGGCCGCCTGATGATCGTGGCCGCCGACCACCCCGCGCGCGGCGCCCTCGGCGTGGGCGGCCGCCGCCTGGCCATGGCCAACCGGGCCGACCTGCTGGAGCGGCTGTGCGTCGCCCTGTCCAGGCCGGGCGTGGACGGGGTGCTCGCCACCGCGGACATCCTCGAAGACCTGCTGCTCCTCGGTGTCCTCGACGACAAGGTTGTCATGGGCTCCATGAACCGCGGGGGCCTGGCCGGCGCGTCCTTCGAGATGGACGACCGCTTCACCGGTCACCGTGCCGAGGACATCGAACGGCTCCGCTTCGACGCCGGAAAGCTGCTGGTCCGCGTCGACTACGACGACCCCGGCTCCCTGCGGACCCTGGAGACCACCGCGCGGGCCATCGACGACATGGCGGCGCGCCGGCTTCCGCTGTTCGTCGAGCCGTTCATATCGCGCCGTGTGGACGGCGCGGTCCGCAACGACCTCAGCGCCGAGGCCGTCACCCGCTCCATCGCGATCGCCTCGGGCCTCGGCGGCACCTCCGCCTACACCTGGCTGAAACTGCCCGTCACCGAGGACCCCGAGGACATGGCGGCGGCGCTGGAGGCGTCCACGCTGCCCGTCGTGCTGCTGGGCGGCGAGGTCGGCGGGGACCAGGAGGGCGCGTACGAGAAGTGGCGCAAGGCGCTGCGGCTGCCCACCGTGCAGGGCATGGTCGTCGGCCGGTCCCTGCTCTACCCCGCCGAGGGCAGCGTGGAGGCCGCGGTGGACACCGCGGTCGGTCTGCTGTGAGTGCGGGTAGGTCCTCCCGGAAACCCCTGGTCCGTCCCGAAGCCCAGGTACGTCCTGGAACGAGCCGAGGAATCACACCATGACCACCACGCACCACCTTCCCGCGGGCAAGGCCACCGGCGACGCCTACGCCGTGAACATCACCCCCGAGTCGGCGGGCTGGGGCTACTCCAGCCTGCGTGTGCTCGAACTGCCGCCGGGCGGCTGGCACACCTTCGACAGCGGCGACAGCGAGTGGATCGTGCTGCCGCTGGCGGGCTCCTGCACGGTCGCCGTCGACGGCGAGACCTTCCGGCTGAACGGACGCGAGAACGTCTTCAGCGGGGTCAGCGACTTCGCGTACGTGCCGCGCGACGCGCAAGGGTCGATCGCGTCCCGTGACGGCGGGCGCTTCGCCCTCACCGGCGCCCGCTGCGAGCGGCGGCTGCCCGCCCGCTACGGCCCGGCGTCCTCCGTCCCGGTCGAGCTGCGCGGCACCGGCACCTGCTCCCGTCAGGTCAACAACTTCGGCGCGGCAGGCGTCTTCGAGTGCGACAAGCTCATCGCCGTCGAGGTGATCACGCCCGGCGGGAACTGGTCGTCCTTCCCTCCGCACAAGCACGACGAGCACCGCCCCGGTGAGGAGTCGGAGCTGGAGGAGGTCTACTACTTCGAGTTCGCCGACCACGAGGGCACCCCCGGCCTCGGCTACCAACGGGTCTCCCCCTCCGGCCAGGGCACGAACACGGACGTGCTGGCCGAGGTGCGCGACGGCGACGTCGTTCTCATCCCGGACGGCTGGCACGGCCCCTCCATGGCCGTGCCCGGCCACCACATGTACTACCTCAACGTCATGGCGGGCCCCGACGCCGACCGTGCCTGGCTGATCTGCGACCACCCGGACCACACCTGGATCCGTGACACGTGGCCCGAGCAGCCGGTCGACCCTCGCCTGCCTCTCTACACCGCCCCCGCCCAGTGAAGATC
>NZ_VJZC01000760.1 GCF_009377185.1 Streptomyces spongiae
GTGCGGGACCGTCAGTCCACCGCCGTCACCACCACCGCCACCGACGGACGATCCGGCAGGGCCTCGCCCACCGCCGCACGCACCCCGAGGGCCACGTCCAGGACCCGCTCCGCCCCCGCGACCGCCACCTCCACACGCACATGACGGCGCGGCAGCGTGGCGTCGGGCTCGATGTGAACCGGCCGGCCCAGCCCGCCCAGGGCACCGGTCAGGCGGGCCACACCCGGCACGGACAGCGCGGCGGCGCCCACACGGGACTCCTCGCCGTCGCCGGGCGGCTCCGCCGCGGGCTCCTCCTCGCTCCGCCCCTCGTCGGGTCCGGCGGTCGTGGCGTCCGCGTCCGCGTCCGCGCCGACGCCGACGTCGGCGTCGGCGTCACGCAGCCCCGTCACCCGCAGATCCACCTCCGTCACCGTCAGACCGAGACGTTCCGCCGCCGCGGTGGCCAGCGACGCCCTCAGGCGGGCCGCCGTCGCGGGGAGGGGCTCGGCGCCCAGGGCCGTGGGGTCCGCCGACGCCAGGAAGTCCGCATCGATCCGTAGCGGCCCCGGCAAGAGCGCGCTCGGGGGCGGCGGTACGGCGGGTTCGTACGGCGCGTCCGGATCGACCAGCGAGATCCGCAACCTGCCCAGCCGAACCCCGCGCGTCGAGTCGGCAGCCCGGCGCAGGACCGAGCCGGCCGCCCTCTCCGTGATCCACGCGCCGTCGCGCGGGCCGCCCAGGGGCAGCACTCTGCCGAGTCCGACCTGTCGCCGTACTGCCTTCGTCCATTCGTCCGCCGTCATTGCTCCAGCCTGCCGCATCCGCGGCGCGCGACCACGTAACCCCGCTTACTGTGGTCCAAGGAGGAGAACCGGAAGGGACGTACGGCATGACTGACATGACGCAGCGGGACCGGACGGGGGACCCCGAGAACGAGACGGTGTCGGCACCGGCCGTCGGTACCCGTAAGACCACCAAGCGCGGCGGTGGCGATCCGGCCACCCGGGGACGCACCACCATCGCCGACGGAGTCGTGGAGAAGATCGCCGGACTGGCCGCACGGGACGTGGCCGGCGTGCACACCATGGGCAGCGGCCTGTCGCGGACCTTCGGAGCCGTGCGGGACCGCGTGCCCGGCGGGACGAAGGCGGTCACCCGGGGTGTGAAGGCCGAGGTCGGCGAGGTGCAGACCGCGCTCGACCTGGAGATCGTCGTCGACTACGGCGTGCCCATCGCCGACGTCGCCCGCGACGTGCGCGAGAACGTCGTCGCGGCGGTCGAGCGCATGACCGGCCTGGAGGTCGTCGAGGTGAACATCGCGGTCAGCGACGTGAAGCTGCCGGAGGAAGTGGAAGAAGAAGTGGAGCCCCGGCTCCAGTGACGCACGCCGTTGGGAGCACAACATGAGTCTGGCCGTGGTCGGCATGATCGCCGGAATGGCGCTGGCCTTCGCCGGGTACTTCGGCGGCTTCGGTGCCTTCCTGCTGGTGGCAGCGCTCGGAGCCGTCGGCTTCGTCGTGGGCCGGTTGCTCGAAGGGGATCTGGAGCTCGGTGACTTCTTCCGCTCGCGTGACCACCGGCGGCGGTGACCCACGTGGACGACAGCCGTTCGGAGGACAGCCGCTCGGACGACAGCCGCTCAGACGAGGGTCGCCGCCCGGTCACGACGGTCCCGCCGGCCGAGCGCGGCGCCACCCGGATCGCCGACCGCGTCGTCGCGAAGATCGCCTCGCAGGCGGCGCGTGAAGCACTGGAAGCGCTGCCGCGCGACGCCATGCCCCCGCACGCCAGCGCCAGCATCCATCGGAGGACCGCGCGCATCCGTGTCGGGCTCGAACTCGACTACCCCTCCGACATCGGGGCCCGCTGCGCCGCCGTGCGTCGTCGGGTCGCCGAGCGGGTAGAAGCGCTGGCGGGGATGGACGTACCCGAGGTGGCTGTCCTGGTCGAGCGGCTGTACCTCGCGCACGTCCCCGGCGCGGCACAGGGGAGGACCCTATGAGCGAGACCCCGGGCTCCGAAGACACCCGCGGCACACAACGGCTGCCCGTCATGGAGAAGGCGGGCGACGACGACCCCGTGCAGTCCACGTCGGCCGCCGCGTACGATCCGCTGCCCGCCCTCGACAGCGAGAACGGCGACGAGAAGCGGTTCTGGTCCTCGCGCCGCATCCCCGCGGGCGTCGTCGCGCTGCTGCTCCTCGCGGGCTTCGGCCTCCTCCTGTACGACGTCGCCGCCGTCCGCGCGGACCGGTCCGCCATGCAGTGGCGCAAGACCCTCGCCCGGGAGCTCTCCGAGCGGCCCCTCGACGACGTATGGGTGCTCGTCGGCGCCGGGGTCGCCGTGGGGCTCGGTCTCTGGCTGGTCGTGCTCGCCGTGACACCCGGGCTGCGTGACGTGCTGCCGATGCGGCGCGTCCACGCCCACGTCAGGGCCGGGCTGCACCGGGACGCCGCGGCGATGGCGCTGCGCGACCGGGCCGTCGAGGTGGCGGGCGTGCGGACCGTACGGGTCCGCGTGGGCCGCAAGAAGGTCGACGTCCGCGCGGTCGCGCACTTCCGCGAGCTCGACGAGGTACGCGCCGACCTGGACGCCACGCTCGCCGACGGGATCCGGGGCCTCGGGCTGTCCCGGCCCCCCGCGCTGGCCGTGCACGTCCGGCGGCCCGGACGGAAGGGGTGAGGTCCGGTGCTGAGGATCGTCAACCGCGTGCTGCTGGGACTCGTCGGGCTGGTGCTCGTCGTGGCCGGAGGGTCCGTGCTCGCCGTCGGGCTCGGTGTGAAACCGCCCTCCTGGTGGGTGTACGACGGGAAGCACGACGTCCTGCTCAGCGATGCAGACCGGACACGGTGGCGGGACGAGGGCTGGTGGTGGCCCGTCGTCATCGCCGTACTCGCGGTCCTGGTGCTGCTCACCCTGTGGTGGCTGACCGCCCTGCTGCGGCGCCACCGGCTGGGCGAGGTGCTCGTCGACACCGGCGACGGCGAGGGCGCCCTGCTGCGCGGGCGTGCCATGGAAGGTGTACTCGCCGGTGAGGCGGGCGGGCTGGACGGCGTGGAGCGCGCCGAGGTGCGGCTGACCGGACGGCGCAGCACCCCCGAGGCGCGGGTGCGGGTCCTGCTCGAACCGCACGTGGACCCCGGAGACGCCCTGCACCGGCTGACGACGGAGGCCCTCGCGCACGCCCGGGACTCGGCGGGACTGGCCGCGCTCCCCGCCGAGGTACGACTGCGCGGGGTCAAGCACGGGACGGAGCGGGTGAGCTGAGCAACCGTGGGTTCCGCCGGGACAGGCCGGTGCCGCGAGCCTTGTGGGCCTCAGAACCCGTGCCGCGACCCGCCGTCCACCGGCAGCATGATGCCCGTCAGGTAGGACGCGGCGGGTGACAGCAGGAACGCCGCCGTCCGCCCGAACTCCTCCGGCGTGCCGTACCGGCGCAGCGGGATGCGGGACTCGTGGCCCGCACGGGTCGCCTCCGGGTCCGCGGACATCCCGTCCAGTTCGCGCACGCGGTCGGTGTCGATACGGGCCGGCAGCAGACCCACGACGCGGATGCCGCGCGGGCCCAGCTCGTCCGCGAGGGACTTGGCGAAGCCCGCGAGGCCGGGGCGCAGCCCGTTGGAGATGGTCAGACCCGGAATCGGCTCGTGCACGGAACCGGACAGCACGAAACCGATGACACCGCCCGCACCGAGCTCCGCCTCCGCGGCCCGCGCCAGCCGGACCGCGCCCAGGAAGACCGACTCGAACGCGGCTGTCCACTGCTCGTCCGTGTTGTCCGCGGCGAACCCGGGCGCCGGGCCGCCGACGCTGATCAGAATGCCGTCGAACCCGCCGAAGTGTTCGCGCGCGGCGGCGACGAGCCGGGCCGCGGCCTCCGGGTCTGCGTTGTCCGCGGCGACCCCCACGGCGTTCGGGCCGAGGGCGGCCGCCGCGTCGGCGACGCTCTTCTCGTCGCGCCCGGTGATGACCACCTTGGCGCCGTCGGCGACGAGTTCCCGCGCGCTCGCGCTGCCGAGCCCACGGGTCGCTCCGGTGACGACGTACACACGGTCCTTCAGTCCAAGATCCATGGCCCCTATCCTCCCCCATCCCGTCCGTCCGGCTC
>NZ_VJZC01000076.1 GCF_009377185.1 Streptomyces spongiae
CTCCCGGGAAGGAGGGCTGGGGGCGCAGCCCCCGCCCTACAACACCCCACCGCTCACAACCGCTTCGCACTCCGCAACGTCTTCGCGTAGTACCCGTTGCCGTCCAACCGCGACACCCCGCCCACGTCACCGATCGTCGGCCCGTTGACCTCCTCACGGCTGGACACGAAGATCAGGTGCCCCTCGGTGTCGTAGCCGAGCACCATGCCGACGTGGTCCAGCCGCTCCCCGGTCCGCTGGTCGAGCTTGAAGAAGGCGAGGTCCCCGGGCTGGAGCTGGTCGATCCCGCTCGGCCGGTCCTTCGCCGTGACACCGGCCAGCGGCAGCACGTCGACACCCTGCTTCGAGCGGGCCATGCCGTTGGCGGTGCGCGGCAGTCCGTCTCCCGCGTTGTCCGAGGACATCAGCGGGTAGCGGGCGCGGTAGCCCAGCACCAGGCGCATGTACCCCGAGCAGTCGACGGACTTGGCGCGCGCGGTCTCCGGCGCCCCGATCACACCGTCTCGGAAGGGGTACTGCACCCCGAGGTAGTCGTAGAAGTCGGACTGCTCCAGGCGCAGGTCACCGCCTTCGGCTCCCGTCGTGTTCAGGGGACCGAAGCTGGCGTCACCGGCGTAGCGGATGCCCTGCGCGTCCTTCTTGTCCTTGGCGCCCGCGACGTACTGGAACGCGAAGGTGAAGAGGTCGTCCTTCTTGCTGCCCTCGAACTCGGCGTACCAGTCCTTGAACCACTTCTCCTTCTCCGCGCCCTTCTTCCACTTCTCGGGCATGAGCCGCACCCAGTCGGTCGTCGAGACCTTGGAGCTGGTGGAGGAGGGCTCGGCGAACGTGCGGGACGGCCCGGTCAGCGTCGCGGTGCGCGCCCCGTCGGTGAGCACCGCCTTGACCTGGCCGTCGGACCCGCGGAGCACGGAGCGGGCCGGGTTCTCCAGCCGGGACCACGTCTCCTCGCCCTTGGACTGGCCCTTGGACTCGCCACCGGAGCCGCCGGAGCGCCCGGAGCCGTCCAGCACACCGACGTTGGTGATCTCCGTGACACCCTGCTCGTCCTGCTTGCGGAGCTCCACGGTGAGGTAGCCGGACGTCCCCACGAGCGCGAGTACCACGAGCCCGGAGACGACCGGCCTTGATTTCTTCTTCCCTGCCATGAGTTCTCTCCCCGTTTCTCAGACTGTGGGCATGATGCCGAGCAGCAGCCCGGCGGCGACGACGATGTAGGCCATGAGCGAGACGGTGCCGGTCGCCAGCAGAGTGGGCCCCTTGGGCTGACGCACCATCTGGTAGGCGATCAGACCGGGCACGATGAAGCCGAGGGTCTGGTTGCCGTACAGCAGCGGGAACTCGATCGAGAGCACGATCATCACCGTGGCCTGGAGCAGCACGCCCAGCAGGACCACCGCGGCGAACAGCCGCTTGCCGTAGAGGATCACCAGTCGCTGCATGACCTTGGTGCCCGCGTAGGTGAGGGCCGTGACGCCGACCACCATGGCCGCCCGCTGGAGGTCCTCGATGAGTGTGAGGGCGATCCATCCCGGCGTGATCATTCCGCCGGGGGACAGGTTGGTGGTCAGGTAGCACAGCAACGAGAAGAACAGGCCGATGGCGATGCCCAGGGCGGCCATCTCAGGGGTCAGGGCGGCGGTGGTCAACGGGGTCTCCGGGCACGGGTGCGGGTCGTGGTGCGAGGCGGTCGGCGGCGTGCGGGTGCGGGGTGTCGGCCCGGCCCGCGGAGGTCAGGAGTGCGGATGCTGCCCACCGCCGTCGGCCGTCGGGTACGGGTGGCCGCCGTGGGAGTCGTCGCCGTACTGCCACGTGTCCTGGGCCGGGGCGGCGTACTGTCCCTGCTCCTGGAAGTACTGCCCCTGGTGCTGGTCGGCGTGCTGGGCCCACGACGGGCGACGCTGCTGGGCCGGAATGCGGATCACCGGGACCTCCTGGGTCTGCGCGGCCTGGTAGCGCTCCTCGTAGGCCATGGGGTACGAGGCGTAGGGATCCAGGCGCGCCGACTGGGCCGGGAGCGCGGGTTCCGCGGGCCGGTCCGCGTCCGGGTCCGCGGGTGCGGAGTCGTCCGCCGGGAGTTCGGCCAGGTACTCGAGGAGTTCCTCGCCCTGGCCGTGGATGTTGCCGATGGCCACGAGGGAGGAGTCGGCGGCCATGCGCTCCAGCAGGGCCGGCATGAACTCCTCGGCCGACCGCCGCTCACCGCCGAGGTCGACCGCGCGATCGCGCCACTCGGCCGGGATGGCGTCGATGGCGCTCTTGGCGGGGTGCCCGATGACGAACACGTTGTCCGGCTCCAGGTCGGGGATGATCTCGCCCATCTGGCCGTTGCGCTCGACGCGGTCGGGGCGGCAGTTGATCACGACGTTCAGCGGCCGGTGGATGGCGCCGAGGTCGAGCAGCTGGTTGATGTTCATCAGCGTCGACTCGGGGTCGTTGGCCGCGAAGACGTTCGCGAAGGCGAGCTTCTTGCCCTCGGGCGTGAGGTAGCGCTCCACGGAGAGGACGCCCGGGTCCGGCGGGGCGTCGTACATGCCCTGGAGGGCGACCTGCCGTTCCACGCCGAGCATTTCGGCGACGACCAGCGCGATCGCCACGTTCTCCTTGAAGGTGAACCAGCTGAAGCCGCGCAGCTCCTCGTCGGTGACCATCTCGGGGTCGGCGTAGACGAGCTTGCAGTTACGGGCGTCGGCCTCCTCCTGGAGGATGTGGAAGCGGTCCTTCTCCGCGGTGACGCAGATGCCGTCCTCGGGCATCGAGCGGCACAGCGAACGGGCCACGTCGTCGAGGGTGGGGCCCATCTCGGCGAGGTGGTCCTCACGGACGTTGCACAGCACGCCGATCGTGGAGCGGATCAGCTTGCTCTGGTTGACCTCCTGCAGCGCCGGCATGACGGCCATGCACTCGATGACGAGGGCGTCGGGACGGTAGGTGGCGGCCCGGCGGACGATGCCGATCTGCTCCACCACGTTGGCGATCCCGAACTTCCGGTAGACCGGCTCCTCGGTGGCGTCGGGGTGGATGAACCGCGCGGCCGTACCCGTCGTCTTGGCCACGGTCACCAGGTCCCCGCCCCTGAGGGCCCCCGCGCACAGCCGGGTGATGGAGGACTTGCCGCGGATGCCGTTGACGAGCACCCGCGAGGGGATGCTGTGCAGGCTGGCGTAGTGCCGGCGCTGCTCCACGATGCCCGCCACGAGCAGCATCACGCCGCCTATGAGCAGCACGAAGTAGAGATAGAGCACAGCTGGGTCACCTTCCCCGGACGACGGGCTGTGGCTCCGCGAGCCGGCGCGCCTGGTTCTGCTTACGGGCCTGCAGTTGCTGTCGGAGCAGTTCGAGGCTGCGCACGACGGCGCCGACCTCGTCCTGGTAGCGGGGGTAGTGCACGGTCTTGAGGTCGCCGTCGGCCAGCTTCTCCGCACTGGCCGCGAGGGCCCGCAGCGGCCGGGCCACCACGAGGAACACCCAGCCCAGGCAGACGACGATCAGCGCCAGACCGAGCATCCCGGCGAGGATGCTGCGGTCCTCCCGCTCGTACGGGGCGATCTGGAACTCCTTGGCGTTCTGCCAGCTGACAACGGTCCAGCCGAGGTCGGACGCCACGCCGCCCCCGGAGAAGGGTGCCGCCGCGGCGACAGTGACACCTCGGCCCTCACGGATCAGCAGGCCGTTCTCGGCGGGGCCGGTGCCGCTTTGGGCGCCGCCCGCCTTGACCAGATCGGTGAGCGCGTCCCTCGGCAGGCCCTCGAAGGCCAGGAAACCGTCGCTGGCGGCGAGGGTCTCCGCCTTGGGGTCCACCACGCGGACCTCGCCGAGCCCGGGCCGGTTCAGCAGCGAGTTGAGGAACTCCACCCTGACCTCACCGACTACGGTCTCCCCCTTCTTGTCCGGAACGGAGGCCCCGACCTGGATGACCGGCTTCTTCCCGCCCTTGCCCGCGACCCGGACCAGCGGAAGGTCCTCCTCGCCGCTCCAGTCGGCGCTCGGTTCCTCACCCGCGCGGGCCACGACGTCCCCGTCCTCGGAGAGGAGGTAGAGCGCCTGGTAGCGGGAGTGCTCGCGCAGCGCCGCCTCGAGCACCTTGCGGGTGGCTCCGGTGTCGTCCGCGTCGATCAGCCGGGACATGGAGACCATGTCCGCCTGCGCCTCGTTGAGCGCCCGGCGCACGCGGTCGGCCACGAGGTCGGTGCGGTCGCGCTGGTCGTCGACCATGGCGGAGGGGATGCTCACCGAGTCGTCCGTGCGGTTGAGCAGAAAGCCGACCGGCACGCACCACAGCAGCAGCAGAATCGCCGTCACGGCGAGCGGCCCGCGCACCCCGAACCGTGTCCTGCGGTTTCGACGGTCCGCGGGTTCGTCCCCCGCGCCGCCCAACTGCGCGCGCAGTCGCTCCAGGGCGGAGCCGACGCGCGCGGCCTCACCCCAGCGGGGCACGGCCACGGGACGGGTCAGGTCGCCGCGGGCCAGCCGGCGGGACTCCAGGAACAGCCGCAGCAGGGGCCGCTGCACGGTCGCCCAGAGCACGGCCACCGCGATCAGTCCGAGCAGCACCAGGGCTCCGGCCGCGAGCAGTCCGTACAGTTCCCGGCCGGGGCCGGCGGCGTGCTGCTGGAGCACCGGCAGCAGGGCCACCACCGTGAGCCCGAGCCCGGCACCGACACTCTTCTTCTCCTCGGGGTCGGAGGAGGCGAGGGAGGCGTACCCGGCCGTGGCGGTACGGCCGTTGTAGCTCTCGCCGAGCAGGGTTCCGCTGACGCCCGGGTAGCCGCGGGAGCCGGGCTCCCTGGCGCTGACGGGGTCCTGCTCCGTCTCCTTGGCCGCCTGGGCGGAGAGTTTGCTCATCTGCTTCTGTACGAAGGTCAGTTCCTTGCGCTCCTGGTCCGAGTTGAGCGCCTCGGACTGCTCGAAGCCGGCCGTGGCGAGGATCTCCCCGCCGGTGGCGACGACGGCCATGGAGCGGAACTGGCCCAGGGTGACGTTGGGCACGGACAGGCTGTTGGACGCGATCAGCAGCTGCTGCGGCCGGTCCTTCCAGTCGAGCACCGCCATGGTCATCAGGCGTACGTCGCCGGTCTTCAGCCGCACCATGCGGGGCAGAAGCGCCTTGTCCCCGGTGAGGACCTTCTTGTCCAGCCAGCCGAGGGGAATCGTTTCCCCCCTGGCGGCCAGCACCTTGCCGCTTTCCACGTCCAGAACCGTGGTGCCTGTCCACTTCTGGTACGTCTTCCCCAGATCGGACAGAACGCGCTCCGGCTCCACCGGGGAGCCCTCGTTCAGCGCCGCCGCGGTGCGGTCCAGGTCGGTGACCCGCTCGTCGATCGACGCGCGTAGGGCGATCGCACCGTCCTCGGCGAAATGCTGCTGTGAGGACAGCACCGCCTCCGGCACGAGCTGCTCACCGGCGGGGCCGAGCACCTTGGCGGTGAGGCCGGCGAGGGCGAGCACCAGCACGCACAGCAGCGCGATAGGGGGACGGATGCCGCCGAGCAGCGGCATGTCCGCTCGTCTGCGGCTTCGCCGCCGCCCGCCCTTCACGGGTCGCGCGGCACGAGTCGATGTCACCGGTGGTCTCCTCCGACCTCTACGGATGACGGCGCCTGCCGAGAACACCGCCGACACGCGGGGGCATGACAAGCCGTCATTTAAAAGACTGTTAAGGAGCGCCGAGGTTGCATCTCCCGCCCAGGAATGAGCTGTGGCCCTAGTCACGCTCCAGCGCGAGCTCCTTCAGACCGTCTCCACCGGGAGCCCCGCGGTTGTACAGGAAGCCACGCGTACGGTCCGCCGCCAGCCGGTAGCGGGCGAGCCGCTCCTCAGACAGGTCCCCCGGTTCCTCAAGGACCTGCCGCACGTCCACCACCCGGTGGTCCAGGGCCGCGCCCTTGGGCGGTTCCTCCCCGTCCTCCACCTCGGCCGGGATGTCCACCAGCGTCGGAGCGTAGCGGGCCGAGACGTCCCATCCGCCGGTCGTCTCACGGAACTCGAACCAGCCGATCGCGCCCTCCTCGGTGAGACCGGTGGGCGAGGAGTGACGGGCCACCTGGTTGCCGAGGCTGTAGGCGACCCACGTGCCGTTGACCTTCTGGATGGGCTGCACCACGTGGGAGTGGTGGCCGATCACCAGGTCGATCCCCGTCTCGGCGGTGAGCCGGTCCGCCAGCTGGAGCTGCGACACGCTGGGCTCGTTGTAGTTCTCGCGCCCCCAGTGGACCGAGAGGATCACCACCTCGGCACCCTTCTTGCGGGCACGGGCCTCGGCATCCCTGATCCGGTCCGTGTCGATCCGGTTGACCGCCCACTTCTCCTTCTCGGGCTCCGGCTTGAGGAACGACTCCCGGGAGTAGGAAAGATGGGCGACCTTGACCCCGTTGACGTCTCGGATGCTGATCTGTTCTGCTTCCTCGGGCGTACGCGAGGAGCCACTGTGCCCGAGGCCGGCCTTCTCCATGGTGTTCACCGTGCGCCGCACGCCCGCCAGGCCGTGGTCGTAGGTGTGATTGGAGGCAGTCGAGCAGGTGTCGTACCCCACGTCCTTGAGCGTCGTCAGGACCTGCGGCGGAACGAGGAACTCCGGAGCGCCCTCGAAGGGCCCCTTGGGCTTCCCGACCGGTGTCTCCATGTGACAGATCGCCAGGTCGGCCTTGCTGATGACGGGCTTCACCCCGGCGAGCAGCGGTCCGAAGTCCAGCCCGGCCTCCCCCTTGCCGGTCTCCTTGGCGTCCTTGGTGGCCTGGTCGACGAGTTCGGGGTGGATGAGTACGTCACCGGCTGCGGCCACGGTGAACGAGCGCCCGCCCGGCTTCACCTCCGGCGCCGACGAGGCCCCGGAACTGCACGCGGCGGTCAGGGCGGCGACCGTCGCTAAAGCGGCTGCAGAACGAGTGCCCCGGAGAGGATTACGAAATGTCACCGCGTCATGGTCACACGCGCCCTACAGGAGCTACCCAAATTACCGTCACAAGACGGTCACATTTCGTTCGCTTTCTGGCACAAGTCGGACTCCTTGTCGCCCTGGTCGGCTGCCAATCGACAACAGGCCAGGAAACGGACGATTCCGCTCCGCACGCCCGTGAACTGGTGGACCTCCGGAGCCGCATCCTGTCGTATACCGCCGAGTTCCAGCCGGACGGCGACTACACCCCACCGAGCGACACACAACGCGCCAAACTGGCCGAGGGCGTCGGCCGCCTCCTGGACGGCGACGCCACGAAGGCGGAAAGACTGCTGGCCCCCATCGGCTTGAAGATCACCCGCCTCACCGACACCGCCTCCGGCCGCAGATACGACGAGATCGCCGCCCGGAAGCCCGGCGAGGCCGAGCACTGGGGCCGGCTGTACCTGAACGCCGACGCCGCCCTCCACTGGAGCGCGCAGGTACCGCATCCGGTGGCCGACCAGGACACCGAACTCCTCGGAGTACAGCTGCTGGAAGGCAACCCGGGCGGCTCACTGGTCCTGGCCGGCGCCCACCGCCGCGCCGGCCAGGAGGACGCCGCCGACGTCGCCCGCCGGGGGGACAGCGCCTTCCACACCATCGTCACGGAGCTCCAGAAGCGTGACGTGCCCGGCGTCCAACTGCACGGCTTCGCCAAGGACTCCGACCGCCCCTACGAGGCCGTCCTGTCCACCGGGGCCGCGCAGCGCGTGCTCACCGAGACCTCCGCCCTGGCCGACGCCATGGAGGCCGACGGGCTACGGGTCTGCCGCGGCTGGTCGGACCGATGCCCCCTCGAAGGGGTCACGAACGCCCAGGGCAAGGAAGCCCAGCGCCGGCACGCGAAGTTCGTCCACGTGGAACTCGCCCCCAGGGCCCGGGGAAACGGCCGCGACGCCGACGAGGCCGAGAAGGCCCTCTCGGGTCTCGTCACCTCATGGGCGGACGACTGAGGACGGCGAACTGAGGGCCGCTGAAGGCCGGGAGCCGGTCCCCTCAGCAGCAACCGCCCACGGGCAGAGTCCGCTTGTTCCGCGCCTCCTTGTTCCGCGCGGCCAGCAACTCGTCGGCGGGATAGCCGACTTCCTCCAGCGTCAGCCCGTGCGGCCGTACGACGTGCACGGCGGAGTCCCGCACCCCGGCGGCCAGCACCTTCCCCGGCCAGTCGGCCGCCCGATGCCCGTCCCCCACGAACAGCAGGGCCCCGATGAGCGAGCGCACCATGTTGTGGCAGAAGGCGTCGGCGCGCACGGTGGCGGTGATGATCCCGTCGTCCCCCCGCACGAGGCTCAGCTCCTGCAGCGTACGAATGGTCGTGGCACCCTCACGCTTCTTGCAGTAGGCGGCGAAGTCGTGCTCCCCGAGCAGCCGCTGAGCCGCCTCGTTCATGGCGCCGACATCAAGAGGCCAGTCGTGCCACAGCACATGGCTTCGCAGCAGCGGATCGACACCGCCGGGATTGTCGGTGACCCGGTAGGCGTACCGCCGCCAGACCGCCGAGAACCGCGCGTTGAACCCTGCGGGCGCCTCCCTGAGGGCCCACACCCGCACATCCCTGGGCAGCCTCCCGGCCAGCCGCTTGAGCAGCTTCCCGTGGTGCTCGCCCCACACGGCCTCCGGCAGGTCCACATGCGCGACCTGCCCCCGCGCATGCACCCCGGCATCGGTCCGCCCCGCCACGGTCAGCTCGTACGACTCCCCCTTCGAACGCGTCACCGTCCGCAGGGCGTCCTCGATCTCCCCCTGCACGGTCCGCCGCCCCCCGGCCTGCTTGGCCCAGCCGGAGAACTCGGAGCCGTCATAGGAGAGATCCATCCGCACCCGCACGAACCCGGGCTGTACTTCGTCACTCACACGGAGATCCTCTCAGCAACACGAAAGCGGGTCCGCCCCTCAAAAGGAACGGACCCGCTGAGCGCCCCGTAAGGGGCGCGGGGAACTGCGCGACAAGCCACGACGAAGCCGCACCCGCCGACAAACAGAACCCGGCAGACGCTTACGCGTCCTTGGCCTCCTCGGCGGGAGCCTCCGCCTTGGCGACGTCGACCTTGGTCTCCTCGGCAACCGGAGCAGCCTCGGCGTCCTTGGCGGCACGCTTCGTCGCGGCCTCGGCCTCGCCCGTGGCCTCCTGCGCGACCGTCAGCGCCTCGACCAGCTCGATGACAGCCATGGGCGCGTTGTCGCCACGGCGGTTACCGATCTTGGTGATACGGGTGTAGCCACCCGGACGGTTCTCGTACCGCGGGCCGATCTCGGTGAAGAGCGTGTGCACGACGCTCTTGTCCGTGATGACCTGGAGCACCTGACGGCGGTTGTGAAGGTCGCCCTTCTTCGCCTTGGTGACCAGACGCTCGGCGTACGGCCGCAGACGGCGGGCCTTCGCCTCGGTGGTGGTGATGCGGCCGTGCTCGAACAGCGCCTTCGCGAGGTTCGCGAGGAGCAGCTTCTCGTGCGCGGCACTGCCGCCCAGACGGGCACCCTTGGTGGGCTTCGGCATGGTTCTTCTCCTGTGTGTCTGCCCCGGCCGTATCAGGTACCGGGGTCAGTATCCGAGCAGGCGGTCGCCTGTCGAAGATCCGGGGCGTCCCCGAAGGGGCGCCCCGGAAGGGGCGCGGGGAACTGCGCGACCAGCCACAACCGGCCCGCAGACGCAGTACGGCCTCCCCGCGGAGCGCTTAGTACTGCTCGGTCTCGACGAACCCGGCGTCGGCGTCGTCATCGGCCCCGAAGGCGTCAGCCGCAGCCGTCGGGTCGAACCCGGGAGGCGAGTCCTTCAGCGCGAGACCCATACCCGCCAGCTTCGCCTTGACCTCGTCAATGGACTTCGCACCGAAGTTACGGATGTCCAGGAGGTCGGCCTCGGAGCGCGCGACCAGCTCACCCACGGAGTGGATGCCCTCACGCTTGAGGCAGTTGTACGACCGAACGGTGAGCTCCAGCTCCTCGATCGGCAGCGCCAGATCAGCGGCGAGGGCGGCGTCCGTCGGGGACGGACCCATGTCGATGCCCTCGGCGTCGATGTTGAGCTCGCGGGCGAGCCCGAAGAGCTCGACGAGCGTCTTACCGGCCGACGCCATGGCGTCACGCGGACGCATGGCCTGCTTGGTCTCGACGTCGACGATCAGCTTGTCGAAGTCGGTACGCTGCTCGACACGCGTGGCCTCGACCTTGTACGTGACCTTGAGAACCGGCGAGTAGATCGAGTCGACCGGGATGCGCCCGATCTCCTGACCGACCTGCTTGTTCTGCACGGCGGAGACGTAACCACGGCCACGCTCGACCGTGAGCTCCATCTCCAGCTTGCCCTTGCCGTTGAGCGTGGCGAGGACGAGGTCGGGGTTGTGCACCTCGACACCGGCCGGGGGCGCGATGTCGGCGGCGGTGACCAGACCCGGGCCCTGCTTGCGCAGGTACATCACGACGGGCTCGTCGTGCTCCGAGGAGACGACCAGCTGCTTGATGTTGAGGATCAGGTCGGTGACGTCCTCCTTGACGCCCGGCACGGTGGTGAACTCGTGCAGAACGCCGTCGATGCGGATGCTGGTGACAGCGGCACCGGGGATCGACGACAGGAGGGTGCGGCGGAGCGAGTTGCCGAGGGTGTAGCCGAAGCCCGGCTCCAGCGGCTCGATCACGAACCGGGAGCGGAACTCGTCGACGACCTCTTCGGTCAACGAGGGACGCTGAGCGATCAGCATGTGTGGATCAGATCCTTCAGTCGTGGACGCCCGCTATTTGACGCCCGACGGAACCGCCCCTGCCAAAAGGGACGGGTATTGCAAGGGTACGGGCGATACGGCCCTTTTACAGAGCCGTACCGCCCGAAATCCCAGAACCAACCAGCCGTGCGTCAGACGCGTGCGTCAGACGCGACGACGCTTCGGCGGACGGCAGCCGTACTGCGACATGTGGGGGATAACCCCCACACCCCCAGCCGGAAGCCGAGCCATCGCGCCCGAGGCGTCAGACGCGACGACGCTTCGGCGGACGGCAGCCGTTGTGCGGGGTCGGGGTCACGTCCTGGATGGAGCCGACCTCGAGACCGGTCGCCTGCAGCGAACGGATGGCCGTCTCACGACCCGAACCCGGGCCCTTGACGAAGACGTCGACCTTGCGCATGCCGTGCTCCTGCGCGCGACGGGCGGCCGACTCGGCGGCCATCTGCGCGGCGAAGGGGGTCGACTTGCGCGAGCCCTTGAAGCCGACGTGGCCGGCGGAGGCCCAGGAGATCACGTTGCCGGACGGGTCCGTGATCGAAACGATGGTGTTGTTGAACGTGCTCTTGATGTGCGCGTGGCCGTGAGCGACGTTCTTCTTTTCCTTGCGGCGCACCTTCTTGGCAGCGCCCTGACGACCCTTGGGGGGCATCTATAACTCCTACGGGAGGTGGTCGGTCCTACAGCGAAGACCGCTGGACGGCGAGTGTCGCTGCGGACTACTTCTTGCCCGGCTTCTTCTTGCCGGCGATGGCGCGACGCGGGCCCTTGCGGGTGCGGGCGTTGGTGCTGGTGCGCTGGCCACGGACGGGCAGACCACGGCGGTGGCGCAGACCCTGGTAGCAGCCGATCTCGACCTTGCGGCGGATGTCGGCCTGGATCTCGCGACGGAGGTCACCCTCGGTCTTGATGTTGTTGTCCACGTACTCGCGGATCTTGACCAGCTCTTCTTCGGTCAGATCGCGAACACGGGTGTTCGGGTTGACGCCGGTCTCGGCCAGCGTCAGCTGCGAGAGGGTCCGGCCGATGCCGAACACGTAGGTGAGGGCGACCTCCACGCGCTTGTCGCGCGGGATGTCAACACCGGAAACGCGTGCCACTTCAATGGCTCCAGTTGATACTCGGAGGTCTTCCGCAGAACCGACCCCCAGCCGCCGGCCTCTTCACGCTGTCCAAAAGATGCAGCCAAAGATTTGGTACGACTGGGTCCCCGGCCTCCGAACCGGGGGTGTCAGGCACCGTGGGCGCCTGGATCCTGCGTATGAACATATTCAGCTCGCGTCGCGCGAATCTCTGCGATACCGATGCAGAGGGAACGATCGATCGTGCGTCAGCCCTGGCGCTGCTTGTGGCGCGGGTTGTCGCAGATGACCATGACCCGACCGTGACGGCGGATCACCCTGCACTTGTCGCAGATCTTCTTGACGCTCGGCTTGACCTTCATGGGATGTGAGGTTCTCCGGGTCAGTTGCCGACGGACCCGCGGGGAACGCGGGACCTGGGCAAGATCTACTTGTACCGGTAGACGATCCGGCCACGCGTCAGGTCGTACGGAGACAACTCCACCACGACCCGGTCGTCAGGGAGGATGCGGATGTAGTGCATACGCATCTTGCCGCTGATGTGTGCCAGGACCTGGTGGCCGTTCTGGAGCTCGACCTTGAACATGGCGTTCGGCAGAGACTCGACGACAGTGCCCTCGATCTCGATGGCACCTTGCTTCTTGGCCACGCTTCGCCCTTCGGAATCGACTACCTTGATCGACTTTACGCAACCGCGTGTAGGCACACGGGTACACAAGAGCCGACGAGTCAGTCTACGTCAGGGCCCCGAGAAACACGAATCGAGAGAGGATGCCCACCCAGCGAGATCATTAAGCGGCTTCAGCCGCTCCGGGTACAGCCGCTCCGGCTACGCCAGCGGATCGGGCGCCGCGGTGACCCCGTACTCCGCCAGCTTCGCCTTGCCCCCGTCGGGCGCCGTCAGGACGAGCGGTCCCGCCTCCGTGAGCGCCACCGAGTGCTCCCAGTGCGACGACCACGTACCGTCCGTGGTGATGACCGTCCAGTCGTCGTCCAGCACCTCGGTCTTCGGCGTCCCCAGCGACACCATGGGCTCGATGGCGAGGCAGAACCCCGGCACCAGCTTCGGCCCCTTCCCCCGCCGCCGGTCGACGTAGTTCAGCAGGTGCGGGTCCATGTGCATCTCGGTACCGATGCCGTGCCCGCCGTAGTCCTCGACGATCCCGTACTTGCCCCCGCCCGGCTTCGGCTGGCGCCGGATGTACGTCTCGATCGCCTTGGAGACGTCCACGAGCCGGTTCCCCTGCTTCATCGCCGCGATGCCCGCCCACATCGACTCCTCGGTCACCCGGGACAGCTCGACGAGCTCCGGAGCGTGACCGGACCCCACGAAGGCGGTGAAGGCCGCGTCCCCGTGCCAGCCGTCCACGATCGCCCCGGCGTCGATCGAGATGATGTCCCCGTCCTTCAGGACGACCTCGTCGCTCGGGATGCCGTGGACGACGACCTCGTTCACGGACGTGCAGATGGTCGCCGGGAAGCCGCCGTACCCCAGGAAGTTCGACTTGGCCCCGTTCTCCGCGATCACCTTGCGGGCCACCTCGTCGATGTCCTTCGTGGTGGCACCCGGCACGGCCGCCTCACGGGTGGCCGCGTGGATGGCGGCGACGACCAGCCCGGCCTCGCGCATCTTGGCGATCTGCTCGGGGGTCTTGATCTGCACCATGAGGACTACGGCCTTTCTGGACCCGGAAAAAAACACGGACCCTTCAACGATACGGGTGACGGCACACGCGGCTTCCGCGTGCACCCATACTTCGGCCGCGGCACCCCGTAGGGGAACCGCGGCCGAGGCAACACACTTACTTGTCGTCGCCCTCGCGCTTCAGCGCTTCCATCGCCCGCTCGGTGACCTCTTCCACCTTCCCGAGCGCGGAGATCGTCACCACCAGGCCCTGGGCCTTGTAGTAGTCGATGATCGGCTCGGTCTGCGTGTGGTAGACCTCCAGCCGCGTGCGCACGGTCTCCTCGGAGTCGTCGTCGCGCTGGTACAGCTCCCCGCCGCACACATCGCAGACGCCCTCCTGCTTCGGCGCCTTGTACGTCACGTGGAAGACGTGCGCCGAGTCGTTCCGACAGATGCGGCGGCCGGCGATCCGCTTGACGACCTCGTCCTCGGGGACCTCCAGGTCCAGCACCGCGTCCAGCTTCATGGCCTCGGTGTTGAGCATCTCGTCCAGGGCCTCGGCCTGCGACACGTTCCGCGGGAAGCCGTCGAGCAGGAAGCCGCCGGCGGCGTCCGGCTGCTCCATGCGGTCCTTGGCCATCGCGATGGTGACCTCGTCCGGCACCAGCTCGCCCTTGTCCATGTAGGACTTCGCGAGTTTGCCGAGCTCCGTCTGCTGGCTGATGTTGGCACGGAAGAGGTCGCCCGTGGAGATGTGCGGGATCGACAGGTTCTGGGCAAGGAACGCGGCCTGCGTTCCCTTGCCGGCACCGGGCGGCCCGACGAGGACGATTCGCATCAGCGGAGGAACCCTTCGTAATTGCGCTGCTGAAGCTGGCTCTCGATCTGCTTCACCGTCTCCAGACCCACACCCACGATGATGAGGATGCTGGTTCCGCCGAACGGGAAGTTCTGGTTTGCCCCGAAACCAGCCAACGCCATCGTCGGGACGAGAGCGATCAGCCCCAGATACAGCGAGCCCGGCCAGGTGATCCGGTTGAGCACGTACGAAAGGTACTCAGCGGTAGGCCGACCAGCCCGGATACCCGGGATGAAGCCACCATACTTCTTCATGTTGTCCGCGACTTCCTCGGGGTTGAACGAGATGGCCACGTAGAAGAAGGCGAAGAAGACAATCAGGAAGAAGTAGAGAGTGATGTGCGCGGGCGCCGCCGTGTCCGCCAGATTCTGCTGAATCCATGTCGCCCAACCCGCCTTCGAGTTGGAGAACTGGACGATCAGCGCGGGAATGTAGAGCAGCGACGAGGCGAAGATGACGGGGATCACACCCGCCTGGTTCACCTTGAGCGGGATGTACGTCGAGGTGCCGCCGTAGGAACGGCGGCCGATCATGCGCTTGGCGTACTGCACGGGGATACGGCGCTGGGCCTGCTCGACGAAGACCACGAGCGCGACCATCACCAGGCCGACCGCGATGACGGTGCCGAACTCGATCCAGCCGTCCGCGAGGTTGCCCTGCTTCTTGATCGCCCACAGCGCGGACGGGAAGGTGGCGGCGATCGAGATGAACATCAGGATCGACATGCCGTTGCCGATGCCGCGGTCGGTGATGAGCTCGCCGAGCCACATGACGACGGCCGTACCGGCGGTCATCGTGATCACCATGGTGATGGTGGCGAAGATCGAGCGGTCCGGGACGATGGAGCTCGCCAGCGTGCAGTTGGAGAACAGCGAGCCGCTGCGCGCGGTGGCCACCAGACCCGTACCCTGGAGGATCGCCAGGGCGACCGTGAGGTAACGCGTGTACTGCGTGATCTTCGCCGTACCGGCCTGGCCCTCCTTCTTGAGGGCTTCGAGACGCGGGATCACGACGGTCAGCAGCTGCAGAATGATGCTCGCCGTGATGTACGGCATGATGCCGAGCGCGAAGATCGTGATCTGAAGCAGAGCGCCACCGCTGAACATGTTGACCAGACCGAACAGGCCCTGGTTGGCGTTCGCCTGGTCGATGCAGAACTGGACGGCGGTGTAGTCGACGCCCGGGATCGGGATGTGCGTACCGATCCGGTAGACCACGATGATGCCGAGCGTGAAGAGCAGCTTCTTGCGCAGGTCGGGCGTCTTGAACGCCCGGGCGAACGCGGTGAGCACGGTGCCTCCTGCGACCCCCGCGCTACTGCGTCAAGGGTGACGGTCTTGAGGTTCGACGAATACGTAACGGTCAACTGCCGCTCAGAGTGCCCCATGTGAAGCAATCTGTGAAAGTTGGCAGTGCTGGCCACCTTACCGGCGAGACTGCCCTCCCGGAACGACCAACCGGGGATACCCCTTTTGTGGGGCATCCCCGGTGGGATCGTTCAGGTCATCAAGACGCCTGCCGTGATGGTCAGACGAGCTCGGTGACGGTACCGCCGGCGGCGGTGATCTTCTCCTTGGCGGAGCCGGAGACGGCGTCGACCGTCACCTGCAGCGCCACGGAGACCTCGCCCTGGCCGAGGACCTTGACAAGGCTGTTCTTGCGCACGGCACCCTTGGCGACCAGGTCGGCAACGGTGACCTCCCCACCCTCGGGGTAGAGGGCGACGAGCTTGTCGAGGTTCACGACCTGGTACTCGGTCTTGAACGGGTTCTTGAAGCCCTTCAGCTTCGGAAGACGCATGTGGAGGGGCATCTGGCCACCCTCGAAGCGCTCCGGAACCTGGTAACGGGCCTTCGTACCCTTCGTACCACGACCGGCCGTCTTACCCTTCGACGCCTCACCACGACCGACACGGGTCTTGGCGGTCTTGGCGCCCGGGGCGGGACGGAGGTTGTGGATCTTGAGCGGGTTCTGCTCCGCCATGATCAGTCGACCTCCTCGACCGTCACGAGGTGGCGGACATGGCGCACCATGCCGCGGAACTCGGGGCGGTCCTCCTTGACGACCTGCGTGTTGATGCCCTTGAGACCAAGGGAACGCAGGGTGTCACGGTGGTTCTGCTTGCTGCCGATGTAGGACTTGACCTGCGTAATCCTGAGCTGCGCCATGATTACGCACCCGCCCCGGCACGCGCACGGAGAAGAGCCGCGGGGGCGACGTCCTCGAGCGGCAGACCACGGCGGGCCGCGATCTCCTCGGGACGCTGCAGACCCTTCAGGGCCTCCACGGTCGCGTGCACGATGTTGATCGCGTTGTCGGAGCCGAGCGACTTCGACAGCACGTCGTGGATACCGGCGCACTCGAGCACGGCACGCACCGGGCCACCGGCGATAACACCGGTACCGGGGGACGCGGGCTTGAGCAGCACGACGCCGGCAGCCTTCTCACCCTGGATGGGGTGCGGGATGGTGCCCTGGATCCGGGGGACCTTGAAGAAGTGCTTCTTGGCCTCCTCAACACCCTTGGCGATGGCGGCCGGCACCTCCTTGGCCTTGCCGTAACCGACACCCACGGTGCCGTCACCGTCGCCCACCACGACCAGCGCGGTGAAGCTGAAGCGACGACCACCCTTCACAACCTTGGCGACGCGGTTGATCGCGACAACGCGCTCAACGTACGCGGTCTTCTCGGCGGCAGCTGCGCCGCCGTCACGGCCCTTCCGGTCCCGCCGCTCGCCGCCACCGGCACCGCCACCGCGGCGCTGGGGTCCAGCCATTGGATTTACCTCTCTCTTTCCGCTAGCTACGCAGCGAGCTCAGAACTTGAGCCCGGCCTCGCGGGCGGCGTCGGCCAGGGCCGCGATGCGACCCGCGTACCGGTTACCACCACGGTCGAACACGACGACCTCGACGCCCGCGGCCTTGGCGCGCTCGGCGACCAGGGCGCCGACCTTGCCGGCCTGTGCGGACTTCTCGCCCTCACCACGGATCGACGCGTCCAGGGTCGACGCCGACGCCAGGGTGTGACCCTTGATGTCGTCGATGACCTGGGCCACGATGTGGCGGTTCGAGCGCGTCACGACCAGACGGGGACGCTCGGCCGTACCGTTGACCTTCTTACGGATCCGGATGTGGCGGCGCTTGATCGCGGCGCGCTTGTAGGCGTCACCCTTGGCGATCTTCGTACCGTATGCCATGGCTTACTTACCCGCCTTTCCGACCTTGCGGCGGATGACTTCGCCCTCGTACTTGACACCCTTGGCCTTGTACGGGTCGGGCTTGCGGAGCTTGCGGATGTTGGCCGCGACCTCGCCGACCTTCTGCTTGTCGATGCCCTCGACCGAGAAGCGGGTCGGGTTCTCCACCTTGAAGGTGATGCCCTCGGGCGCCTCGACGGTGATCGGGTGGCTGTAGCCGAGCGCGAACTCGAGGTTCGAGCCCTTGGCCGTGACGCGGTAACCGACACCGCTGATTTCGAGCTTCTTCACGTAACCCGTGGTCACGCCGGTGATCATGTTCGCCACCAGCGTGCGGGACAGGCCGTGCAGGGCCTTGTTCTGACGCTCGTCGTTGGGGCGGGTGACGCTCAGAACGCCGTCCTCACCCTTGGCGATGTCGATCGGCGCCGCGACGGTGTGGGTCAGCGTGCCCTTGGGGCCCTTGACCGAGACCGTACGGCCGTCGATGGTGACGTCCACGCCGGCGGGAACCGTGATGGGGAGCTTGCCAATACGCGACATAGCTGTTTCCTCCGTTCCCTTCCGCTACCAGACGTAGGCGAGAACTTCTCCGCCTACGCCCTTCTTGCCGGCCTGCTTGTCGGTGAGGAGCCCGTGGGACGTGGAGATGATCGCCACGCCGAGGCCGCCGAGCACCTTCGGCAGGTTGGTGGACTTCGCGTACACCCGGAGACCGGGCTTGGAGATCCGCTTGATGCCCGCGATGGAGCGCTCACGGTTGGGGCCGAACTTCAGCTCCAGGACGAGGCTCTTGCCGACCTCGGCGTCCTCGACCTTCCAGCCCGTGATGAAGCCCTCCTGCTGGAGGATCTCCGCGATGTGCGACTTGATCTTCGATGCCGGCATCGTCACGGAGTCGTGGTATGCCGAGTTCGCGTTCCGCAGACGCGTAAGCATGTCTGCGATCGGATCAGTCATGGTCATGAATTGGCCTTCGGCCTCTCTCGCCGGGGTTTCCTGGTGCGCCATCCCTCTCCCCGATCCGAGACGGGACGGGTGCGGCGCGGTGGACCTACGGCGTAGTAAGTCGTATGGGCGTCAGGCGCCCAACCCTCCAAGCCTAAGCCATGGGGAGGTGGGCACCTGACACTGCCCTTTACTTACCGAGAGCTTCCGGAATCCCTGATGAGAGGGGATTACCAGGAGCTCTTGGTCACGCCCGGCAGCTCGCCACGGTGAGCCATCTCACGAAGGCACACGCGGCAGAGGCCGAACTTGCGGTACACGGAGTGGGGACGGCCGCAGCGCTGGCAGCGCGTGTAGCCACGCACGCCGAACTTGGGCTTGCGAGCAGCCTTCGCGATCAGAGCCTTCTTCGCCATCTCGCTCACGCCTCCTTGAAGGGGAAGCCGAGGTGACGAAGGAGCGCGCGGCCCTCAGCGTCGTTGGTCGCCGTGGTGACCACGGTGATGTCCATACCCCGGACGCGGTCGATCTTGTCCTGGTCGATCTCGTGGAACATGACCTGCTCCGTGAGACCGAAGGTGTAGTTGCCACGGCCGTCGAACTGCTTGGGGGACAGGCCGCGGAAGTCGCGGATGCGCGGCAGCGCGAGCGACAGGGTGCGGTCCAGGAACTCCCACATGCGGTCGCCACGGAGCGTGACGTGGGCACCGATCGGCTGGCCCTCACGCAGCTTGAACTGCGCGATGGACTTACGGGCCTTGGTGACGGCCGGCTTCTGACCGGTGATCGTGGTGAGGTCGCGGATGGCGCCCTCGATCAGCTTGGAGTCGCGGGCGGCGTCGCCCACACCCATGTTGACCACGATCTTGACGAGGCCGGGAACCTGCATGACGTTCTCGTACTTGAACTCGTCACGCAGCTTGCCCGCGATCTCCTCGCGGTACTTCGTCTTGAGACGCGGAGTGGTGGTGGTCGTCATCAGATGTCCTCACCCGTCCGCTTGGCAACGCGGATCTTGTTGCCTTCGTCGTCGAAGCGGTAACCGACGCGGGTCACGACCTTGTTGCCGTCCTTCTCCACGACCAGCTGGACGTTGGAGACGTGGATCGGCGCCTCGGTGGTGACGATGCCGCCGGCCTGCGAACCGCGAGCCGTCGGACCGGCCTTGGTGTGCTTCTTGACCCGGTTGACACCCTCGACCAGGACACGGTCCTCGCGGGGGAAGGCCGCGATGACCTTGCCCTGCTTGCCCTTGTCCTTACCGGTGATGACCTGGACCAGGTCGCCCTTCTTGATCTTCATGCTTACAGCACCTCCGGCGCGAGCGAGATGATCTTCATGAACTTCTTCTCGCGCAGCTCACGGCCGACCGGGCCGAAGATGCGGGTGCCGCGAGGGTCGCCGTCGTTCTTCAGAATGACGGCGGCGTTCTCGTCGAAGCGGATGTACGAGCCGTCCGGACGGCGGCGCTCCTTGACGGTGCGAACGATGACCGCCTTGACGACGTCACCCTTCTTCACGTTGCCACCGGGGATCGCGTCCTTGACGGTGGCGACGATGACGTCACCGATGCCCGCGTAGCGGCGACCGGAGCCACCGAGCACACGGATGCAAAGGATCTCCTTCGCACCAGTGTTGTCGGCGACACGCAGTCGCGACTCCTGCTGGATCACGTCTATCTCCTGATCGTCTGCCGGTTCCCTCCGGGGGTAGAACCGGAGAGCCTGGCGGAACTGCCCTGCGAGTTACTCCCGCAGGAATGTGCGTGGCCTGCCCGGCCGGCTCCGCGGAACTCCCACGCTGCTGGAGCGTGGTCGTTCCCCGTCACTCGGCCGGGAAGGTCGGTCTGGCGAAACCCGCGCCGAAAGCGCCCGCCCGCCGGCCCGGGGGCCTGGGGCGGAGCACTCGGCGGGGGTCAGCGGGGGCCGGAGCCCCCGCTTATTACTTCGCCTTCTCGAGGATCTCGACGACGCGCCAGCGCTTCGTCGCGGACAGCGGCCGGGTCTCCGCGAGGAGGACACGGTCGCCGACACCCGCGGCGTTCTGCTCGTCGTGCGCCTTGAGCTTGTTCGTACGGCGGATGACCTTGCCGTACAGGGCGTGCTTCACGCGGTCCTCGACGGCGACGACGACGGTCTTGTCCATCTTGTCGCTGACGACCAGACCCTCACGGGTCTTGCGGGCTCCGCGCGCCTCGGTCTTTGCTTCAGTCACGTTGCTCTCGCTCATCAGGCGTTCTCCACCGTTTCGATGCCCAGCTCACGCTCGCGCATCAGGGTGTAGATCCGCGCGATGTCCTTGCGGACCGCCTTCAGACGGCCATGGTTCTCGAGCTGCCCCGTCGCCGCCTGGAAGCGGAGGTTGAACAGCTCTTCCTTGGCCTCGCGGAGCTTCGCCAGAAGCTCCTCGTTGCCCAGCTCGCGCAGCTCGGACGCCTTGGTACCGGCCGACATCACGCTTCACCTGCCTCGCGCTTGACGATCTTGCACTTCATCGGCAGCTTGTGAGCCGCACGGGTCAGGGCCTCGCGCGCGATCTTCTCGTTCGGGTAGGACAGCTCGAACATCACCCGACCGGGCTTGACGTTCGCGATCCACCACTCCGGCGAACCCTTACCGGAACCCATGCGGGTCTCGGCAGGCTTCTTGGTCAGGGGGCGGTCCGGGTAGATGTTGATCCAGACCTTGCCGCCACGCTTGATGTGACGGGTCATCGCGATACGAGCCGCCTCGATCTGGCGGTTCGTCACGTAGGCCGGGGTCAGCGCCTGGATGCCGTACTCGCCGAACGCAACCTGCGTGCCGCCCTTGGCAGCGCCGGAGCGCTTCGGGTGGTGCTGCTTGCGGTGCTTGACCCTACGGGGGATCAGCATGACGGTCAGGCCTCCGTTCCGGTGCTCTCAGCCGGAGCGGCGGCGGGAGCCTCGGCCTTGGGGGCCTCGGAACCGGCAGCCTGCTGCGGCTTGCGACCGCGCCGCTCGCCACCGCGGCCACCACGGGCCGGGCGGTCGGAGCCGCCACCGCGGGCCGGGCGGTTACCCGCACGGGCGGCAGCGTTCTCGGCGCGGACCTCGGCGATGTTCTTGACATCGCCCTTGTAGATCCAGACCTTCACACCGATGCGGCCGAAGGTCGTCTTGGCCTCGAAGAAGCCGTAGTCCACGTTCGCGCGGAGCGTGTGCAGGGGCACACGGCCCTCGCGGTAGAACTCCGAGCGGGACATCTCGGCGCCACCGAGGCGGCCACCGCACTGGATCTTGATGCCCTTGGCGCCGGCCTTCATGGCGGACTGCATGCTCTTGCGCATGGCCCGACGGAAGGAGACGCGGGAGGAGAGCTGCTCGGCGACGGCCTGGGCAACCAGCTGAGCGTCGGTCTCGGGGTTCTTGACCTCGAGGATGTTCAGCTGGACCTGCTTGCCCGTGAGCTTCTCGAGGTCGCCGCGGATGCGGTCGGCCTCGGCGCCACGGCGGCCGATGACGATGCCCGGACGAGCGGTGTGGATGTCCACCCGCACGCGGTCACGGGTGCGCTCGATCTCCACCTTCGAGATACCGGCGCGCTCCATGCCGGACGTCATCATCCGACGGATGGCGACGTCTTCCTTGACGTAGTCCTTGTACAGCTTGTCGGCGTACCACCGGGACTTGAAGTCCGTGGTGACACCGAGCCGGAACCCATGCGGGTTAACCTTCTGGCCCATTACCGGGTTCCTTCCTTGCTGCTGACGACCACGGTGATGTGGCTGGTCCGCTTGCGGATCCGGTAGGCACGGCCCTGGGCGCGCGGCCGGAACCGCTTCAGGGTCGGGCCCTCGTCGACGTACGCCTCGCTGATGAACAGCGAGGTGGCGTCCGGGTGGTCGTAGTTGTGCGCGGCGTTGGCAATGGCGCTGTCCAGCACCTTGCCGACCGGCACCGAAGCGGCCTGCGGAGCGAATCGCAGGACCGCCTGGGCCTCCGTGGCGTCCATGCCACGGATGAGGTCCACCACACGGCGGGCCTTCATGGGCGTGACGCGGATGTACCGCGCCTGGGCCCTGGCTTCCATGGTTGTCCCTTCAGTTTCTTACGTGTCTGAATGCGATCCGCTACTAGCGGCGCTTCGACTTCCGGTCGTCCTTGACGTGGCCGCGGAAGGTGCGGGTCGGCGAGAACTCGCCGAGCTTGTGGCCGACCATCGACTCGGTGACGAACACCGGGATGTGGGTCTTGCCGTTGTGCACCGCGATCGTGTGGCCGAGCATGGCCGGGACGATCATCGAGCGACGGGACCAGGTCTTGATGACGTTCTTGGAACCGGCTTCGTTCTGGGCGTCCACCTTCTTGATCAGGTGGTCGTCGACGAAGGGCCCCTTCTTGAGACTGCGCGGCATCTAAACCCGCTCCTAGCGCTTCTTGTTCGTCTTGCGGCGGCGGACGATGTACTTGTTCGAAGCCTTCTTCGGCGAACGAGTACGACCCTCCTTCTGACCCCACGGCGAGACCGGGTGGCGACCACCGGAGGTCTTGCCCTCACCACCACCGTGCGGGTGGTCAACCGGGTTCATCGCCACACCGCGAACGGTCGGGCGGACGCCCAGCCAGCGCTTGCGGCCGGCCTTGCCCCAGTTGATGTTGCTCTGCTCGGCGTTGCCGACCTCGCCGACCGTGGCGCGGCAGCGCTGGTCGACCAGGCGGATCTCACCGGAGGGCATGCGGAGGTGGGCCATCGAGCCCTCCTTCGCGAGCAGCTGCACGGAGGCACCGGCGGAGCGGGCGAACTTGGCGCCGCCGCCGGGACGAAGCTCCACGGAGTGGATCGTCGTACCGACCGGGATGTTGCGCAGCGCCAGGTTGTTGCCGGGCTTGATGTCGGCGCCGGGGCCGTTCTCGACCCGGTCGCCCTGGCTCAGGCCCCGGGGGGCCAGGATGTAGCGCTTCTCGCCGTCCGCGTAGTGCAGGAGCGCGATGCGCGCGGTGCGGTTGGGGTCGTACTCGATGTGCGCGACCTTCGCCGGCACGCCGTCCTTGTCGTGACGACGGAAGTCGATCACGCGGTAGGCGCGCTTGTGGCCACCACCCTGGTGGCGGACGGTCACACGACCGGAGTTGTTACGGCCACCCTTGCTGTGCAGGGGGCGGACCAACGACTTCTCCGGCGTGGACCGCGTGACCTCGACGAAGTCGGCGACGCTGGAGCCGCGACGGCCCGGCGTAGTCGGCTTGTACTTGCGGATTCCCATTTCTCAGTCCTCGTCCGATATCGGACGATCCGGACCGCCCTCAGGCGGTCGGACCGCCGAAGATGTCGATACGGTCGCCCTCGGCGAGGGTCACGATCGCGCGCTTGGTGGACGCGCGCTGGCCGAAGCCGGTGCGGGTCCGCTTGCGCTTGCCCTGGCGGTTGATCGTGTTGACCCCGGTGACCTTGACCTGAAAGACCGCCTGGACGGCCTGCTTGATCTGGGTCTTGTTGGCGCCGGGCGCGACGATGAAGGTGTACTTGCCCTCGTCGAGCAGCGCGTAGCTCTTCTCCGACACGACCGGCTTCAGCAGGACGTCACGGGGGTCCGTGAACGACTTGCTCGCCGGGGTGACGACGGTGTTCTTGCCCTCGGTGGCGTGGCGGCGCGCCTTGGCGACGCGCGCGGCCTTGGCGGCCTTCGCAGCCTTGGAGGCAATGCTCGGGTGACGCGTAGCCATCAGGCCTCGCTCCCTTCGATGTCGTTGGCCTTCTGCGGGCCGGCGACGAAGGACTCGAGAGCGGCCTGGGTGAAGACCACGTCGTCCGAGACGATCACGTCGTACGTGTTCAGCTGGCCCGGCTCCAGGATGTGGACCTGGGGCAGGTTGCGGGCGGACAGCCACGCGGCCTCGTCGGCGCGGTCGACGACCAGGAGCAGGTTCTTGCGCTCCGAGATCTTGCCGAACAGCGTCTTGGCGGCCTTGGTGGAGGGGGTCTCGCCCTCGATCACGCCGGAGACGACGTGGATGCGGTTGGCGCGGGCCCGGTCGGTGAGGGCGTGGCGCAGGGCCGCGGCCTTCATCTTCTTCGGGGTCCGCTGCGAGTAGTCACGCGGCTGCGGGCCGTGGACGACGCCACCGCCGGCGAACTGCGGGGCGCGGGTCGAGCCCTGACGGGCGCGGCCGGTGCCCTTCTGGCGGTACGGCTTCTTGCCGCCACCACGGACTTCACCGCGGGTCTTGGTCTTGTGCGTGCCCTGGCGGGCAGCGGCGTTCTGCGCGACGACGACCTGGTGGATCAGCGGGATGCTGACCTTCTCCACACCGAAGATCTCCGCGGGGAGCTCGACGGTACCGGCCTTCTCGCCGGCAGGCGAAAGGATGTCAACAGTGCTCATCGGTTACCTCAGGCCCCCTTGGCCGCGGTGCGGACCAGGACGAGGCCGCCGTTCGGACCGGGAACCGCGCCCTTGATGAGCAGCAGACCCTTCTCCGCGTCAACGGCGTGGACGGTCAGGTTCTGGGTGGTGACCCGCTCGTTGCCCATGCGACCCGCCATGCGGAGGCCCTTGAACACGCGGCCCGGGGTGGCGCAGCCACCGATGGAACCGGGAGAGCGGTGCTTGCGCTGGGTGCCGTGTCCGGCGCCGAGGCCCTTGAAGTTGTGGCGCTTCATGACACCGGCGAAGCCCTTGCCCTTGCTCTTGCCGGTCACGTCGACCTTCACGCCGGACTCGAACACCTCAGCGGTGATCTCCTGGCCCAGCGTGTACTCGGAGGCGTCCGCGGTGCGGATCTCGACGAGGTGGCGACGGGGGGTGACGTCGGCCTTGGCGAAGTGGCCCTTGAGGGGCTTGTTCACCTTGCGCGGGTCGATCTCGCCGAAGGCGATCTGGACCGACTCGTAGCCGTCACTGTCATTCGTACGGACCTGGGTCACGACGTTGGGGCCGGCCTTGACGACGGTGACCGGGACGACACGGTTGTTCTCGTCCCACACCTGCGTCATGCCGAGCTTCTCGCCCAGGATGCCCTTGATCTGCTTGGTCATTCTCAGCTCACCGACCCTCAGAGCTTGATCTCGATGTCGACACCGGCCGGCAGGTCGAGTCGCATCAGAGAGTCAACGGTCTTGGGGGTGGGGTCGAGGATGTCGATCAGGCGCTTGTGCGTGCGCATCTCGAAGTGCTCGCGCGAGTCCTTGTACTTGTGCGGCGACTTGATGACGCAGTACACGTTCTTTTCAGTGGGCAGCGGCACCGGGCCCGCGACCGACGCACCAGTGCGAGTCACCGTCTCGACGATCTTCTTCGCCGAGGAGTCGATGACCTCGTGGTCGTAGGCCTTGAGCCGGATGCGGATCTTCTGTCCCGCCATGGCTACTTCGTAGTCCTGTCTCTCGTTACGCTCTGGAACCCGGTGTTCCCTTGACTTCCTCCGACCCACGCGGTCGGGCGTGTCGCACTCCCGCTGACACAGATGCCCCTTGTTCGAACATCCCCGCTGGGAAGTGCGGCCCCTACCAGAACCGCGAGTCGGGGCCGGATGGCCCACCGGATGCCTGGCCGGTGCCGCGCTCACACTTCCCGGAAGATTCCCGTACGTCCGTCCCAGCGCTGCCTTACGGCAGTTGGGACGACGAGTACTGTGGGACTCGCTTCCAGTCCTCCCGGCGGGAGGCGCGCAGCATCAACACTCGACCGAGCAACCCCGCTAGTCTGCCATACGGGACGCGGCGCTGGCCAATCGAGCCGTAGAGAGTACCCGGAGGGTGACGCAGGTCAAACCTGGGCGCGCGCGAGCCGCCGCAACGGACCGCGCGACTTGTTGATCACTCTGCCGGACGACTCCCGTCGAGGCCCTGGCCGAGCGCCCACGTCACCGCCCCTCAGCCAGCCCCTCCCGCACCGTCCCGTACGCAGGCTTCCTCGCGAACTCCTCGTCCATCAGCGTCGCCGCCCCCTGCCCCGCGAAGACTCCCGGCACCCACGAGTACTTGTCCGAGTACCCCCACACCGTGAACGACGTGCAGCTGCGGGCGCCCAGGCACGCGTCCAGGAGTCGGCGGAAGTAGCTCGCCTGGGTCGCGAGCTTCGTCTCGTCCGCCGGCAGGATCATCCGTACGTCCACCTCCGTGAACGCCGTCCCCATGCCCAGCGCCTCGAAGCGGGCCAGGTTCTCGGCCACCTGCCCCGGGAAGCCGTACTGGATCGCCAGGTGGCCCTGGATGCCGAAACCCTGGACCGGGACGCCCTCCGCTCTCAGCCGCTTCGCCAGTTCGTAGTACGCCGTGGACTTCGCGTTGACGCCCTCGACGTTGTAGTCGTTCAGGAAGAGCCTCGCCTTCGGGTCGGCCGCGTGGGCCCAGCGGAAGGCGTCGGCTATGTACGAGGGGCCGAGCTGCTGGAGCCAGATCGAGTTCCGTAGGGAGCCGTCCTCCTCGAAGACCTCGTTCACCACGTCCCACTGCTGGATCCGGCCCTTGTAGCGCTTGACCTCGGTGGTGATGTGCTTGCGGAGGATCCCGCGGAGCTCCTCGGCGTCGATCGATCCGTCCGCCACCCCCGCCGTCAGCCAACTCGGCAGCTGGCTGTGCCACACCAGCGTGTGGCCGCGCACCACCTGGCCGTGAGCCCGGGCGAAGCGGACCAGCTCGTCGGCCTTCTTCCAGTCGTAGACGCCTCGCCGCGGCTCCACCGACTCCCACTTCATGACGTTCTCCGCCGTCACCGAGTTGAATTCGCGGGCTGTCGTCCTGCGGTACGTCGTGTCCTCGGCCAGTGCCGTCATGTCCACGGCTGTGCCGATGCGTACGCCGGCCCGGTCCGCGAGCACGCGGAGCGGGGCCGGGGAGTGGGCAGTGGCGGAGACAGAGGCGCTGGCGGGCTGTGCCACGGTGCCCGTGACCAGGAGTGTCGTACCCAGCAGGGCAACGGCGGCGGGCAGGCGGAAGCGGTTCATGTGCATGTCCCCTCTCGTCGGCGGATCAGCGGATCAGCGGGCGCGGTAGCTCTCCAGCGGGCCCAGATACGTCGGCGTGAGCCCGCCCGTGTCGATCACCAGTCGCTGCAGCACCACCGTCGGATCGACCATCCAGAACTTCAGGCGGTGGACGCCCGCACCCGCGATCGCGTGCTTCGTCGACGTCACGTTCACGTTGTCCGACGTGTTGCGCGCCCACTGCTTGTTCATCAGGCCGTCGTCGGCGCCCGTGACCGCGTTGATGTCGACGAGTTGCGGCTCACCGTCGTCGAAGGACACCCCGTACCGCAGCCCGCCCGTCACCAGCGTCGGGTTCCGTGGCGAGAGGTACGCCCAGACCGTCGCCTCGCCCGCCGACAGCAGCGTCACCTCGTACTCCAGGCGCGGCCCGGCACCGCCCGGTGTCTGTCGCGGTGCCGTCACCGGCCACGGCGTCATGCCCGCCCCGGTACGCCCGACGCGGTCCAGCCGCTGCCAGCGGATGCCCTTGGCCCCGACCGCCCGCACACAGTGCTCCGCGTCGACCGCCACGTACCCGCCCGCCTCGACGAAGCCCCGCAGCCCCCGCGGCGACGGCTTCTCGGCCACGGCCTTGACCATCACCGAGGCCCCGGCACCGCGCACCACCACCGAACCCTCCGCGCCACCCTCCGGCACCCTCGCCCAGTCCACCGACAGCGTGACCCGCACCTGCTGCTCGACCCGGCCCCGCGGACGGTCGGCCCGCAACCACGGCACCGACGCGTCGATCCGGTACTCGAAGGGCGTACGGCCCCGGTTGAACACCTCGACGTACTGGTCGGGGCGGGTCTGGTACGGGCTGAAGACCGGCAGCGC
>NZ_VJZC01000761.1 GCF_009377185.1 Streptomyces spongiae
GGGGTGCCCGCGGCGACCCTCGTGCGGCGGGCCGTGGAGGGGGAGACCGCCCCGGCCTCCCGTTTCCTCGACGCCCTGGCCGACCGTCTCACCATAGGCGTGGCCTCGGTCGCCGCCCTCCTCGACCCCGGGTGCGTGGTGCTGGGCGGCGAGGTCGGTCAGGCGGGCGGAGCCGCGCTCGCGGCCAGGGTCGCCGAGCGACTGGTGCGGATGTCGCCGCTGCCCACCGAGGTGCGGGCGAGTGTGCTCGGTGGGGGTGCCGTCGTGCGTGGTGCGCTGCTGATGGCGCGCGAGGCCGCTCAGGACGAGCTGTTCGGGCCGCCGTCCGTGCGACAGGGCGTGCGCTAGGGAGCCCGCGAATGACGGGCCCCGCTGACCTGCCCGCTCACTTCCTCAGCGCTCCACCGAACCGTTCCGCCAGGTACTCCTCGAAGGTGCCCTTCCCCACGGCCCGTTCCGGCGTCAGGTGGCCACCTCCCCGGAAGCCGCGGTACGCCTTGCCCGCGAGCGGCACGTTCACGATCGGCCGGCGGCGCCCCGTGGCCGCCAGATAGGCGCGGGCCAGCTCCGGGAACGTACGGACCTCGGGCCCGCCCATGTCCTCGACCCGCCCGGCGGGGGTGCCCGTGGCCAGCTCGGCCAGGCGGTCGGCGACCTCGGCGACGGCGATCGGCTGGTCGCTCACCCCGGCCGGCAGGAGCATGACCGGCGGCTTGGACAGCGCCTGGAAGGCCGTCACGAGCAGGTCGTGGAACTGGGTGGCGCGCAGGATCGTCCAGCCGAGCCCCGACCGTTCGATCTGCCGCTCCACGGCCAGCTTGGTCCGGTAGTAGCCGAGCGGCACCCGGTCGACGCTGACGATCGAGATGTAGAGCAGATGGGCCACGCCGGCCCCGCGCGCGGCCGAGATCAGGTTCGCCGCCGCCTGCTCGTCGCCCCCGCGCGGTGAACTCGCGCAGTGCACGATCGTCTCCACGCCCGCCACGGCCGCGTCCAGCCCGGGGCCACCTTCGCGCAGGTCGACGGCGTACGGCTGGGTGTGGCGGCTGAGTACGCGCACCTCGTGCCCGTCCGCGCGCAGCCGCTCGGTGACGAGCCGGCCGAGCGTTCCGGTTCCGCCGGTCACCAGGATCGTGGTCATGTTGCTTCGTCCCTTCTGGCGTCGGGCGTCCCCCAGTGGCACGCCCCGCATCAACTGGGACTGATCAGTTCCCCGGAAATGTGACACGGCGGACGGGAAACGTGGGGCGCCTACCGGCGGCCGAGCCGGCGGCCCGCGAGGCCGGAGTCACTCCCTCGCAGACCCGGCGGCGGGGCAAGGGCCGTCGTCACCGCCGCCGGGTGGCTCTGCGGGCGGACGCCGTGACCGCAGACCCTAAGAGGACTAGACCAGAATGGTCAACAGGTCTGTACCAACTCAACGGAGTGTTGAAGTCAGGAGGTTGAGCCCCCGGCCGACCGTCCGAGAAGTCCAGTGCGGGCGCTTGTGAGGCACCCCACAGGATTCGGCCGCATGAGTGACGATCAGGCGTGGCACACTGGCCGTGTACCAGAAGCAGCGCACTCCGGGGTCGGTGAAAGTCCGAACCGGCGGTTACAGTCCGCGACCCGATCGCTTCCAGTGATCGGTTGACCAGGTGAAATTCCTGGACCGACGGTTAAAGTCCGGATGGGAGGCAGTGCGCGGCGGGCGGGCATGTGTGCGCGCCGCCGTCTGTTTGTGGTCCGTCCTCGCGGCGGATCCCACGCGGCGTCGCTCCCTGTGCCGTAGTCCGCTCATATCTGTCGTCTTCGACAGCCCCGGAGTCCGTGCCCCATGAGGCAGGGAGGACCCGGGAAGTGTTCACCGGAATCGTCGAAGAGCTGGGTGAGGTCACCGCCGTCGAGAACCTCGGCGACTCCTCCCGCTTCCGCCTGCGCGGCGCCGCCGTCACGCAGGGCGCGCAGCACGGCGACTCCATCGCCGTCAACGGCGTCTGTCTCACGGTCGTGGAGCACGAGGACGACTGGTTCACCGCCGACGTCATGGCCGAGACACTCGAACGCTCCAGCCTCGGCGCCCTCGCCGTCGGCTCCCGCGTCAACCTCGAACGCCCCATGGCGGTGGGCGCCCGCCTCGGCGGCCACATCGTGCAGGGCCACGTCGACGGCACCGGCACCGTCCTCGAACGCAAGCCGTCCGAGAACTGGGAGATCGTCAAGGTCTCGCTCCCCGCCGACCTCTCCCGGTACGTCGTGGAGAAGGGCTCCATCACCGTCGACGGCATCAGCCTCACCGTCGTCGACGCCGGCCCCGACTACTTCACGGTCAGCCTCATCCCGACCACCCTCACCCTCACCACCCTCGGCCACAAGCAGGCCGGCGACCCGGTCAACCTCGAGGTCGACGTCATCGCCAAGTACGTCGAGCGGCTCCTCGGCGATCGCGGAGCCAGTCAGGGGGCCGACCGGTGAACTGGCTCAACTCCGAGGCGTTCGCGCTGTTCGGCCAGCACATCAAGTGGTCGGACATGATCGGCAACGTGATCGGCCTGATCGCCCTCACGCTCGGCTGGCGCCGCTCCCTGTGGACCTGGCCCGCGCAGTTCCTGTCCGGCGTCATCCTCTTCGCCGCCTTCGCCACCGCCCACCTCTCCGGCAGCGCCGGCAAGCAGGTCGTCGTCATGCTCGTCGCGGTCTACGGCTTCTGGGAGTGGAACCGCGGGCGCGGCCGGTCCGAAGACGGTGGTGACGGCCAGATCGCCGTACGGTTCGCCACCTGGCGCGAGCGCGGCTACCTGGCGGCCGCCGCGGCCCTCGGCACCCTCGCCGTCGGCGGCCTGTTCACCGCCTACCCGACCCTCTCCTGGGACCCCTGGCCGGACGCGTACATCTTCGTCGGCACCATCGTCGCCATGTACGCCCAGGCGCGCGGCATGGTCGAGTTCTGGTTCGCCTGGCTGCTCGTCGACCTCGTCGGCGTCCCGCTGAACTTCGCCAACGGCTTCGCCTTCTCCGGTTTCGTCTACGTCGTCTACGGCGCGCTCGTCCTGTGGGGCATGCGCGACTGGTGGCTGCGCTCCCGGCAGCCCGCCCTGGAAGGAGCACCCGCATGACCACGGCGCCGATCCTCTACCGCACCGACAGCATCGAGGACTTCGCGCTCGACCCGGTCGAACAGGCCATCGCCGACATCGCGGCGGGCCGCCCGGTCGTGGTCGTCGACGACGAGGACCGGGAGAACGAGGGCGACCTCGTCATGGCAGCCGAGAAGGTCACCCCCGAGATCATCGCCTTCATGATGAGCGAGTGCCGGGGCATGATCTGCGCGCCCATGGAGGGCGACGAGCTCGACCGGCTCGAACTGCCCCAGATGGTCCAGCACAACACCGAGTCGATGCGCACCGCCTTCACGGTCACCGTCGACGCCTCGCCCGAGCACGGCGTCACCACGGGCATCTCCGCCGCCGACCGCGCCACCACCCTCCGACTGCTGGCGAGCGGCACGGCACAGCCGGGGGACTTCGTCCGCCCCGGCCACATCTTCCCGCTGCGCGCCCGGCCCGGCGGCGTCCTCGTGCGCAACGGCCACACGGAGGCCGCCGTCGACCTCGCCCGGCTCGCCGGACTGCGCCCCGCGGGCACCATCGTCGAGATCGCCGGCGAGGACGGCCGCATGCTGCGCCTGCCCGAGCTCATCCCGTTCGCCCGCAAGCACGGCCTGTCGATCATCTCCATCGAGGACCTGATCGCCTACCGCCGCACCTCCGAGCCCACCGTCCGCCGCGAGGCGAAGACCCAGCTGCCCACCGCCTTCGGCGAGTTCACGGCGTACGGCTACCGCTCCACCGTCGACGGCGTCGAACACGTCGCCCTCGTCCACGGCGACCTCGGCGACGGCGAGAACGTCGTCGTCCGCGTCCACTCCGAATGCCTCACCGGCGACGTCTTCCACTCCCTGCGCTGCGACTGCGGCCCCCAGTTGGAGACGTCCCTGGAGCGCATCGCGGCCGAGGGCCGGGGCGTGGTCGTCTACCTGCGCGGCCACGAGGGCCGCGGCATCGGCCTGCTGTCCAAGCTGCGCGCGTACGAACTCCAGGAGC
>NZ_VJZC01000762.1 GCF_009377185.1 Streptomyces spongiae
GTTCGGGGTGCGGTGTGGGTGGCGGTACGTTGTGTCGCCGGGCGCGCGGTTGTGCTTTTAAGGGGCGCGGGGAACTGCGCGACAAGCCACGACGAACTCGCAGCCGCCCACCAACCGCAATGGGGCAGACGAGACACACGCGGCACCGGAGGTTGACGGCTCTCGTATCCGCCCCCACACTCCTCCGAAGTCAATCGGTTGCACGACCGAAACTTTCGGAGGCACCCCCATGAGAACCTCCAGATCCTCGTTACGCCACCGCCTCACCACCCTGCTCACCGGCGCGGCAGCGCTCACCGCACTGTTGGTCGCCGCGCCCGCCCACGCCGCCGACCCCCCGCTGCGCGACCTCGCCGACGCCAAGGGCAAGGTCATCGGAACGGCGGTCACCGGTTCCAAACTCACGGGCACGTACGGCCAGATCGCGGGGGCGGAGTTCAACTCCCTCACCCCCGGCAACGCCATGAAGTGGGGCTCCGTCGAGCCCACCCGAGGCACCTTCAACTGGACCGAGGCCGACCAGATCGTCGACTTCGCGGAGGCACACGGGCAGCAGGTGCGCGGCCACACCCTCGTCTGGCACAGCCAGAACCCGAGCTGGCTGACGAACGGCACCTGGACCTCCGCCCAGCTGAGCCAGCTGATGAACGACCACATCGCGCTGGAGGTGGGCCGCTACAAGGGTCGGCTGGCCGCCTGGGACGTGGTGAACGAGCCGTTCAACGAGGACGGCACCTACCGCCAGACCCTCTGGTACAACGGCCTCGGCGCCGACTACATCGCCCAGGCCCTGACCGCCGCCCGCGCCGCCGACCCGAGCGCCAAGCTCTACATCAACGACTACAACGTCGAGGGCGTCAACGCGAAGAGCACGGCGCTGTACAACCTGGTCAAGTCCCTGAAGGAGCGCGGCGTCCCGATCGACGGCGTGGGACTGCAGGCCCACCTGATCCTGGGCCAGGTTCCGTCCAGTCTCCAGCAGAACATCCAGCGCTTCGCCGACCTCGGCGTGGACGTGGCCATCACCGAGCTGGACATCCGGATGCAACTCCCGGCAACCGAGGCCAAGCTGGCCCAGCAGCGGACCGACTACGAGGCCGTGGTGAAGGCGTGCGTCGCGGTGAGCCGGTGCACCGGAGCCACCGTCTGGGGCTTCACGGACTCCGACTCGTGGATCCCGGACACCTTCCCCGGCCAGGGAGCGGCGACGCCGTACGACGAGAACTACGCCCCGAAACCGGCGTACTCCGGCATCGCGACAGCTCTCGGCGGCACGACGACACCGCCGCCTACGGGTGCCTGTACGGCGACGTACAGCGTCACCAGCCAGTGGAACACCGGGTTCACGGGGCAGGTGAGGATCGCCTGCTCCGGGGCGTCCCTCTCCTCCTGGCGGGTCAACTGGACGTACGGCGCGGGCCAGCAGATCACCCAGGCATGGAGCGCGACGTGCGCACAGACGGGCGCGGCGGTGAGCTGCACGAACGCGTCGTGGAACGGGACCGTGCCCAACGGTGGTTCGGTGACCTTCGGTTTCAACGCGAACTGGAGCGGGAGCAATCCGCTGCCCACCGTCACGCTGGGATGAGAAGCACGCTGGGATGAGAAGTCTGAGAATTTCCGAAGAATGTCGGTCGGACATCTCTGCTCGTAATAATTCGGACTTACGTTCCTGCGTGTGACTGTGCGAAGTGGCGAACGTGGAGATGACGGCGGAGCGGCCGGCAGACGGGTGGGCCGGCGGCCTGGGTTACTGAAGGCCGCCGGCCTGACTCTCGCCGGGGTGCTCGTGCTGGGTGCGGGGACGGCCGGCTGGGCGTACTGGCATCTGAACGACAACATCAAGAGCGTCGACATCAACAGCGCGCTCGGCGAGGACCGCCCGCCTGTCGCGGTGCCGAGCCCGTCGTCGTCCGCCGCACCGTTGGCCGGTAGTGCGCTGAACATCCTGGTCCTGGGCTCTGACTCCCGTAGCGGCAAGGAGAACGCCAAGCTCGGCGGCGGGGACAGCGGGGGTGCCCGGTCCGACACGGCGATGGTCGTCCACGTCGACGAGGGCCGCACCGAGGCGACGGTGGTGAGCATCCCGCGCGACACGCTGGTCACGCGCCCGTCCTGCCCCCTGTCCACGGGCGGTTCCACGGAGGTGGCGTACGGCACGATGTTCAACAGCGCCTACTCGGTGGGCGGTCCGGTCTGCGCGGTGAAGACGGTCGAGTCGCTGACCGGCATCCGTATGGACCACTACATCGAGATCGACTTCTCGGGCTTCGCCAAGCTGGTGGACGCGCTGGGCGGGGTGACCGTCACGACGGACGAGGACATCGACGACGAGGACAGCCACCTGAAACTGGAGGCCGGCACCCACCACCTGGACGGCGAGAAGGCGCTGGCCCTCGCCCGCACCCGCCACGGCATCGGTGACGGCAGCGACCTGGGCCGCATAGGGCTCCAGCAGAAACTGGTGAAGGCCCTGCTCGACCAGATCTCCTCGACCAGCCTGCTGACCAGCCCCACCAAGCTGTACCGGGTCGCCGACGCGGTCACCGGCAGCCTGACGACGGACACCGGCCTGGACTCCCTGAGCGAACTGATCAGCCTCGGCCAGAGCCTGAAGAACCTGACCTCGGCCGACCTCAGGACGGTGACGATGCCGGTGGTCCAGGCCCCGTCGAACCCCAACCGCGTGGTGGCGGACGAGCCGGAGGCGAGCGAGCTGTGGGAGTCGCTCACGTAGTGCGGCCGCTCATGGTGACCGGGCGACCGATCAGCATCGTGGGCGCGTCCGCGATCCGGGTCAGGAAGACGGTGGCCGAGTGGGGGCCGTGCGGCTTGACCTTCTTGCGGAGCTCCTCCGGCTCGACGGCGAACCCCCGCTTCTTGACCGTCAGCACGCCGATCTCCCGCTCCCGCACGAGCGCCTTCAGCTTCTTGACGTTGAAGGGGAGGTGGTCGGTGATCTCGTAGGCGGCGGCGTACGGGGTCGGGCGGAGGGTGTCCGCGGTGATGTAGGCGATGTGGGGGTCGAGCAGCCCGCCGTCGAACTCCGCCGCCACCTCGGCCACCAGGTGCGCGCGGATGACGGCGCCGTCGGGCTCGTACAGGTAGGGGCCCGGCGGCCGGACCGACGGGTCGGGCAGCCCGCGGCCGAGCAGCGTGCGCGGTCCGGGCAGGAGTGTGGCCCGCACGGCCCCGGGCTCCGTGCCGAACCACAGCACCGCCTCCTTCACGTCCCCGCCGTCCGAGATCCACTCGGCCTCGGCCTCGGCGGGGATCGTCTCGTGGGGGACACCTGGGGCGATCTTCAGTGCGGCGCGGGGCGCCTTCAGGGCCGTCCCGACCGCCCAGGAGAGCGGCGGTGAGTACGCCTCCGGGTCGAAGACGCGGCCCCGGCCGCCGCGCCGCGCGGGGTCCACGAAGACCGCGTCGTACGAGGCGACGTCCACGTCCGTGACGTCGGCCTCCCGCACCTCGATCAGCTCGGACAGGCCGAGTGCCGCCGCGTTCGCCCGTGCCACCGCCACCGTCAGCGGGTCCCGGTCGACGGCCAGGACCCGGATCCCGGCGCGGGCCAGCGCGATCGCGTCACCGCCGATGCCGCAGCACAGGTCGGCGACGGACCGCACGCCCAGCGCCGCGAACCGCGCCGCCCGGTACGTCGCCACCGACGTGCGCGTGGACTGCTCGACCCCGTTCGGCGTGAAGAACATCCGCTCCGCGTCCGCCGCCCCGAACTTCGCCACCGCCCGCTGCCGCAGCCGAGCCTGCGCGAGCGCCGCCGAGACGAGGCCGGCCGGGTGCTCACGCCGCAGCCGGGTCGCGACGCCCAGCTCGGCCGCCGGTTCGTTGCCACGCACCTCATCGAGAAGGGCCAGGCCCTCGGGGGTGAGAAGGGCGGCGAAGGAGTCGGTGGGGGCGAGGTCGGTCACCGGGCCATTGTGGGCCAGTCGGTGAACGACGCGCCTCCACCCAGCCCGTCCGGCGCGGATCACGTCAAGGCCGTGCGGGCACCCCCAGCCCGTCCGGCGTTTGAGGACGAGGCCGCAGGCCGATACGGGGGTCTGGGGG
>NZ_VJZC01000763.1 GCF_009377185.1 Streptomyces spongiae
GGGGGAGGGTGGGCGAGAGGGCGGTCGAGAGGGCGGCGGCGGAACCTAGAGCTCTTCCCGTACGGACCGCGTTTCGGTGAGGAGGACGGGCAGCGCGGCCAGCAGCACCAGGACGCGGATGCCGCCGGCGAAGAGGAACGGCGCTCGCAGTCCCAGGTGCTGTGCCACGAACCCGCCGACCACCGCGCCCAGGGGCATCAGGCCCCAACCGAGCATGCGGAACACGCTGTTGACACGGCCCAGCAGCGCACCGGGAGTGATCTGCTGGCGCAGGCTGACCGTGACCACACTGGACACGGTGATCACGAAGCCGCACAGCGCCAGCATCACCGCGAGAGCGGCACCGTTGGGAACGAGCCCCATTCCGGCGTAGATGGCGGCGTTCGCCCCGAGCGCCAGGGCGAAGGCGGGGACGGAGCCCAGCCGCCTGGCGATCCAGACATTGACCAGGCCGCCGAGGACACTGCCCACACCCTCGCCGACGAGCATCAGGCCGTACTGGCGGTCGCTGAGCCCGAGAGTCTGCGTGGCGTACAGGACCAGGGTCGCGAAGCCCAGCCGGTTGCAGAAGGTGTTGACGCCCAACAGGACGGCGAGGGTGCGCAGGAGTCTGTGCCGGGTCAGCCAGCGCAGTCCCTCGGCCATCTCCACGCGCATGGGCGGCCGTCCGGTGGAGGGCACGGTGGTGCGCGGCAGCATGGCCAGCAGCGCGGCGGACAGGACGAAGGACACCGCGTCCACGCCGAACGGCAGGGCGGCCGAGACGGCGAAGAGCAGACTGCCGAGCGGCGGACCGACGGAGGACTCACCCACGGTCTGGATGACGTACTGGTTGCTGTTGGCCCGCTGCAACAGCTTGGGGGGAACGACCTGCGGCAGTACGGACTGTGCCGCGTTGGTGATGACGACCTGGGCGCTGCCCAGCAGGAAACCGGCCGAGGCCAGCACGGGGACGGACACCCGGTCCGTCACCGCCGCGACCGCCACCCCCGTGACGATCACGGCCTGGAAGGCCTGGCAGCGCCACATCAGTGCCGCCCGGTCGTGGCGGTCGACGATCGCCCCGGCCGGCAGCGAGACGAGTAACCACGGCAGGTAGCCGGCGGCGGAGACGACCGCGATCTGCTGGGGGTCCTTGGTGACGGTCACGGCCAGCAGAGGCATCGCGGCCGTGAAGGCTCCGTCGCCGACGCTGTTGATCGCGTTGGCCCACCACAGGCGCCAGAAACTGCTTCCCAGTTTCACCGGTTCGGCCTGCTTCAGCAGGCCGTTCCGATCAGTACCGCTGACCATTGACGACACGTTCTCCTGCGGGGGACTGACGCGCCTGCGGACAGTACTTGTCGAGGAATTCGGAAACGATCTCTACCTGAGTGAGAATGTCGTCTATCTGTTCACCGGTTGGTTTTGTTCCGTGTCCCTCCAATGCACTGTTCCCCGTTTTCAAGTAGACGGGTGCCGCGACCCTCACGAATTCCGGGGCGTCGAAAGTACGGACAAAACCGCCGGAGAGTCTGGGGTTGTCCACATGGACGTCGATGGGGATCGAGATGGCCGTTCGGATGGCACCGATCATCGGGAGCGTGAGATCGCGCACCGGGTTGAAGCTGTTCGCGCCGAGCATTTCCACCATCTGCGCCGACGCGCAGTTCCCGTGGCCGCAGTGGGCCGACACCTTCAGATGGATGTCGGCCGGGAGCCAGCCGGCCGTCCGCAGCCGGCTGAGCACCCAGAGGAGCCCCTCGTCGTAGACGACGAACCCGCGCACCCCGAGCCCGATCCCGCGCTTCACATCCTCGACGGCACGTACCACCTGCTCCTGCCCCCGGAGGCGGTATCCGATCCGCGTTCCCTCCGGGGTCTGCACGCCGCCGCCGATGTCGTACGGGGCACGCGGGCCGACGGACATCAGGATCTCGGCGCCGTACTCCTTGCCGAGGTCGACGTACCGTCGCACCTCGGCGGCCGTGTGGCGGAACATGCCGAACGTCTCGGTGATCCGGTTGATCGTGAAGCCGCGCCGGCGGCTCTCGGACAGTAACCGAGCCGCGGCGTCGGCGGAGTTGACGGTCGGCACCTCGATCCGGAAGTGGCTCCCGTCGGGGAAGGCCAGCATCGAGTCGGCCGGCTCGGTGTCGCTGTCCGGCAGCCCGAGCTCGCTCAACTGGCTGCGGGTCGCGCCGTACAGGGCTTGCGTCGTGCTCACTGCACCTCCACGCGAAGTCGTCTGCGCTCTTACCGAAGGGGTGGTGAGGCCGGATCGACCCGCACCGACTTGAACAACTGCGTGATGAACCGTTCCAGGGCGGAGTGGGAGCCCGGACCGAGCAGCCCACCGAGGGGGACGTTGCGGTACGCGTAGGAGGCCGCGTTCCTGAGGGGCTCGTCCTCCCGGCGCTGTTCCCAGTGGCGCACCAACGGGTCGTGCCGGAACCCCTGTTCACCGCTGATCCGGCAGTAGGCGGAGCCGAGGGTGTGGCCCGGGAGGAGGAACCAGCCGTACCGTTCCCCGGGGCCCGGCAGCCGAGGTCTCGGAAGGGCGGACGCCCCGTCGACCTGTAGGCGGACCGCCGCACCCGGCAACCGGACGCCGGTGGCCCGTTCGAACGCGTCCACCACGCCGACGCTGCCGCACCGTGCTCCGACCTCCAGGAACACCGGGCCGCGGGCGGTTTCGATGGCTTCGAGATGGAAGGGGCCGCTCTCGACACCGACCGCCTTCAGGCATCTCAGCGCCCAGTCGACGAGGTCGGGTTCGGTGTCCGTCTGAGCGGAGCCCAGGGGTTGCCCGCGGGCGTAGTCCAGACAGGTTCCGATGTAGCGGCTCGCCTGGATGACGACCGGCTCGCCCGCTGTCAGCAGGCCGTCGATGTGGAGGATGGGCCCCACGACGAACTCCTCGATCTGGAAGTCCGTCGCCGAGCACCTCACTTCACCGTCGCGCACCGCCTGTAACGCCTCGGACGGCGACGCGAAGGTGTGGGTCTCCTTGCTGGAGGCGCCGGCCACCGGCTTGAGCACGGTCCGGCCCTGCCACGGCAGCGAGGCGGCGCCCAGGTCGAGCGCCTGGTCCAGCGAGGCGAATCGCGGGGTCCGCAGACCCGCCGCCGCCACCGCCGACTTCATCACCAGCTTGTCCCGGACGGTGAGCGCGTCGTCCACGCGTGGGCCGGGGACGCCCAGTTCCTCACGGACCTGTGCCGCGGGAACCAGATCGAACTCGGACAGGGCGACGACCGTGTCCGGCTCGGGGAGGCCCTTGATCGCGGACAGTACGGCCGTCGCGGTGTCTTCGTCGTCGGAGCGCTCGACCACGAGTGCTCGCACTCCGGGCGGTAATGTCGCCCTCCGCGCCGGCGTGCTGACGTATGTCACCTCATGTTCGTCGTGGTCGATGCTTTCGGCATAGCGCACAAATGAATCGGAAAGGCTGTGCATGACGAGGACGCGCATGTACACCTCTTACCAAATTCTGACCGTGGTCTTCGGACCAGATGCATGGCTGAGCCATCCGCTTCTTCGAGTATCCCTCGCCTGTTGTGCGTTTCGGTGCGCCACCGTTATTTCTTGACGCTCTTTGCGACTTCTTTTGTTCGCTCGCCCGGAGCGTCGCCGCAAGCTTGGTTCATCCTTGACCGTGCGCGTTGTTGCCTTTGCGGCTGCCATGACGACGGCGGCGTGGTGCCGGGCCGTGCGGGCCGGTCAGTACCAGCCGTTCGCCCGCAGGAACCTCCACGCGCCGCACGGGCTGCTGTAGCGGTGCTTCATGTACTTCAGGCCCCACTTGATCTGGGTGGCCGGGTTGGTTCTCCAGTCCGGGCCCGCGGAGGCCATCTTCGAGCCGGGCAGGGCCTGGACGAGACCGTAGGCGCCGCTGGAGGGGTTGGACGCGGTCACGCGCCAGTCGCTCTCCCGGTCGACGACCCTGGCGAAGCAGTGGTACTGGGCCGAGTCGTCGATCATCCGCTTCGCGATCGCGCGGGCCCGGTCGGGGGAGGCGTTCGGCGCGGCCTGCGCCGGTGTGGGGGCGAGCAGGGTGCCGACGGCCGCGGCGGCCACGGCGGCAC